>CAKZXL010000307.1 GCA_937883885.1 uncultured Aquincola sp. | reverse complement strand
TCCAAAGCCAGCGTGCGAAAGCCCATCTGCAGGCTGCTCAGGGTGGCCAGCAGCGTGGTGGGGCCGGCCAGCATCACCTTGTGTTCACGCTGCAGCGATTCCACCAGGCCGGGCCGGCGCAGCGCCTCGGCATACAAGCCCTCGGTGGGCACAAAGAGAATGCCGAAGTCGGTGGTGTGCGGCGGCGCCACGTACTTCTCGCGGATGCTCCTGGCCTCGCGCCGCAGGTGCGCTTCGATGGCCTTGGAGGCCGCCTCCACCGCCACCGGGTCGGCGCGCTCCTGCGCTTCCAGCAGGCGCTCGTAGTCTTCGCGCGGAAACTTGGCGTCGATCGGCAGCCACAGCGGCGCGCCGTCGTCGCGGCGGCCGGGCAGGCGGATCGCAAACTCCACGCGGGCGCCGCTGCCGGTCAGCGTTTCCACGTTGGTGGCGTACTGCTCGGGCGTGAACACCTGCTCCAGCAGGCCGGCCAGCTGCACTTCACCAAAGATGCCGCGCGTCTTGACGTTGGTGAGCACCCGGTTGAGCGAGCCCACGTCGCGCGCCAGCACCTGCATCTCGCCCAGGCCCTTGTGCACCTGCTCCAGCCGCTCGGCCACCTGCTTGAAGCTCTCGCCCAGGCGCTGCTCCAGCGTGGCGTGCAGCTTCTCGTCCACGGTGGCACGCATCTGCTCCAGCTTTTTCTCGTTGTCCTGCTGGATGGCGGCCAGCTTGGCTTCCACCGTGCTGCGCACTTCGGCCAGGCGCTTGTCGTTGGCTTCCGACAGGCTGCGCAGCTGCTCGCCCAGGCTGTCGCCGAAGCGGCGCAGCGCGTTGTCCTGCGCCTCGCGGCCGGCCAGCAGCGCGGCATTCAGGCCTTGCTGCATCGCGCCCAGCTGGGTGCGGAAGGTGTCGATCTGTTCGTTCTGCGTGCGGGCCACGTCGCCGGACTGGGCCAGCAGCGTCTGCTGGAAGGTGGCCAGGGCCTGGCCGAGTTCCTGGCGGCTGCCGCTCAGTTCGCGGGCCAGTTCCTGGCGGGTGGCGCCCAGGTCACGCGCCAGGTCCTGTCGCGTGGTGCTCCCGCTGCGCCCCACCTCGTCGCGCAGTTCGCGCTCCAGGCGCTGGCCGTCGCTGCGCATTGACTGCGCCAGTTCCTGCAACAGGGCGCCGGCATCGGGGCCACGGCCGCGCAGCAGCAGCACGACCAGCAGAACCAGAACGACGAGGGTGACGACGAGCAGGGCGAAAACAAGCGTTTCAAGGGCGGGCATGCCGCCATTCTCGGCCACCCTGCCGGGTCAGCCGCCCGGGGGCATCACCGGCTCGCAGACGATCTCGGAATTCACCGAATTGGCGATGAAGCACTGCTCATGCGCCTCATGGTGCATCTCGGCCAGCTCTTGCGACGTGGGCACACGGCTGCCCGAAAAGCGCACCTCGGGCTTGAGCGTGACCGCGGTGATGGCCACCTTGCCGGCCGCGTTCCTCTGCATCGTGCCGGTGGCGGCGTCGTGGTAGCGGTCGACGCAAAAGCCGCGCTGCGCCGCGATGGAGAGGAACCACAGCATGTGGCAGCTGGCCAGCGAAGCGACGAAGGCTTCTTCGGGGTCGACCGCCGACGGGTCGGAGAACGGCAGCCGCACCGCATGCGGCGACGAAGAAGCGGCCACTTCCGCCCCGCCGTCGAAGCGCCAGGCATGGCGGCGGCTGTAGCGGTTGTCGGTGAAGGCCTCACCCTCGGCGCGCTGCCAGGTCACCAGCGCCTCATGCTGGGAAGCACCACCGCTCATGCCATCACCTCGGGATTCACCGGCGTCGGCGCCCGGCCACCGGTCAACGCGGCGATCAGGTTGTCGGCCGCCAGGTCGGCCATCGCGCGGCGGGTGCGCACGGTGGCGCTGGCGATGTGCGGCGTGAGCACCACGTTGGGCACCTGCAGCAGCGCGGGGTGCACGCTGGGCTCGCCCTCGAACACGTCCAGCCCGGCAGCGGCGATGGTGCCCTGCTTCAAGGCCTCGGCCAGCGCCGCATCGTCCACGATGCCGCCGCGGGCGATGTTGGTCAGCGTGGCGGTGGGCTTCATCAGCGCCAGCTCCCCAGCGCCGATGGCATGGTGGCTGGCCGGCGAATACGGCAGCACCAGCACCAGGTGGTCGGCCTCGCGCAGCAGTTCTTCCTTGCTCACGTAGCGGGCGTGGATGGGCGCTTCCTGGTCTGCCGGCAGGCGGCTGCGGTTGTGGTAGATCACCTGCATGCCGAAGCCCAGCGCACCGCGCCGGGCGATGCCCTGGCCGATGCGGCCCATGCCCAGGATGCCCAGCGTGGCGCCGTGCACGTCGCTGCCGGTCAGCAGGTCGTAGGACCAGCGGGTCCACTTCCCGGCGCGCAGGTAATGCTCGCCTTCGGCGATGCGGCGGGCGGTGGCCATCATCAGCGCGAAGCCGAAGTCGGCGGTGGTCTCAGTCAGCACGTCGGGCGTGTTGGTCACCAGCACACCGCGGGCGGTGCAGGCCGGCACGTCGATGTTGTTGTAGCCCACCGCCATGTTGCACACGGCCTTGAGCTGCGGGTTGGCGTCCAGCAGCGCAGCATCGATGCGCTCGCCGCCGGCCACCAGCACGCCTTCATGGCCGGCCAGGCGCTGGGCGAGTGCACCGGGCGCCCAGGTCAGGTCGCCTTCGTTGGGCGTGACCTGGAAGTGCCTGGCCAGGCGCTGCAGGGTTTCAGGAAAGATCTCTCGGGTGACGAGCACGGAAGGCATGGGCTGCACCTCTGTCAAAGGTTTCTCAGTCGAGGAAACGGGTGAATTCGGCCACCGGCGCACGCTCGGTGCGCAGGCGGTTCTCGGGCGCCTCGCGGTCGGCATGGCCCATGGCCATGCCGCACACCAGCGCCTCATGGTCGGGGGCGCCCACGTGCGGCAGCACGATGCGGTGCCACTCGATGAAGGCGGCCTGCGGGCAGGTGTCCAGGCCGCGGGCACGGGCGGCCACCATGATGTTCTGCAGGAACATGCCGTAGTCGAGCCAGCTGCCTTGCTGCAGCCGCCGGTCGATGGTGAAGATCAGGCCCACCGGCGCATCGAAGAAGCGGAAGTTGCGGCCGTGCTGCGCATGCATGCGTTCACGGTCGGTTTTGCCGATGCCCAGCAGGCTGTACAGGCCCCAGCCGGTGGCGCGGCGGCGCGCCAGGTAGGGCTCGAACCACTCGGTGGGGTAGTACGCGTATTCGGCCTGGTGCCGGGCGCGCACGGCGGGGTCGTCGTGCGCAGCCACCAGCTGGTCGCACAGGTGGGCCAGACGCTGGCCGGTGAGCACGTACACCTGCCAGGGCTGCACGTTGCTGCCAGAAGGCGCCTGCGCGGCCACACGCAGGATGTCCTCGATCATCGGCCGCGGCACCGGCGTGGGCAGGAAGCGGCGGATCGAGCGGCGGGAGGTGATGGCCTCATCGACGGCGGCGGTGGCCGCCTGGCGCTGGGAGTCGTCCGTCACAGGTCCACCCGCAGTGGCTGCAGCGCCGCCTGCAGCGCAGGCGGCAAGGCCATCGGCCGGCGGGTCTCCCGGTCCACGTACACATGCACGAAGTGGCCGGCCGCGGCACACATCGGCTCGCCCTGGCCGAAGAGGCCGATCTCGTAGCGCACGCTGCTGCGGCCCACGCTGGCCACGCGCAGGCCGGCTTCCACCACCTGCGGAAAGCTGAGTGAGGCGAAGTAGTTGCAGTGCGTCTCGATCACCAGCCCGATGCTGTGGCCCGCCTGCGGATCGAGCGCGCCGGCCTCGATCAGGTAGCGGTTCACCGCGGTGTCGAAATAGCTGTAGTACACGACGTTGTTGACGTGCCCGTAGACGTCGTTGTCCATCCAGCGCGTGGGCACCGCGCTGAAGTGACGGTAGGCGCTGCGGGGCTGCGGCTGGGGGCGTACGGCTTCGCTCATGCGCCGCATTCTTCCACCGGCCGCGCAGCCTGCCAGGCGGTCCACTGGGCCTGCGCCTCGCGCAGCGTCTGCAGGTGCACCGCCACCGAGTCGTCGATCACATGCCCGTAGCCGCCCGCCATGCTGATGGCCACCGGCACGCCGCGCTCGCGGCAGGCGGCCAGCACGCGGCGGTCGCGCTCGGCCAGGCCGGCATGGGTGAGCTTGAGGCGGCCCAGCCGGTCGCCTTCGTGCGGGTCGGCGCCGGCCAGGTAGAACACCAGGCCGGGCAGCCCCTGCGCATGGCTCAGCCACAGCATGTGCAGGGCCTGGTCCAGCGTGTCCAGGTACAGCGCATCGGTGCAGCCGTCGGGCAGCTCCAGGTCGAGGTCGCTGGCCTCCTTGCGGAACGGAAAGTTGCGCGCACCGTGCAGCGACAGCGTGAACACGCTGTCGTCGTCGGCAAAGATGGACGCGGTGCCGTTGCCCTGGTGCACGTCGAGGTCGATCACCGCC
>CAKZXL010000306.1 GCA_937883885.1 uncultured Aquincola sp. | reverse complement strand
TGGTGAACGACCGCGCGGCCGCGCGCCGCAGCCGAACTCCGAGCGCGCCGGCTGCCTCGGACACCCTGCTTTTCGCGCCAGCGGCACACGTCCCTGGTGAATTCGTCGTTGGCCAGTACCGCGACGCCACTCCCAGCGCACGCCGGACTCCCCGCTGAACGGAGCGCCCATGGCCCCCTCGAGCACCTTTACCGTCGATCAGCTGCGCGGCGACATCCTGTCCAACACGATGCACCTGCTTCACGACAACCCGGCGCGCCTTCCCACTGGCTACCACCTCGCTCTAGTCGAGCCTGGCATCGCCATGCTTGTCGAGCCGATCAACGACCATGCGTACGTCTTTGTGCCCCCGACCACCGTGCACCAATTTGCGAGCGAGCCGGGCAGTGGTGCTGACAAGCTGCGGCGGCGCGTCCATGCCGGCCTCTTCTTCCACTCGTTGGTGGACAACAAGCGTGCCGAATCTGTGCGTGCCGCCGCTGGCGCCGACCACGTGGCAGCGGTGTCGGCCAGCCGCGGTGCCCGTCCCTGAGCCAAGTGAGAACGCGGCCAACAACCCACTGCTGACGCTTTGCCAGTGCGCCAGCGGCGCATCGGCGTTTGAGCATCTGCGCGCCCGGAGCCTCAGTCATCGAGTGGGCAGTTCGCTAACGAAGTGATAGGTTGACCTGGCCACCGTCGAACACGAGCATTCATGGGCTACTTCTCCTTCACCTGCGCCAAGACCGGCCTGCCTGTCGTCTCCGGCGATTCCGGCTGCGACCCAAAGTTCTACAAGGTCGTCCTGCTTGAGCGCGACGGCGGCGTCATCAAGGGCGACTACGACGGCTACGGCGGGATCGGCCGTCATAGCGAGGCAGCACACAACGTCGGCTCCCGGGGTGGCGACAAGCTGGTGCTCGCGCACTTCTACGCCGGCGAGGCCTACGAGCAGCTCGGCGACTCGGCCCACGACCCCAACCAGGGCGCGTTCGACCCCGCTTTCACGCAGGACATCTACCGCGCCCAGGAAAACATCCCGGGCTTCGATGGCCGCCAGTACATCCGTCGCTCCGCCGAGCTCCAGCGCCTGCACAGCCAGATGGTGGCCGCCATGGAGTTGCGTCAAGGCTTCACCGCCTCAGGCATTTACGAACTCGACCACGTCATCGACCGCGCGGACTGCTACCCGCCCAGCGAGGCTGAGGCCAACATCCGGGCGGCGTGGAAGAAGGCTCTACTGGTTTTTCCCGGCGGGATGCTGCCGGATGGTCACGCGGTCAGTGGCATGGAGCCGCGCGAAGCCCTCGCTCTTCTCAACGGCGAACGCGAGCGGGTCTATGCACTGCTGTCGGCTGAAGTGGTGTCCGCCTGGTCGGAGGGGCGCGCCACGCGAGTGCCAAACTTTGCAGCCCTCGCCGATGGCGCTGATGGCGCATGGGGGCAGCCCGGCGCCGGCGCCTCGGCCGCCGCGGCGCGGCGTGCACGACCTTGAGCCATGACCACCTTCCACGTCGGCTTTGACCTCGCCTATCTCATCCGTCTGCCTGATGAGCAACTGCTCGAGGCCGTCAAGGGCGGGTCGGCGTCGGAGATGCGAGCGGCACTGGTGTGCATGCGGGCCTCCGGCAAGGCGATGCTGATGCCAAGCGAGTGCGATCACCAAGACCGAGAGGGTCGCTGCCTTGGTCATCCTGAGTCAGAGACGACCGAATGAGCGACGAACTGCAGCCCCTCCACCCCGCGCTTTCCACAATGGCTCGCGAGCGGCTGGCCTCCGGTGTCGAGGTGTTCCTTGAGTGCTATGCCAACTCCGACTGGGCTGTCGGCCCCTCCTACGCCGCGCTCCAGCTGGACCAAGCCGGATTCGACCGCCTCACTCAAGCCATGAGGTGCTGCGTCGAGCACGGCTGGAGCATGATCGAGACCAATGGCGGCCCCAGCAGCTGGGACGACGATGAGGGCCGCTGCGACCTTTCTGTGCGGTCCTGGAACTTGCGGGCCAGCAAAGATGCCTTCTGGTTCCACGGCATGCCCAAGGAAGGCAGTGACACCGTCGAGAGCCGCGGCTTGGACATCGCCAATCTGGTCGATGCGCTGAACGCCAGCTCGGAGCCCAACAACGAGGCGATGCCTGCGAACTTGGTCTGGTTCGGCGGCGCGCTGGTCTTCGGTGTCAACGACGTCCAGTCCCTTTGCGACATGGTCGCCGAGGCGCGTCCCGACATCGAGGCGGCTGAGAACGCGCTCGAGATGAACCGCGTCATCGGGCGAGCGCCCAGGGAACTTGATGCCTCAGAGGCTCCTACCCACCGCACGCGGCGGCACACCGTGTAGCGCTTGCCGAGTCGCCGAGATTCAATACCTGGAGATCGACCCATCATGACCATCGCATGCATCACGCTCACCGGCGCCGATGAAAGCACCGACCTCGAGCAACTCGTCGACCTGGTCGGCCGCTTCCCTGCCGTCGAGGTCGGGCTGCTGTACACCGCGACACCAGAGGGGCGCAATCGCTACCCGAGCCGCGCCTGGCTGCAGCGCGCGGCCGCGGCGCTCACGGACCGGGTGGCCATCCACGTCTGCGGCGGCGGCGCTCGCCGGGAGTTGCTGTCGGGCAACCTCACCGACCTCACGCGCCATGCGCCCCGGGTCCAAGTGAATGGCCCAGTGGCCGTCTCCGAGGCTGAGGTTCTGGCCAGCCTGGTCGGCACCGTCATCACCCAGCACAACGAGAGCAATCTGCCCCTGCTGGAGGTCCGCGCCCGAAACCACGCGCTGCTCATCGACGCCTCTGGCGGTCGTGGTCTGAGCCCGCAGGCTTGGGAACCGCCGGTCACGGAAAAGCTGGTCGGCTTCGCCGGAGGCATGGGCCCGGAGAACCTGGCCGCCGAGTACGCCCGCATCTACCCTGTCTCCAAGGCGGGCGCTTGGGTGGACATGGAGGGGAAGTTGCGCGTGGACGACCGCTTCAACATGGCGCTGGCAGACGAGTGCGCCGGCATCCACAGCGACTGCTGCGCTCGCACGCTCGAGGTGACGCGCGTCACGGAGCCCGTCCGGCGCAAGCTGCGCGCGGCATGAGCTCGATAACGACCGACATTGCAGCCCAACCGCGGCCGCACCCTCAGCGCTACCTGCAAATGGGCTTGGTCTCGCGCCAGCTGGCCGTCCGAAACATGCTCTGGGGCTATGAGAGCGAAGCGCTTAGCCTCGATGAGCTCGTGGAACTCGTGCGCGGATTCCATGGTCCCGAGGCGCAGGCGTTGTTCGTCCAGACTGTGACCGACGGGCTCACGCCACCCGAGTCCGACCGAGTGGCGTCATTCGCGTCGCTGTGCATCCGCTTCGGACGATGGGATGCGTTGGGGCGCATGGTGGAGGCGGCGGCGGATGGCGCGGTCGCGTCCGGTGGGAACGCCCTCACCCCTTCTGGTTGGCTCGACCTTCTGGCGACTCGCAACACCAACGACGGCAAGCGCATCACCTTCACCCTGTTCGACATGGCTGCCCAGCAAGGTCTTTCTCAGGCGCGAGCGACTCTCGAGTTCGCGCTGAAATACCAGCCGGAGCACCCTGACATCGACACGCACTTGGACAAGGGGGGGCCTGCGGCCGCGGTGCTCACCCAGGTCCTTATGCAGCGTCGGCTCGCCTTCGCTGCGGAAGCGGCAGCAGCACTGCCGGCCGCTCCTCGCAGGCGCGCATCGCTATGAGCCCGTTGCGCCGCTCAGTTCCGCAGTCGGTCACCTCGTCCGCGCAGGTCTGACGCGCTGGAAGCGCCTTCTGCAGCCCTCTCGCCAGCTCGCTCAACCATGTACACCCAAGCAGACGTTCGCAATCCCGTCAGCGCAGAGTCCATCTCGCAGCATCGACACTGGGTGGCGGTCCATGACCGAGTCGAGACGCTCATCAAGGGGCGGCGCAAGTCGGCCGCGGGAGCGATCGTGGAGGAGCTGCACCAAGGACCGGACTGCAGGTTGGTGTGGCGGGCATTGAGTACGGGGTGCGTCAACAGGCACCTGGCGGGCGGCTCACCCATCATCTCCTTCGCTGGTCTCTGCTACGCACGGGGCCGGCTCGACATTCTTCGCGCGGTGCATGAAGCGGGCACACCGCAGTGGCTTGCAGCCTTGACGCGCACCGACGACCCCGAGGAGCAGTTCAAGGTCCTGAATTTCCCGCTGGTCGATGACACCACTCCTCGCGGCTGGTTGCGAGCCCTGGCCTGTTGGCGATCGTCTCGAACCGACCCACCGGAATCGCGCAATACTGACCCACCCCCAGGCTACTCTACAGTGCCTGCGTCAGTAGTTTGAGTCTGTTTCTCCTCGTTGGTTGGAGCGCC
>CAKZXL010000305.1 GCA_937883885.1 uncultured Aquincola sp. | reverse complement strand
CAGCAGGTGCAGGGGGTGTGGTGGAACGAAGGCGGCATGCCCGACGACACGCCCATGGCCCAGCGCCGGCTGGCCACGCTGCAGCAGTGGCTGGCCTGGCAGGGCGTGATGGCCGAGGTGCAGGTGCAAACCACCCGCCTGCCCATCGGCGAAGCGCTGCTGTCGCGCACGGCCGACCTCGGCACCGACCTCATCGTGATGGGCGCCTACGGCCACGCACGTTGGGCCGAGGCCGTGCTGGGGGCGCTTTCAGCAGCCCGGCTGTGCCTCCTGCGGCGCACGCACCAGCAGCACCGGCACTTGCGCCAGGCGCAGCACCTGCTCCGCGTCGCTGCCCAGCAGCAGCCGGCCCACCCCGCGGCGGCCATGCGTGCCCAGCACGATCAGGTCGGCCCGCCACTGCCGTGCCTCCTGCGTCACCGCGTCGCACACCCGCGTGGCAAAGCGGTCGCACAGCACCGGCTCGGCCGGCACGCCAGCGGTTTCGGCCTGGGCGCAGGCCTGCTGCAGCACGGCTTGGCCGGCCTCGCGCATCAACGGGATCACGTCGCCCAAAAAGGCCGTGCCCGTCTCGAAGCCGGTGGCAAAGCTCAGCTCGTCCACCACGTGCAGCAGGCGCAAGCGACCGCCGGTGAGACGGGCCAGGGCAATGGCCTCCTGCAACCCGCGCTGCGAGGTGGCACTGCCGTCGACAGGAACCAGGATGCGTTGGTAGGCCATGGCATGGAACTCCGTGTGTGCTTCGATGCACCCAGTGTTGCCAGTGCAGCGCCGCCCGCCCTTGATGCCGGTCAAGCGCTGGTTCAGCGGACGCGCCGCCTGGGGCTACAGTGCCACCAAAGCGGGCTGCCTGAGCGCCCCGCGCCACTCAACCAACCCAGGAGCTGACATGACCGAGCTGTCGAACCCACACGCCCTTCAAGACCGCATCACCGAAGGGCTGCGCCATGCGGTGGACGACGCCGATGCGCTGATGCAATCGGGCCTGAAGCAGGGCGACGAGCAGGCGCAAGCCCTGCGGGACCGCCTGGCCGCGCGCCTGCAGCAAAGCCGTGAACAGCTGCAGCTGCTGGAAGACGAAGCCATGCTGCGCGCCCGCAGCGCCGCCCGCGCGGTGGACCACCAGGTGCAGGCCCATCCGTATGCCGCCATCGGCGTGGCGGCGGCGGTGGGCGTGATCGCCGGTCTGCTGGTGGCCATGGCCCGCGAACGCTGAGCAGCGCCGCCCGCGGGCGGGCCCGCGGCTCAAGATGCGCACCGGCCAGCCGAAGACAGGACACCCCCGGGCAGTGATCGCCCCCTCTTCGCCCGCGCCACCGTGCAAGCCGCCCGCCCTCTCCTGCCGATGCCCTTTGCCGCCCTGGCCGCATGGGGCACCGCCACAGCCCGGAGTGGCCGATGCAGCCGCTGATCGACGCGCTGGAGCGCCGCCTGGCGCTGGAACGCGCCGCCCGCAAGCTGGCCCAGCAGGAGCTGCGGGACGTGCAGGCCCGGCTCGACCGCCTGCTGGCCGAGCAGGACGCCACGGTGCGTGCCCGCACCGAAGAAGCCCGCCAGGCCCGCGACGAGGCCCTGGCCGCCAGCAATGCCAAGAGTGCGTTCCTGGCCAACATGAGCCATGAGATCCGCACGCCGCTGACCTCCATCATCGGCTTTGCCGAGCTGCTGATGCAGCCCGGCCGCGGCATGGTGGACCGCGAAGAGGCGCTGCAGGCCATCATCCGCAACGGCCGGCACCTGCTGGAAGTCATCAACGACATCCTGGACCTGGCCAAGATCGAGACCCAGCAGGTGGAGCTGGAGCAGATCGACCTGCCGCTGCCGGTGCTGCTGCGCGACCTGAATGCACTGGTGGCCGGCCGCGCGGCCGAGCGGGGCCTCGACTTCCAGGTGGTGCCGCATCTGCCGCTGCCGCCCGCGGTGCGCACCGACCCCGTGCGGCTCAAGCAGGTGCTGCTGAACTTCCTGAGCAACGCCATCAAGTTCACGCCGCGCGGCAGCGTGACGCTGGAGCTGCACTACCTGCCCGAGCTGCCGGCCATGCGCTTCGTGGTGGCGGACACCGGCATCGGCATGTCGCCGGCGCAGCAGGCGCGCCTGTTCCAGCCCTTCACCCAGGCCGATGCCTCGACCACGCGCAAGTTCGGTGGCTCGGGGCTGGGGCTGTACATCTCGCACCAGCTGGCCAGCCTGCTGGGTGGCCAGGTGAGCGTGAGCAGCGAGCTGCAGCGCGGCAGCCGCTTCACGCTGGAAGTGCCGCTGCCGGCCGCTGTCCCCCGGTCTGAATTGCTGACGATGGAAGGCGACCTGGTGGACTACGGCCGGGGCGACTTCGCGATCACCGCCATCTCGGTGCCCGATCTGGCCGGTCGCGTGCTGCTGGCCGAAGACGGCCCGGACAACCAGCGGCTGCTCACCGCCTTCCTGAAGCAGGCGGGCCTGGGCGTGACCGTGGCCGGCAACGGCAAGGAAGCGGTGGAGATGGCGCTGCGCCAGGACTTCGACCTCATCCTGATGGACATGCAGATGCCGGTGATGGACGGCGAGACCGCCGCCCGCCGGCTGCGCGCTTCGCACTGCAAGGCCCGCATCGTGGCGCTGACCGCCAACGTGATGAAGGGCGACGTGCAGCGCTACCGCGACGCCGGCTGCAACGACGTGCTGGCCAAGCCGGTGGACCGCGAGCGCTTCTACGAAGTGATCCGCGAACACCTGGGCCTGGGCTTCGAGGGCGACGAGAACGAGGCCGCCTTCCAGCGCGAGATGGCGCAGCTGCGCCAGGCCTTCCGTGCTGGCCTGCCAGCGCAGGTGGAGGCCATCCGCGAGGCGCTGCGCAGTGCCGACTGGGCGGCCCTGAGCCGCGTGGTGCACACGCTGCGCGGCACCGCCGGCTCCTTCGGCCATGCCGTGCTCAGCGAGCAGGCGGGCGACGTGGAAATGGCGCTGCGCGGCAGCCACCCGATGCGGGCGGCGGTGCTGTGCGAGGGTCTGCTGCTGGAAGCAGCGGCCGTGCTGCGAAGGCCAGAGCCCGCCATCCCTACAGCGTGAAGCGCTGCTCGGGCAGGGCCCGCAGCCAGTCCAGTGCCTGTGCCGCAGGCATCGGGCGAGACACCAGGTAGCCCTGCACTTCGGTGCAGCCGGCGGCCTGCACCTGGGCCAGTTCGTCGGCGGTTTCCACGCCCTCGGCCACCACATGCAGGCCCAATGAGGCGCCCAGCATCGCGCAGGCCTTGACGATGCCCTGCTTGCCGCGGTCTTCGCCCAGCCCGGTGATGAAGGCGCGCTCGATCTTCAATTCAGAGAACGGGATGCGCGAGAGCTGGAACAGGCTGGAATACGCGGTGCCGAAGTCGTCGATCGCCAGGTTGAATCCCAGCATGCGGATGCGGGCGGTGTTCTCGATCACCGAGGCCAGGTCGGCCATGGCGTCGGTTTCGGTGATCTCGATGGTGATCCAGCTGGGGTCCAGCTGCACATGGTCCACCGCGGCCGCCAGCTCCTGGCAGAAGGCCACGTTGGACAGCGACTGCATCGACACGTTGATGGAGGCGCTGACGGCCATGCCTTCGTTCAGGCAGGTGGCCACGAACTCCACCGTGCGGCGTGCCATGTGCAGCGTGGCCTGGTCCAGCAGGTGGTGGCGTTGCAGGGCGGCCACCAGCCGGTCGGGCATCACCACCGCGCCATCGGCATCGTGGGCGCGCATCAGCGCCTCGAAGCCGATGATCTCGCCGGTGGCCAGGCGCAGCTTGGGTTGCATCCACGGCTGCAGCACGTCGCGGTCGAGCAGCGCCAGCAGCTCGTCGCGCGCCAGCTCGGGCAGCGGGGCGGGCGTGGCCGGCGCCTGCGTGGCCTGGCGGCAGGGGTAGGCCATCACCTCGCGGGCGATCTCGTCGGCATCGGCCGGCAGCTCGCCCACCCCGGCCAGTGCCAGGCCACAGACCGAGGCCAGGTTGGTGGCGGCCTTGATCACCGCGCGTTGCTGCCGGCTGACGATGAAGCAGGCCGGCGCATCGGCGCGGCGGGCCAGCAGCCGCATGAGCTGAAAGCCGTCGCCATCGGCAAAGCGCAGGCCGGTGACCAGCACCGCCGGCAGGTCCACGCGGGGCTGCATCAGCAGCCGCTTGATGCCCAGCACGTCGTGCACCACCGCCTGCACCGCGGCACCTGCGCGCGCCAGGGCCTGGGCCAGGGCGTCGGCGGTCTCGGGCTCGGCCACGGCCACCCACACGCTGCAACGCGGCGGCGCGGGGGTGGCGTCGTCCTGCGGCGCGCCGACCTGACGGGCCGCCTGGATCAGGGCTGCGTCAGAGTGCATGGCAGAGCTGGCGCACGTCCTGGAAGGAGATCGGCTTGATGAGCAGTTCGTTGAAGCCGGCCGACAGCATGCGCTGCTTGTCCTCGGGCATGCTGTGGGCGGTGTAGGCCACCACCGGCAGCCGGGTCAGGCCCAGGTCTTCGCGGATGCGACGGCACACCTGCTCGCCGCCCATCTGCGGCATGCGCAGGTCCAGCAGCACCAGGTCGTAGGCACGCTGGGCCAGGCGGTCCAGTGCGGTGCTGCCGGTGTCCACCACCTCGGCCTGCCAGCCCAGGCGGCGCAGGAACATGGCCACCAGCTGGCTGTTGAGCTGGTTGTCGTCCACCACCAGGGCGGTGCGCGGCGCGGCGGCGGTGGCGCCGGGCTGGGGGCCGGCGGGCGTGGGGGCCGGCAGCCCGTGGGACTCAGACATGGTGGGTGTTCTCGGAAGAAGGGGATGAAGGCTCGGCGCGCGGCGGCAGCCACAGCGCGACCGTCGTGCCCTGGCCGGGCAGGGAGCGCAGCGTCATGCGCCCGCCCAGCAGCTGCACCAGCTGGCGCGCCAGCGGCAGGCCCAGGCCGGCGCCCTGCCCCGCATGGTCGAAGCTGCCCAGCGCGGCATTGAAGCGATCGAACACGCTGGCCAGCTTGTCGGGCGACATGCCGATGCCGGTGTCGGTGACCTCGATCACCAGCCCGGCGTCTTCGCCGCGGGCGATCAGGGCCACTTCGCCCTGCTCGGTGAACTTCAGCGCATTGGCCAGCAGGTGGTCCAGCACCTGGTTCAGCCGCGCGGGGTCGGTGCTGACCTCATCCGGGCAGCCGGGCTGCACGGCCAGCCACAGGCGCAGGCCACGGGCCTGGGCGGCCGCGGCGTGGCGCGCATGCACGCCGCGCAGCCAGGCGGCCACTTCCAGCGCTTCGGGCCTCACCGTCATGCGGCCGGTCTCGATCTTCACCAGGTCGAGGATGGTGTTGACCATGCCATGCAGCTGGCTGGCGCTGGCATGGATCACCGCGCCGTGGCCGCGCGCCTCGGCATCGGAGCTGGTGTCGCGGATGGTCTCCGCGTAGCCCAGGATGCCGTTGAGCGGCGTGCGCAGCTCATGCGACACGCTGGCCAGGAACAAGGTCTTGAGGCGGCTGCCGGCCTGCGCGGCGCTGCGGCCGGCTTCCAGCGCCTGCAGCAGGTCGGTCTGCTGGCGGGCATGCCGCACCAGCAGCACGATGAAGGCCAGCACCACCAGCGTGACCACCGCACCGGCCGCCAGCGCATTGCGCTGCAGGTCCTGCGAGTCGGCCAGCACCTCGTCCATGCCCAGGCCGCACAGCACCACCAGGCCGTAGTCGTCGAGCCGGCGAAAGGCCCATTGCCGCTCGATGCCGTCGAGCGGGCTGACCGCGCGCAGCAGGCCCACCTCTTGGGCCATGGCCTGGCGGAACAGCAGCGTCTGGCCGATGTGGTGCAGGCCGCTCTGGTCGGTGGGACTGGCGCTGGCGCGCACCACGCCGTCGTTGCCCACCAGCATGATGGCGCCATGGCGGCCCAGGTCCACCTCGCCATAGAAGCGGGTCAGGTAGTCGGGGGTCATCGACAGCACCACCACGCCGTCGAAGCGGCCGGCGGGCGTGTCAATGCGGCGCGTGATCTGCAGCGACCACTTGTTGGACACCCGGCCCAGCACCGGCTGGCTGATGTAGAGCCGGTCGGCGGTGCCGCGCGCATGCACCTTGAAGTGCTCGCGGTCGCGCAGGTCCACCCGCTGGAAAGGCTGGGTGGAATGGCTCACCAGCCCGTTGGCGCCGATGAGGGAGACGAGGTGGTACTCCGGCCCCACCACGTCGCGCGCCAGGAACTGGCTGAGGTCGAAGCCGGCGCCCTTTTCCAGGTACTCGTTGCGCACGTAGCGCACGGCCTGGTCGGCGCCTTCCAGCGTCTTGGCCGTGTGCTCGGCAAAGGCGCGGGTCAGGTTGGCGAGGTTGCGCTGCGAATGCTGGACCGCGTTGTTGCGCTCTTCCGCCAGCTCGAACCCGGCGCCCAGCCACAGCAGGCCCAGCAGGAACAGGCTAAGCCCGATGGACAAGGCGGACTGGCGCAGTGCCGCCCACCAGGGGACCAGGCCCGCCAGTCTCGCGGGGCCCGCCGTCGCTGCACGGCTGTGCGCCGGCGCGGTGGGGCCGGCGTGGACAGCACTTGCAGGGGGGTCGATGGCGTTGAGCGACTGCATCGGGCGAGCCTTGGGGCCGGGCAAGGGCCTGCGCCCCGGGCAGGGCAGGGCGATGACGGTTTATCGGCGCCTGGCCGGGGGGCTTGAGCAGCGGGACCGAGCCGCCAGGGGCGGGCTGCGGCGTGGGGGGCGCCTCAGCGGCCCGTGGGCGTGCCGTCGCCCAGCTGCCCGGCGATGGCCAGCAGCTGCTCGGGCGTGGGGCGGTCCCAGTCGTCGCCGATGGCGCCCACCGCGTAGAAGCGGATCATCTCGGCCACCACCAGGGCATGCTGCCAGCCACTGGTCTGCAGCCGCTTGCGGATGGACGGGTGCACCTGGCGGGCTTCCATGTCTTCCAGCAGGGCTTGCGACAGGCGCGCCTGCTCCTCGGCCGAGAGGCCGGCGATGTCGCGCACGATCTGCTCGCGGCGTTGGCGAATCCAGGCTTCGGTCCAGCGGGCTTCGCGGCGGGCCTGGGCGGCGCGGTCTTCTTCGCTGCGGGCGGCGGTGGTGGCATCCGCCGGGCTGGTGGCGGGTGCCTCGTGCCGTTCGGCGGCGGCCTTGGCGGCGCGCTGGGTTGCCTCGCCGGACAGCAGCGCCTTGAGGTAGCGGAACGGATCGCGCAGCGGCTCTGGGAAGGCGGTTTCCAGGCGCTTGCGCAGGGCATCCAGGCCTTCGGTGAAGGCCTGCTGGCCGTAGGTCTCGATCAGCTCCTCTGCACGGCCGTCGTCGATGCCCAAGGCACGCGCCTGGGTCACGGCGCCCAGGTCCACCGGCTGGGGCGGCTGCCGCGGCGGCAGCGCTTCACGCGCCTTGGGGCGGATGAGGAATTGCAGCTCGGAGACGAAGCGGCCGGCCTTGTGCTCCACCAGCTCGACGTCGATGTCGGTGATGGCGCAGACCTCGGCGATGGCGGGCTTGAGCGTGTCGCGCTTGAAGATGCGGTATTCGAGTTTGGCGGTCTTCTCGTTCTCGGGCCGGCCGCTGAGCACCGGGCGCCACCAGGCCCAGGCCTGGCGCGAGGTGCGGCCGATGTCCTTGTAGCGCGAGCAGATCTCGTACAGCGCGATGCCGGCATGCGAACGCAGCTGGGAGATGATCTCCAGCGACAGCCGGGCGAACACGGTGGGCTGCAGCAGTTCCTGCTTGAGGTTGACCGCATACGACCACTCCACCCACACCTGGCCGCGGATCTTGCTGAGGCGCGCGTGCGCCAGCAGGCCGCTGACGTTCCAGGTGGTGCCCTCCCCGGTGGTGGGCGACTGCCATTCCACGGTGGTGGACACCATGGCCCGCAGATGCTTCTTGATCAGCTCCTGGTCGTTGGAGTCGAAGTCGACGCCGCGGATGATGCGTTCGAGCGGGGCGCTGAAGACGTCCTTGTCCAGGCCCTGGGACTGGGCCTCGAACAGCAGCACGTTGTAGCTCTTGCGGCCCAGCGAGGTGATGCGCTGCGACTTGGGCACGATGGCCAGCGTGTTGACCGGCTTGCGCAGTGGCACGGTGATCTCGGCCACCGGCGCCCGGCCCCTGGCGGCCCGGCGCTGCGGCGCAGGCACCGCGGCGGCGAACTCGGGCGCGCCGGCCTCGAAGAGCGGCGTCTGCTCGGTGAGGACCAGCTCGGACGTCATGGGCCGCGACTTTAGCCGAGCTTTCGCTCATGTGAACCAGCTTCTCACATCAACGTGGCGGCCCGTCTGGCGAGCGCTTTCCTGAAAATCCTCACGTGAGAGTCGCGGTGCCGCGGGCTCTGGCAGCTCAGCCTTCCTGAAAAGTCTCACGTGTCCGGTCTAGCGTGTCTGGTGGCGGAGGGTTTTCGGGTGGGGGGGCCGAGGCATCCGCTTCCCGAAAAGCCTCCAATTCAGCCCCCGGCGCGGTGTGATGGCGCCCTGGAGGGCCATCGCGTCACCCATCCACACGGGTTCCGGCCCCACCAGACCCTGTGGAAATGCCCGACGGAGCGGCTCCCGACCCCGCTCCGGCCCCTCCTGAAAATTCTCCGCGGCCGTCCCGCTTCCCCTCCACCCTGCTCCCGCAAAGCCTCCGCCGCTTCCTGCATCCACTCACCTGGTCGGCGCTAAGTGGTTGATCTGTAAGCAGAATTGGGCGCCTAAAGGTATTAAAGGGCTTGAAGGTATTGAACTCATTAAACCCGGAGCCTGGCGTTGCAGAAGGTCCACAATGCCGGTTGGCGGTCTTCCGGCGGTCTTTCTGCTTTGCAAGCGGGGGGTACGTTGACAGAATCGACTCCCAGAGCAAGCTAAACGTCAAGCTTGCACGGTTCGTGAAACCAGGAGCGTTCTGTTGGACCACATGACAATCAAACCGCCGCGGCCCATTCCGTTGGATGGCATCCGCGACCAGGCGGACCGTGCCGTCGCGATGATGGGCGAGATCCGTACCGCGATGCTGGCGCCCACCGCCCGCAAGGCCCCGCCGGTTTTCAACCTGAGCCAGCTGGCCGCGATGCTGGGCATCGAGAAGGGCTCGCTAAGCCACCGCCTCTCGCGCGGTGACTTGCCGACGGGCCGCCTGAACGACGCCGGCAGCCGCCGGGAGTTCAGCCTCGCCGAGGCCCGCACCTGGATCCGCGAGTACCGCAAGGAATGGCTGCGGCCGGCCGGTGGTGAGGCGGTAACCATCGCGATCGGCAACTTCAAGGGCGGCGTGACCAAGACCACCACCGCGGTGACGCTGGCCCAGGGGCTGACGCTGCTGGGGCACAAGGTGCTGGTGATCGACACCGACCCGCAGGGCTCGCTGACCACGCTCTTCGGCATCCTGCCGGACACCGAGGTGGAAGAGGACGACACCATCCTGCCGCTGGCGATGGGCTCGGAAACCTCGATCCGGTATGCCATCCGCCCGACGTACTGGGATGGCATCGACCTGGTGGCTGCGGCGCCGATGTTGTTCGGTGCGGAGTTCGCGCTGCCTGCTCGGCAGACGCAGGAGCCTGGCTTCGAGTTCTGGCGCGTGCTGGACCTGGGCATCGACGACGTGCGGGGCGACTACGACGTGATCGTGATCGACACGCCGCCCTCTCTGTCCTACACCACCATCAATGCCTTCATGGCGTCCAACGGCATCATCATGCCGCTGCCGCCCAACGCACTCGACTTTGCGTCCGCATCACAGTTCTGGAGCTTGTTTGCCGATCTGACGTCGGAATTGCTCACCAAGCGCGGGCTGACCAAGGAGTTCGACTTCATCCATGTGTTGTTGGCGCGGGTGGATTCGGCCGATGCCGCGAGCAACATCGTCAGGCAGTGGATCGGGCAGACCTACGCCGAGAAGGTTTTGCCGGTGGAGATTCCCAAAACGGCGGTGGCGGCCACCACGAGTGCGGAATTCGGCACCGTGTACGACATCGCGCGCTACGACGGCAGTGCCAAGACCTTCAAGCGAGCGCGAGATGCGTACGACACCTTCGTGTCGCACATCGAACGCTCGGTGTGGTCGGTGTGGCGCCGGCAGGTGCTGGAGCAGGCGGCGTTGAACGGAGGCGTGGCGCCGGCAGGTGGCGTGGCTGCCGCCGCCCCCACGGTGCGAGGAGCTAGGTAATGGCCAAGAAGCTGTTTGAGAAGGCGGGGCTGATCCAGATGCCTGCCGCTGCGCCTAAGGAACCCATCGCGCCCAAGCCCGCGGAAGAGGTTCGGGCGAAGACGGCGCCTGGCTCGATGCTGCATTTCATGTCCGCGCAGTCCACTGCCATCAAGGAGGCGGAGAGTTTGCGGGAGGAATTGGCGCGCTATGAAGGCGCCCTGCCGGTGCGGCATCTGGACCCGCGGTCTATTCGTCCTTCGGCATGGGCCAATCGGCATGCGGCTTCGTTCGAAGGTCCCGATTTCGCAGCTCTCAAAGATGAAATCGCTGCGGCCAACGGCAATGTGCAGCCGATCAAGGTGCGGCCGATCCAGGGAGGGGCTGCGGTGGCGGGCGAGGGGGTTGGACCGTCCAACCCCCCTGGCGGGATGGTGCCTGTCTACGAAATCGTTTTTGGTCATCGGCGCCATCGCGCCTGCCTGGAGCTGGGAATT
>CAKZXL010000304.1 GCA_937883885.1 uncultured Aquincola sp. | reverse complement strand
TGGGGCAGCCCAGCGCCTGGCTGATCCAGATGGCGGTGGGTTCGTCCAGCGGCTCACCGGCCAGGAACAGCGCGCGCAGCGAGCGCAGGTCGTGCTGCTTCATGGCGGCGGTGTCGAACTTCTTGAGCACCCGCACCGCGGTGGGTGAGCTGAACATGGTGGTGACCTTGAAGCGCTCCACCAGCTGCCACCAGATGGACGCATCGGGCCGCGTGGGCAGGCCTTCGTACAGGATGGTGGTCATGCCGCTGATCAGCGGGCCGTAGACGATGTAGCTGTGGCCCACCACCCAGCCGATGTCGCTGGTGCAGAACAGCGTTTCGCCCGCCCGGCCCTGGAAGATGTCGCGCATGCTGGTGGCCAGCGCCACCGCATAGCCGCCGGTGTCGCGCTGCACGCCCTTGGGCTTGCCGGTGGTGCCGCTGGTGTACAGGGTGTAGCTGGGGTGGGTGGACTCGACCCAGGTGCAAGGCACCTTGGCTTCCAGGTGGCGGGTGCGCTCCTGCGCATAGTCCAGGTCGCGGCCGGCCACCCGCTCGAAGGGCACCAGGCCGCGGTCCACCATCAGCACCTTCTCGGGCCGGTGCGCGGCCAGGCGGATGGCTTCGTCCAGCAGCGGCTTGTACGCGATGGCCTTGCCCGAGCGCGAGCCGCCGTCGGCGCTGACCACCAGCTTGGGCTGCGCATCGTCGATGCGGCTGGCCAGGCTGACGCTGGCAAAGCCTCCGAACACCACCGAGTGGATGGCGCCGATGCGGGTGCAGGCCAGCATCGCGAACACCGCCTCCGGAATCATCGGCATGTAGATCAGCACCCGGTCGCCGGCGGCCACGCCCTGTGCCCGCAGGATGGCGGCCATGCGCTGCACTTCCTGGTGCAGCTCGGCGTAGGTGATCAGCCGTTCCTGGTCGACTTCGGTGGACACCCACACCAGCGCGTTCTGCCCACCGCGGCCGCCCAGGTGCCGGTCCACCGCGTTGTGGCACAGGTTGGTGGTGCCGCCGACGAACCAGTTGGCAAGCGGCGGCCGGCTGTGCTCGCACACCTGGGTGAAGGGCTGCTGCCAGTCGATCAGCCGGGCCTGGTCGGCCCAGAAGCTGTCGCGCTCCAGGATCGAGCGGCGGTGATAGTCGGCATAGGGGCCTGGGGCACCCTCCCGCTGCGCGGGATCCCTCCGGGAGGGAAGAGCGCCGCCTTCGGGCGGCCGTGCGTCGTCGCTCATGCCTGTCTCCTGTCTCGGTTATGTGGTGATTTCAGCCACAGGCGCTGACATGCCACTGACTTGCCGCTCCCCCCACAAGAGGGAGCCTCCGCCCGCGCGGTCGGCCGGCGCAAGCTGTATATAAGCTTTCATCGCATGCGATAAGTCGTTGAAAACCTTGTTTTTTCTCTTGCGGAACGGGTGCAGGCCGGTGTTAAAGTCGCGCCCCGTGACGTCGCCCACCCCCCATTCCGTGCCCTTTCGCCTCGCCAAACTTTGCGCTACCGCATGTTTTTGCGTGGCCACGGCCAGCCAGGCGGCCCCCGACACCAACGCCAACACCACCGCCACGCTGCCCCCGGCAGCCGCGGCAGTGCCCTCGTCCGACCCGGTGACGGCGCTGCTGATCGAGCGCGGTCTGCTGCCCGCTTCCAGCGCCACCATGGTGCAGACGGTGCGGGACAAGACCTCCGACCTGGTGATGTCGGCGATGAACTTCCTGGGCGTGCCCTACCGCCGCGGCGGCAGCAGCGAGCAGGAAGGCTTCGACTGCAGCGGCTTCACCCGCCAGGTGTTCGAGATGAGCATCGGCCGCGTGCTGCCCCGCCGCGCCGACGAGCAGGCCAAGGAACCGGGCCTCTTCCAGGTGGCCCGCACCGAACTCAAGCCCGGCGACCTGGTGTTCTTCAACACCATGCGCCGCACCTTCTCGCACGTGGGCATCTACGTGGGTGAAGGCAAGTTCATCCATGCGCCCCGCCCAGGCGGCGAAGTGCGCATCGAAGACATGGGCGCCAGCTACTGGGCCAAGCG
>CAKZXL010000303.1 GCA_937883885.1 uncultured Aquincola sp. | reverse complement strand
TCGTCACCCGCGCGGTGACGTCCGACTACGCGCTCACCGTCAAGGGCGCCACCGTCGGCATCCACGACCGGGTGGAGCTGTCGCTGGCGCGGCAGGACTTCGATGCCGGCGTCGTGGTGCCGGGCACCACGCTCAAGCTGGACATCGCGGGCATCAAGCTCAAGGCGGCGGGCGACGCCATCCTGGATGCCGACACCTGGCAGCCGCAGGTGGCCGTGGGCCTGTTCTACAAACACCTGGACCCGGGCAGCGCCGTCGGCGGCGTGCTGGATTCGGTGGGCGCGAGGCGCCATGGCGTGGAGGTGTATGCCAGCGCCACCAAGCTGCTGCTGGCCCAGGGCGTGCTGCTCAACGGCACGCTGCGCGCCACGCAGGCCAACCAGAACGGCCTGCTGGGCTTCGGCAGCACCGGCGACCGCCGCATGCGGCTGCAGCCCGAGTTGTCCATCGCCAAGCTGCTGCGCAAGGACCTGGCCATCGGCGCCGAATACCGCTTCAAGCCCGACCGGCTGGCCTTCGCAGGCCCGGCCTTCCGTGAGTCCGACTGGAAGGACGTGTTCGTCGCCTGGGCGCCCAACAAGCACCTGTCGGTCACGCTGGCCTGGGTGGACCTGGGCCAGATCGTCGGCCACGACCGCCAGCGCGGCGCCTACCTGTCTATACAAGCCGGCCTGTGATGAACGCTGCCAACGCCATGACCCTCACCTTCCACCGCGGCGCGCTCGCCCTGGCCCTGCTGCTGTCGCTGGCGGCAGCCACGCCGGCGGCCCACGCGCAGCCCGCGCCGACCGCCGAGCCGCTGGTGCCGGTGTTTGCACCCGACCCCGCCCTGCTGGCCGACTTCGGCGGCGTGGAAGGCGTGCGCAAGCTGTCCGCGCTGTTCGTCGACAACATGAAGGCCGACCCGCGCATCGCCCACTACTTCGAGAAGACCAAGCTGCCTGAGTTGAAGAAGCAGTTGGCCGACCACCTGTGCCAGGTGCTGGCCGGGCCCTGCGTGTACGAGGGCGACACGATGAAGGCCTCGCACGCCGACCTGAAGATCAGCAAGGCCGACAGCCTGGCGCAGGTGGAAGTGCTGCAGGCCACGATGGACAGCCTGGGCATTCCCTTCGGCAGCCAGAACCGCCTGCTGGCGAGGCTGGCGCCGATGTACCGTCAGATCATCACGCGCTGATCAGTCGCGGCGTGCCGCGCGCTGGCGCCGCGCCGCCCAGCCGGTGGCGCCCAGGCCCAGCAGCAGCAGGGCCGTGGTGGCGGGCTCGGGCACGGCGCTGACGCTCAGCCCTTCGTGGTACGACAGCGCCTGGTCCACCGTGGCCACGGCCGCGCCGTAGATGGGGCCGACGGCCGGGCCGGCGAACACGCCGTTGCTCCACAGATTCACCACCTTGCCGTCGCCGATGCGGAACATCAGGCCGTAGATGTCCAGCATGCCGCCGTAGGCGGGGTAGTCGCTGGCCGTCTGCGGTGCGCCGCCGGGCCAGAACAGGTTGTCATAGGACAAAAAGCCATTGCTCACCGGCGCCAGCCCCGAGGCCACCGCAAAGCGGCTGAAGTTGGCCGGTGCCAGCAGGTTGGTGGCGTCGGGCACGTTGAACGCCGTCTTCACCAGCCCCAGCACGGTGGCGTTGCTGATGCCGGCCGCGGCATCGCTGAAGCTGCCGCTGATGCCGGTGACCACGAACGCATCCGCGTACTTGGCATCGGTCTGCGGACCGTAGGTCAGGGTCAGGTTGGCCGTGACGCCGGGGCCGTTGACCGCCAGGTTGACGGTGGCCGCACGGGTAGCCAGGGGCATGGCCGCCACGACGAGCGCGACAAGGGCCAGGGACGGGGTGTACTTCATCGGGTGTCTCCTCCAACTGCGGGCGGCAGCATAGGCTGGCCGATCGCCGTTGGCGCCGGTCCCCCCTAGAACGAAGCGAGGCGCGACGACGGCGCCGCCGCGCGACGCGCCGCGGTCCCGTACGTGGTAGCAACCGCCGATCGGACACGCGGGTTTGACTGGCCCTTCACGCCAGGGGGTAGGCGTTGCCCCGAGGCGGGTCTGCCCCTAGGCTGGCGGCCGTTGTTGCTTCAAGGCCCGTTCGATGCAGTTCCCGGACACCTCCCGCTGGCGCCTTCGGCTGGCTTGTGGCGCGGTCAGCGCCCTTCTCGTGGCCAGCGCGCCGGCCCTGGCCGCCCTCCACGCCATCGGCGCCGACGACCAAGGCGTCGGGCGCCTTTTCACCGACCTGGACATGCCGGCCACCGCCGTGGCCCTGGGCGACGGCAGCCGGGCCTTCAACGGCGGGCTCACCTTCAGCGCCGCCGACGGCCGCTTCTACGCGATTGCCAACGACAGCTTCGGCCAGTCGGTGCTGACCTCGTTCAGCGCCAGCGACCCGGCCCAGCTGTCCACGCCCATCAGCCTGGGCAGCGGCTTCGTCGGCGGCCTGGCCGCGCAAGGCAACCGGCTCTACGCGGTGGGGCAGGACTTCACCGGCGCGGCATCGCTCTACCGCCTGGATGCCGGCGGCGCCAGCCTGGTAGGCGCGCTGGGCGGTGGCCTCTTTGGCGGCCTGACCTACAACCCGCGCAGCGGCCTGCTGTACGGCATCGCGGCCGACGACGTGGGTGTGCAGCGGCGGCTGGTGGCCATCGATGCGAACGCCGCCGGCGGCCCCACCACCACGGTGCTGTTCGATCTGGGCGATGGCTCGCGCGCCTTCCAGGGCGGCCTGGCCTGGGACGACGCCGACCGCCGCTTCGTGGCCATCGCCAACGACAGCAGCGGCGCTTCGCAGTTGGTGGCCTTCACGGCCAGCAGCGCGGCGTCCTTGACCGACCTGGCCACGCCGCTGGGCCCCGGCTACGTCAACGCCGGCTTGGCCTGGACGGCCGCACCCGTGCCCGAACCCGAAGCTGCCTGGCTGCTGCTGGCCGGGCTGGCCACGCTGGGCGGCCGCCAGGCCTGGCGACGCCGCGCTGCGCCGACTTCCGCTTGCTGAAATCATCCCTTCTGGAGTAACCCATGACCCTTCGTCAATGGCTGGCGCCCTGCGCCCTGCTGGTGCTGGCCAGCCTGGCCGCGCCGCATGCCAACGCCCAGTACGCCGCGCCGATGCGCGACGTCGAGAACCCCGACCGCTTCCCGTTCATGGCCAATGCCTCGGGCAGCCTGGAATCGCCCTTCGTCAACGGCTTCGTCCAGTTCGCCACACCGCTGGGGCGCCGCTACGTGATCGAGCAGGTGTCGCTGTCCTGCACCACGCCATCGGCCAGCGACCAGATCACCTCCGTCAGCCTGTCGACCCGGCTCAACCAGGGCAACATCTCCATCGGCTACAGCGCCCCGGTGCTGCAGATGTCGCGCCGCGGCGCGGCGCCTTTCGGCGGCTTCGTCTGGACCGGTCACGCGCTGGTGAAGATGGTGTCAGACCCCGACACCTTCAGCCCCGACGGTGGCAAGGCCATCAGCCTGAACATCTTCCACACCGAGTCCAACGTGACGGTGAGCTGCAACGGCTTCGTCGGCGGCCACACGGTGACGCCATGAGCCACCAGCGCCTGAACCGGCCCGCCTGGGCGCTGGCCGGCCTGCTGGCCGCGGGCCTGGTGCCTGCACAGGCCGCCGAGCCTGCGCTGAAGGCGGTGGACGCCGGCAACGGCCAGCGCCTGTGGGTGGAGGCCCGGCCCGCACCGGCCAACCCCAGCGCGCCGGTGGCCGACACGGTGTGGGTCAATGGCCAGGCCGTGCGCGTGCTGCGCGAGCCCGGCGCGGCTGCGCCCACCACCGCCGCTGCACCCGCGGCCACCTCGGCCGCCACGTCGGCCACCCGCAGCGCCACCCCGGCGCGCCCCAACGTGCCGGCCGGCGCCCAGGCGGTGCAGATGCCGGACGGCAGCAAGATGTGGGTGCTGCCCGAGCGGTGAACCCTAGGCGGCCGCCTGCGGCCGTTCGCGCAAGCGCTCCTGCACCGCGCCCAGCCCGGCCACGTCGCCCGGCACCGCCGAATGGCTGAGGTGGAAGGTGCCCTGCTGCCGTGGCGTGGCACCGGCGCGCGCCAGGGCTGCGGCCAGCGCACCGTGCGCCAGCGCATCGGCCAGCGACGGCTCGTCGTAGCCCGACAGCAGCAGCACCCAGTCGGCCGCCGCATCGCCCAGGCCGCGGATGCGCTGCTCGGTGGTCGGCCCGATGGGCGGCGCCTGGTGGCGCAGCAGGTGCGCGCCCACCAGACCCGGCAGGCCGGCCAGCAGCGGGCACAAGGTCTCCAGCTCGGAGGCCAGCGCCGGGCCGTTGGCCTCTTCCACCTGCAGCTGCAGCGTGAGCACCTGGTGGGCCAGCAGGCCACCGGCCGTGGCCATCACCTGGCACTGGCTGCGCACCATGTTGCGGTGGTGCGGCATCAGCCGGGTGGACCAGGGCGTGGGGGCGTTCAGCCGCGCCAGGTAGGCCGGGCTGGACAAGGTGTCGTGCCCCGCCAGCTCGTAGATCACGAAGAAGCGGTCGCCCGTCGCGCTGCGCCAGCGCGAGGCCCGCAGAAAGCCGGGCACACCCAGCCGTTCCGGAAAGTGCTCGTGGCTGTGCCAGTCCTCGAAGTCGGGCCGCACGTCGGGCGCCATGTCCCACCACATGGCCAGGGCGGCCGTGCCCAGCAAGCTCATGCGGCGCTCCTTACTTGGCGCCGCGCATGCGGGTCAGTTCGGCATTCACGTCCTTGACCACACCTTCGCCGATCTCGCGGCTGAACTTGTCGACCACCGGCTGCACCTTGGCGCGCCAGCGCAGCATCTCGGCTTCGCTCACTTCGTTGACCTGCATGGTCTTGCGCAGGCCGTCGATGGCCTGGGCTTCCTTCTGCTGGGTCAGGCGGCGCTCCTCGGCCTTGGCTTCAGCGGCTGCGTCGCGGATCACCTTGCGCTCGTCGGCCGACATGCCGTCCCAGGTCTTCTTGCTCATCATGAACGGCATGCCTGTATAGACATGTCGGGTGATGGACAGGAACTTCTG
>CAKZXL010000302.1 GCA_937883885.1 uncultured Aquincola sp. | reverse complement strand
TCATCGGCTGGTTCCAGGGGCGCATGGAATTCGGTCCGCGGGCGCTGGGCGCGCGGTCCATCATCGCCTCGCCGCTGCATGCGCAGATGCAGGCGCGCATCAATGAACTCAAGGACCGCGAAGACTTCCGGCCGGTGGCGCCGGCGGTGCCGCAGGAACACCTGGCCAACTGGTTCACGCCGGGCGAGGCCAACCGCGGCCAGGCGCCCTTCATGCTGTTCATCTACGACGTGCTGCCCGAGCAGGCCAAGCGCATTCCGGCGGCCTGCCACAGCGACCTCACGGCCCGCGTGCAGACCGTGAGCGCCGAGACGCAGCCGGCCTTCCACCAGCTGCTCACGGCCTTTGGCGAGCTGACGGGTGTGCCGGTGCTGATCAACACCTCGTTCAACGTGCGCGGCGAGCCGGTGGTGTGCACGCCGCGCGATGCCATCCATGCCTGGGCCAGCACGCCGGTGGATGCGCTGGTGCTGGGTCCCTTCGTGCTGGAAAAACGCCGGGCCTGAGGTGGTGCCCCCGAAGCTCGCTGCGCTCGCGTCCCCCCGAGGGGGATCTCAGTCCCTTGGGGCGGCCCGGCGGGACTGAGGCCTTTCAGAGCGGGCGCCGGGGCACCACGCCCTCGGGGCCTGAGCTGGGGCTGCGCATCACGTCGTCCGCGGCGCCCGGGTCTTCTTCGCCGGCGGCCGATTCGCCTTCGATGGACTGCTCCGGCGTCGCATGCGCCTCGCGCTGCGCCCGCTGGGCCTTGATCAGTTCGGCGTCCGGGTCTTCGGGCGCCACATCGGCCGGCAGCTGCTGGTCGGGCAGGGCGGATTGCACATGCGCGCGCTGCGGCGGCGGCACGTAGTCGCCGTAGTTGCTGCCGGCCGCCGTGCGGGCGCCACCGTCCTTCGTGGCCACGCGGGGTTCGTCTTTCTGGCTGTCGAGCGGGTGCGTCATGGGCGGCTCCTTGGCGGGGTTGATGCAGCCCTGCGGCAACCGCTGTTCCCGGCGGCGCCCGGGTTGCGGCAATTCAGGCGGCAGCGGCGCCGCACACATCCGGTCACCACCGCACGGGGCCAGCCATCACCGCCGGTGATGAAGGCCGGCACCTGCGCCGCAGCCGGCGCGGAACACCGCTTGCCCAACGCCCGCATCGGACATCACCACCAGAAAGCCAAGACCATGGTGCCAAACCGCCTGCGCATCGGCCTCATCAGCGAACACGCCTCACCGCTGGCCCACGCCGGCAGCGTCGACGCCGGGGGCCAGAACATCTACGTCTCGCAGGTGGCGCGCGCGCTGGCTGCGATGGGCCACCAGGTCGACGTGCTCACCCGCCGCGACGACCCCACGCTGCCGGCCGTGGTCGATGTGCGGCCGGGCATGCGCGTGGTCCATATAGATGCCGGACCGCCCGAATTCGTTCCCAAGGAAGAGCTGCTCCCGCACATGCCGGCCTTCACCCGCGCCTCGCGCCACCTGATGCAGCGCAGCGTGGGCTACGACCTCATCCACGCCAACTTCTTCATGTCGGGCTGGGTGGGGCTGGCGCTGCGCAACATCTTCGAAGTGCCGCTGGTGATGACCTTCCATGCGCTGGGCCTGGTGCGGCGCGAGCATCAGGGCAGCGCCGACACCTTCCCGGAAGCGCGCATCGACATCGAGCGGCGCATCGTGCAGGGCGCCGACCGCGTGATCGCCGAATGCCCGCAAGACCGTGAAGACCTGCTGCGCCTCTATGGCGCGCGCGACGAGAGCATCCGCACCGTGCCCTGCGGCGTCGACCTGGCCACCTTCGGCCCGCGCGACCGGGCGCAGGCGCGCCGCCGGCTAGGCCTGCGCGACGATGAATTCGTGGTGCTGCAGCTGGGCCGGCTGGTGCCGCGCAAGGGCATCGACAACGTGATCCGCGCGGTGGGCCTGATGGACGGCTCGCTCAAGCCGCGGCTGCTGGTGGTGGGCGGTGAATCGGTGGAGCCCGACGAGCGCCGCACGCCCGAGATCGCACGCCTGCGGGCACTGGCCCGCAGCTGCGGCGTGGCAGACCGCGTGACCTTCACCGGCCGCCGCGACGTCGCCGAGCTGCCCGAGTTCTATGCCGCGGCCGACGTGTTCGTCACCACCCCGGCGTACGAGCCCTTCGGCATCACGCCGCTGGAAGCCATGGCCTGCGGCACGCCGGTGGTCGGCAGCGCGGTGGGCGGCATCCAGTACAGCGTGGTCGATGGCGTCACCGGCTACCTGGTGCCGCCCAAGGACCCGGCCGCGCTGGCCGAGAAGCTGGCCTGGCTGCAGGCCAACCCGGCATTGCGGCTGGCCCTGGGGCGCGCCGGCATGGCCCGCGTGCGCTCGCACTTCACCTGGGACCGCGTGGCCGGCGAGCTGGCCACGGTGTACCAGGAAGTGGTGGCTGCCGAAGCCGCGCTGCTGCCGCGCAGCGCCGCCTTGCACCGCCCCGCGCACACCCGCCCGGCCAGCAGCGGCAAGCCGGTGCAGCAGGCGCTGGTGATGGCGGCTGCGCCGCGCGGGGTGGGGGCATGAGGTCGCGCGCCATCTTTCTGGACAAGGACGGCACGCTGGTCGAAGACGTGCCTTACAACGTCGACCCGGCGCTGCTGCGCTTCACGCCCCATGCGCTGCCGGCACTGCAGCGGCTGCAGCAGGCGGGCTACCGGCTGGTCATCGTCAGCAACCAGTCGGGCCTGGCCACGGGCCGCTTCACCAGCGCGCAGTTCAGCGTGCTGCGCACCGCGCTGCTGGACAAGCTGCGCGACGAAGGCGGCATCGAGGTCACGGGCTTCTACGTGTGCCCGCATGCCCCCGCCAGCGCCGATGGCCAGGGCTGCGACTGCCGCAAGCCGCAGCCCGGCATGCTGACCCTGGCCGCGCAGGCCCATGGGCTGGACCTGCAGCGCAGCTGGATGGTGGGCGACATCCTGGACGACGTGGAAGCCGGCCACCGCGCGGGCTGCCGCAGCGTGCTGCTGGACCGTGGCGGCGAAAACGAATGGAAGCGCTCCGACCTGCGCGTGCCCGAGCATGTGTGCACCGACCTGGGCGAGGCGGCCGAGGTCATCCTGCAGGCCGATGCCGTGGCCCAGCCCGGCACGCGCGCCCGGCAAGCGGCATGACGGCCGAGCTGCGGGCCACCGCCTTGTCGCCCGCCTGGGCCGGCGTGCGCCGCCTGCTGGCCGTGCGGCTGGACAACCTGGGCGACGTGCTGATGACCACGCCCGCGCTGGCGGCGCTGCGCCAGGCCTGGCCGGGCGCGCACCTCACGCTGCTGGCCTCGCCGGCCGGTGCTGCGCTGCAGCCCCACCTGGCCGACGTGGACGAGGTCATGACCTTCGAGGCGCCCTGGGTGCAATCGGCCTGCAGCGCCGAACAGGCCGGCCCTGCCGTGCAAGCCCTGGTGCAGCGGCTGGCGCAAGCGCGGTTCGATGCGGTGGTCATCTTCACCGTGTGCACGCAAAGCGCGCTGCCCATGGCCCTGGTGGCGCTGCAGGCCGGCATTCCGCTGCGGCTGGCGCATGGCCGCGAGAACCCCTACCACCTGCTGACCGACTGGGTGCGTGACGCCGAAATGCGCGGCGAAGGCATGCGCCATGAGGTGCAGCGCCAGCTCGAGCTGCTGGCCGCCATCGGCGTGCGACCGCCGGCCGACGATGGCCTGCGCCTGGCGTTGCGGGCGGCCGATCAGGCCGCGTTGAAGCACAAGCTGGCGCAGGCCGGCATGGACCCGGCGGCGCCTTACTTCGTGGTGCACCCGGGGGCCTCGGCCCCGTCGCGCCGCTGGCCCGCCGAGCGCTTTGCCCAGGCCGCGCAGGCCGTGGCCCGCGCCGGTGGCGGCCACGCGGTGGTGGTGGGCGGCACGGCCGAAGCGGCGCTGGTGCAGGCCGCGCTGCCGGCCGGCGTGCCGGCCACCGCGCTGGTGGGCGGCTTGTCGCTGGGCGAGCTGGCCGCCTTGATCGCCGGTGCCACCGTCACCCTGTGCAACAACAGCGGCCCGGCCCACATCGCCGCGGCGCTGCGTGCGCCGGTGGTGGTGCTGTATGCCTTGACCAACCCGCAGCACACGCCCTGGCGCACCAGCGCGCGGGTGCTGAGCCACGACGTGCCCTGCCGCAACTGCCTGCGCAGCGTGTGCCCGATGGGCCACCACGCCTGCCTGCTGGGCGTGCCCGCAGAAGCAGCGGCCGACGCGGCGCTGCAGGTGATGCGACCTGCGATGGAGACCGCATGACGACAGCCGAGCCGGGGCAGCGCCCCGAGATCGCGGTGGTGATGGCCACCTACCGCCGGCCCGAGCTGCTGCGCCGCTGCCTGGAGGCGGTGGTGCGGCAAAGCCTGGCCGGCGACCGCTACGAGGTGCTGGTGGTGGACGACGGCCCCGACGACGACACCCGCCGCGTGGTGGCCGAGTTCGATGCCGCCACCGGCGGCGCACCCGCGGTGCGCTACCTGCGCAACATGGGCAAGGGCCCGGCCACCGCCCGCAACGTGGGCTGGCGGGCCAGCGCCGCGCCGCTGATCGCCTTCACCGACGACGACACCGTGCCCGACCGCGACTGGCTGAGCGAAGGCCTGGCCGCGATGGCCCGTGGCGCGGCTGCCGCCAGCGGCCGGGTGCAGGTGCCGGTGCAAGGCGCGCCCACCGACCATGCGCGCATGACGCAGGGGCTGGAAACGGCCGAGTTCGTCACCGCCAATGCCTTCGTGCGGCGCGACATCCTGCAGCGCGTGGGCGGCTTCGACGAGCGCTTCAAGCGCGCCTGGCGCGAAGACTCCGACCTGCACTTCGCCATCCTGACGCTGGGGGCCGAGGTCATCCGCGCCGAGCGGGCGGTGGTGCTGCACCCGGTGCGGCCGGCGCCCTGGGGCATCTCGCTGGGGCAGCAGAAGAACGTGGTGTTCGACGGGCTGCTCTACAAGAAGCACCGCGAGCTCTTCCGGCGCAAGGTGCGCACGCAGCCGCCCTGGCTGTACGTGGGCATCGTGGGGCTGACCGGGGCGGCACTGTTGGCCCTGGCCGCCGGCGCGCCGCGGGCCGCCGGCTGGTGCGCGGCCGGTGCGCTGCTGGGCATCGGCCGCTTTGCCTGGCAGCGGCTGCGCGGCTCTTCGCACGAGCCGGCCCATGTGTGGGAAATGCTGTGCACCTCGGCCGCCATCCCCTTCCTGGCGCTGTGGTGGCGCGTGGTGGGGGCCTGGCGCTTCAAGGTGATCTACCCATGACGGCAGGCCTTGACCTGCCGGCCGCACCACGGCGCATCGGCGTGTTCCGCGCCTTGATGCTGGGCGACATGCTGTGTGCGGTGCCGGTGCTGCGCGCCCTGGCGGCCCGCTGGCCGCAGGCCGAGCTGGTGCTCATCGGCCTGCCTTGGGCCCGTGAATGGGCGCAGCGGCTGCCGATGGTGCACCGCTTCATCGAGTTTCCGGGCTGGCCCGGCCTGCCCGAGCGTGAGCCCGACCTGGCCGCCTTGCCCGGCTGGCTGCAGGCCATGCAGGCCGAGCGCTTCGACCTGCTGCTGCAGCTGCAGGGCAGCGGCAGCGTGGTGAACCACCTGCTGGCGGTGTGTGCGCCGCAGCGCCTGGCCGGCTTTGCCGAGCCCGATGACCTGGCGCCCGAGCCGGCGCTCTTCACCCGCTGGCCGCGGCAAGGCCATGAGATCGAGCGGCTGCTGCACCTGACCGACCACCTGGGCCTGCCGCGCCAGGGCACCGGCATGCTGCTGCCGCTGACCGCGGACGACCAGGCCCGTGCCGCCGCGCTGCTGCCGCCGGGTGACGGGCCGTATGCCTGCGTGCACGCCGGCGCCCGCTTCACCTCGCGCCGCTGGCCGGCCGAGCGTTTTGCTGCGGTGGCCGACCAGCTGGCGCGGCAGGGCCTGCGCATCGTGCTCACCGGCAGCGAGGCTGAACGGCCGCTGGTGCAACGCGTGCAGCAGGCGATGCAGCAGCCGGCCATCGATTTGGTGGGCCGCACCGACTTCTGGTCGCTGGCCGCGCTGGTGCAGGGCGCCCGTCTGCTGCTGAGCAACGACACCGGCGTCTCGCACGTCGCGGCCGCGGTGGGCACGCCCAGCGTGGTGGTGAGCTCGGGCAGCGACGTGGCGCGCTGGGCGCCGCTGGACACCGCCCGCCACACGGTGCTGTGGGCCGACACGCCCTGCCGGCCCTGCGGCCATGAGCACTGCCCTTATCAACACGAATGTGCGCTGGCCGTCGGCGTGGACGAGGTGGCCGCGGTGGCCCTTCGCCTGGCGACGGCTGGCGCGCCGGCGGCATCCGCTGCCGTTTCGGCCGAGGAGGCCACCGCATGAACCCACCCACCCCGAACCGTCGCCTGCGCGTGCTCACCTGGCATGTGCATGGCAACTACCTGTACTACCTGACGCAGGCGCCGCACGACTTCTACCTGGCCACGCTGCCCGGCCACCCGTCGGGCCACGTCGGCAAGGTGGGCGTGCTGCCCTGGGGCGACAACGTGCACGAGGTGCCGGCCGATGCGCTGGACACGCATCACTTCGACTGCGTGCTGTACCAGCACGAGCGCCACTGGCACGACGACCGCATGAGCCGACTCTCGCCCCGGCTGCGTGCGCTGCCCACGCTGTTCGTGGAGCATGACCCGCCGCAGGGTCACCCCACCGACACCCGCCACCCGGCCGCCGGCAGCGGCGCGCAGCTGGTGCACGTCACGCCCTTCAATGCGCTGATGTGGGACAACGCCGATGCGCCGGTGCACATCATCGACCACGGGGTGCTGATACCGCCCGGCGTGCGCTACAGCGGCGAGCGGCCCGAAGGCATCTTCGTCGTCAACCACCTGCAGCAGCGCGGCCGCCGGCTGGGCGCCGACGTGTTCGAGCAGGTGCGCCAGCAGGTGCCGCTGCAGCTGGTGGGCATGGACAGCCTGCGCATGGGTGGCCTGGGCGAGGTGGGCAACCTGGACCTGGCGGCCGCCATGGCGCAGTACCGCTTCTTCTTCAACCCCATCCGCTACACCAGCCTGGGGCTGGCCATCATCGAAGCCATGATGGTGGGCCTGCCCATCATCGGCCTGGCCACCACCGAGCTGAGCACCGTCATCCGCAATGGCGAGAACGGCTGGATCGACACCCGCATCGACAAACTGGTGGAGGTGATGAACATGCTGGTGCATGAGCCCGAAGTGGCGCGGCAGTGGGGCGAGGCTGCCCGCCAGACCGCGATGCAACGCTTCAACATCCAGCGCTTTGCGGCCGACTGGGACCGGGTGCTGACGCAGGTGGCCGGGGGTGCGCCATGAGCGCCCCGCCGCGCCCGCTGCATGCCAAGCGCGTGGTCGTCACCGGCGGCGCGGGCTTCATCGGATCGCACCTGTGCCGCCGGCTGCTGGAGGCCGGCGCCGAGGTGCTGTGCGTGGACAACTTCTACACCGGCTCGCGCGCGCTGATCGCGCCGCTGCTGGGCCATGCCCGCTTCGAGCTGCTGCGCCACGACGTCACCTTTCCGCTGTACGTGGAATGCGACGAGATCTACAACCTGGCCTGCCCCGCCTCGCCGGTGCACTACCAGCTGGACCCGGTGCAGACCACCAAGACCAGCGTGCACGGCGCCATCAACATGCTGGGCCTGGCCAAGCGGCTGAAGGCGCGCATCCTGCAGGCCAGCACCAGCGAGGTGTATGGCGACCCGCTGGTGCATCCGCAGAAGGAAGACTACTGGGGCCATGTGAACCCCATCGGCCCGCGCAGCTGCTACGACGAAGGCAAGCGCTGCGCCGAGACGCTGTTCATGGACTACCGCCGCCAGCACCGGCTGCGGGTGAAGGTGGCGCGCATCTTCAACACCTACGGGCCGCACATGCACCCGGGCGACGGCCGCGTGGTCAGCAACTTCATCGTGCAGGCGCTGACGGGCCAGCCCATCACGCTGTACGGCGACGGCCTGCAGACCCGCAGCTTCTGCCACGTGAGCGACACGGTGGACGGCCTGATGCGGCTGATGGACACCCGCGACGACTTCGCCGGCCCGGTGAACATCGGCAACCCGGTGGAGCGCAGCATGCTGGACATCGCCCGCCTGGTGCTGGAACTCACCGGCTCACGCTCACCGCTGGTCTTCGAGCCCCTGCCCCAGGACGGCCCCCGCCAGCGCTGCCCCGACATCAGCCTGGCCCGCGAGGAGCTGGGCTGGCAGCCCACGGTGGAGCTGCGCACCGGCCTGCTGGACACCATCGCCTGGTTCGACAAGTGCCTGGCCGGCGGGCCGGAAGATGGGAGGATGTGAGCGCAGGCCATCGTTGAGCGCCCGTCACGATTGCTGATGCCGGCGTCGCTCAGAATGCGACGCATGACGATGATCTCGTTCAGCAATAGCGACTGGCGCTTCAACCTGCGCGCCGCTGCCGTGGTCCGCCATGCTGACTTCGTGCTGCTGCACCGGCTGGCCGGCGATGCCTTCTGGGCCTTGCCGGGCGGTCGTGTCGAGATGGGCGAAACGGCCGAGGCCGCCGTCCGGCGTGAGATGCGCGAAGAGTTGGGAACGGATGTGGACGTGT
>CAKZXL010000301.1 GCA_937883885.1 uncultured Aquincola sp. | reverse complement strand
CGGTGCTCCAGCACCAGGCGCACCGCGCGCTCGCGGACTTCAGGCGAGAACTTGTTCGACTTGTTCATGGCTCCATCTTCTCAAAGGTTGGAGCCTCCACAATTCCCGGGCCGGTTCAAGGTGGTCTGCCAGTCCGCCTGTGCTCGACGCCATGTCAACGGCCGTCACGCTGCCGCTTTCCACGCGTGCAGGTGACGCGTCCGGCCAATCATTGAGATCTGCTACCGACTCTTCGGCCCTGGTCAACGTCTCCAAGCCGTCTGCGACGTCATGAGAGGGAAGGTCGTCCTTGTTGGTTGCTATCTCTGTAGTCAGGGCGGGGCTGGCCAACGCTTCCAGCGTAGGGGGCAACGCCGGCGCGTCACCGTCGGCTTCGTCCTCCAGAAACGGGTTCCGGGCCAGTGCTTCGTTCAGCTCATGTGCATAGTCCAGTGACGACATCTGCAGCATCCTGACGGCCCGCTGCATGCGCGGAGACAGCTTCTGACTTTGAACTTGCTGCCCAACAAGGTGTAGACCAGGTGTTCCCACGTTTGACGTTCCTCCTGCCGGCATCGCGTGCCGCGAGCGCGTGTGAGCAGTAGGTGTGCCCGGGCTCCCTAGGAGGCGGATGCCTTGTTCAGGCCGGTTGTGCCTTGACCTCTCTGATCCTGCGCGCTGACTCCAAGGCGAACCGTCTGCAGTGATCGAGGTAGCCCTTCTCATGGGTGCCCACCAAGTCGACGACGCTGTTCCACAGCCACGAGGGTGCCTCCAGCTGTCGGCTGCGGTGGCGCTTGAGTTCTCGTTTCCAGGCAAGTCGTTCGCTATCGTCCAACTGCCGAGCGTGCGCTCGCCCAACGATGCGTGCGAGGTAACGAGCGGCACGTCGCGACTCTTCAGGTGTGATGTGCGCGAACTCCAGCTTCAGATCTTCCGGCAACAACTCGCGGACGAACACCGAGCTGGAACCCAAGCGAGCCGACACCATGCGTTCACCCAAGTGCGGTGACAGTTGCCGAGCGCCTTCGACCACTCGTTGCGCGTACTCACGCGGCATGACCGCGTCCTCATAGCGGGGGGCGGCTGCTTTCACAGCCTCCTTGATGTCTAACAGGCAAAGGTCCTGGCCTCGTGTGGCCCGGCCCCCGACGTCGAGCAGCGCGGCGTACCGGAGCTTGCCCAAAGAACTGCACCCCTTCTTCCAGTACGCCACATCCAAGAGCTCGACAGGCGCATCGGTGGCTCGACGCCGAAGTTGGGTCGCCAGGCTCAGCAGACCAGGTTGCAGCAACAACGCTTCGATGTCCGAGCGCTCCTGCGAAGTCACGGGCCAAAACCGACGGCCAAGGGGAATGCGAACTGTCTTGCCCTGTATACGTTCCTGAGCCAGATGGCGCCATGTGCGCCGGCTGGCCTCCTTCAGCGCCACATGAACCACCCCTGGCCGCGACTCGTTGCGATTAGGCTCGGCGACGGGGTGGAACGCCTTGCTGTACCCCACCATCATCTGTTCGATCATCAGTGCGGTGGTAACGCCTGGAAGGTCTGAGCTCCGCACTGCCATCGCCAAAGACAAGCCAAGCCGTATCAGGTCGTGGGCCGGGTTTCCGATAACGGTTTGATCAAAGTCACGAATTTGGATTTCCACATCGCCTTCAGCGTTTGCCACCGGCCCGAGGTTGCCAACGTGACAATCGCCGCAGATCCAATATGGAGGGACCTTCCGGCAATGCGCTGCGGGGGTTCGCGTCCAGCCATTCATAAAACTTGGCCGTTTGCCTCGCACATAGGCATGCGCTGACCGTGCCATCTTGAGAGATCCACCTTCTCTATGGCAGCCCCTCTTCCAGAACAACGAAACGCCGAACTGAACAAAGCCAGGCCAGGAACCGGCTTGTCGGCGATGCTGGTACCAGCATGAGCCACATCGTTGATCAGGCCCGCCGCGTCAGCCAGCTCATCGGCGAGATCTCGACCGCTGCCAGCGAGCAGCCCATCGGCATCACACAAGTGGGCAGCGCAGTGGCGAAGCTTGACACGGTCACGCAGCAAAACGCCGCGCTGGTGGAGGAGGGGGCCGCAGCGGCGGAAAGCCTAAAACTTCAGGCCACTAAGCTCAACGGCATCGTTAAACGGTTCATGCTGCACGCCTAGCGGAAACAAAAATGAATGCCGGATAAGCCCAGCGGGCTTATCCGGCTTAAACCGCCCCTTCCGGACATTCCTATGTGGCTTGCTCCAGATCCAGATCCTCGATTCCCATTTCTGTCAACAGTTCGCCCTTGCGGGTTTGAAGCTGGTCAACCATGTCGACAAGGTCAATCTTTGCGCGACGCGCTTTGGGGAACATCTCGCTTTCTTCTTCTTTGACGTGATGCTCGACGTATTCCCCAAGAACTTTGACTTTGGCGTCGAACAGTTCGTCAGGGGTCTCGGCTGACTCGATTTGAGCGATCAAATCCTTGGCCGACGCATGCTCCACAGTGGCCTCATGAATGAGGTCAGTTTCCTTGATTGCCGCCTTTACAGCAGGATAAAAAATCTCCTCCTCGATTTGAGCATGAACCGACAGGAGTGCGCAAATGTGGAGCGCAAGCGACTGACGCTCTTCCGCATCCGCTTCCTGTTCAACCAGTTCTTCATACTCCTGGAAAAGTAGCTTCACCTCTCGGTGGTCCTGCGTGAGCACTTTAATGGCATCGAGTGCTTTCTTGGCCGTCGAACGCGGCTTCGAAACCTTTTTTGCAGCTGCCTTTTTTGCGGTGGCCATGGTTTCTCCGAAAATGCTGCTGAGCAGCGGGTTGGGAAAAGAAATTGTCAGCGACGCAGCAGCTTTAAGGAGTGCGTCGCTGACGCGCTCACGCTGCGACCACGTCCTTGCCGCCGCGGTCCCAATGGCGGTGCACGGCGATGTCGGCAATAAAGGCCGGGGCGAGCGTCGCAGCACTGGCTGCATCGCCGAGGGTGATACCCGGGCGCCGCGTTCCCGGCGCCTGCGCCGGCAGCACGCCGGCTGCGCTCAGGAAGTCCGAGGCCTCGCCTAGGCCGGCAATCGGCTTGGCATGCTTGAAGGCCTCACGCACAAAGTGCACCGCATCTGCCGAGCCCTTAAGTGCTGCCGCGCTCGCCGCACCGCCGGGCACCATCACCGCATCGAACACCACCGAGGGCATGGTGACGATCAGGTGATCCACCGGCACGCTGCCGCCCGCGGCATCACGCACTGCGCCCAGCCGCGTCGACAGCACCTTCACCTTGGCACCGGCGCTCAGTAGCGCGGCCTTCATCGCTTCCAACCCTGCAGCGTCCACGCCTGGCGCCGCCAGCACGGCCACTTGACGGCCGGCGATGGACTTCGGGTTGTTGCGCCGGATCATGCTCAGTGCCGGCGAAGGCGCATAACGCCGGGCCGGCGTGCGCGGGCTGGCCGGCGGGACCGGCTGGCCCAGCACCTCGGCCACGCGGGCGGCCAGGCCCGTGTCCACGTTTACCAGGTTGGCCAGCATGCGCTGTCGCACCGCGGGCACCGCCACCTTGCCCAGCTCGAACTGCAGCGCCTCGACGATGTGCTGCTGCTCCACCGGCGTCTGGCTCTGCCAGAACAGCGTGGCCTGCGAGTAATGGTCGCCGAACGACTCCGAGCGCTTGCGCAGCTTGGTGCCGCTGACCGGCACCGCCGCGCTGGCGAAGCCGCCCTGCGCCGCCGGCACCTCCTTGATCGGCGGCGCATCGATCGAGCTGGGCTCGTAGTTGATGCGGCCCTTGCTGATCGTCTGGCGGTGGAAGCCGTCGCGGTTCATGTTGTGCACCGGCACCACCGCGCGGTTGATCGGGATCTCGTGGAAGTTGGGGCCGCCCAGCCGGGTGAGCTGGGTGTCCACGTACGAGAACATGCGGCCCTGCAGCAGCGGGTCTTCGCTGACGTCGATGCCCGGCACCAGGTTGCCCACGTGGTAGGCCACCTGCTCGGTCTCGGCGAAGTAGTTGTCCGGGTTGCGGTTGAGCACCATCTTGCCGATGGGGCGCACCGGCACCAGCTCCTCAGGAATGATCTTGGTGGCGTCCAGCAGGTCGAAGCCCAGGCGCTCGGCATCGGCTTCCTCCACCACCTGCACGCCCAGCTCCCATTCGGGGAAGGCGCCGGCGTCGATGGCGTCGGCCAGGTCGCGGCGGTGGAAGTCGGGGTCCATGCCGCCGAGCTTCAGCGCTTCGTCCCAGGCCAGGCCGTGCACGCCGTTGTTCAGCGGCTTCCAGTGGAACTTGACGAAGCGGCTGGTGCCGCGCGCGTCGATGAAGCGGAAGCTGTGCACCCCGAAGCCCTCCATCATCCGGTAGGAGCGCGGAATGGCCCGGTCCGACATCACCCACATGATCATGTGCGTGCTCTCGGGCATCAGCGAGATGAAGTCCCAGAAGGTGTCGTGGGCGGTGGAAGCTTGCGGAATCTCCTTGTCGGCCTCGGGCTTGGCGGCATGCACCAGGTCCGGGAACTTGATCGCGTCCTGGATGAAGAACACCGGGATGTTGTTGCCCACCAGGTCGAAGTTGCCCTCCTGGGTGTAGAACTTCACCGCGAAGCCGCGCACATCGCGCGCGGTGTCGGCCGAGCCGCGCGAGCCGGCCACGGTGGAAAAGCGCACGAACACCGGCGTGCGGGCGCGCGGGTCGTTGAGGAAGCCGGCGCGTGTCCAGCGCGACATCGGCTCATAGACCTGGAAGTAGCCGTGCGCCGCGGCGCCGCGGGCATGCACCACCCGCTCGGGGATGCGCTCATGGTCGAACGCGGTCATCTTCTCGCGGAACAGCTGGTCTTCCAGCAGGCTGGGGCCGCGCACGCCGGCCTTCAGCGTGTTCTGGTTGTCCGCGATCTTCAGGCCCTGGTTGCTGGTGAGCTGCTGGCCGGCGTCGACGGTAGTCTCAGAGGCCAAGTCGGCAGCCTTGTCGGCTGGACGGGCCGCTTGGCTGCCGGTAGGCAGTGCTTGCGCTGCAACGGGCCCAGCGGCCAGCAGCGGCGCCACAGCGGCACCAGCGGTTGACGCGCTGGCCGTGGCCAAGAAACGGCGACGCGATTCGATCGGACCTTCAGACATAAGCACTCATCCCCTCAAAATTGTGAGCCGGCTGCTCAGCAATCGGGATGCCCGTGCTTTCACTGCGCCGTTTGGGGTTGGTGGCGTCAGTTCGCTCAGACGTGCGGCATTGAAGCGTACTGATTGATATTTATCTATCACCGCACGGTGTTGGCGGTCGATGGCGCGCTAGCAACGCGCTCAGCGCCGCGATCGCGCATGGTTATGCAGAAGATCACCCGGCACCCGCTGCGACGCTTCAGTTACCCTCCCGGCGACCGACGTATCAGCCCAGCTTGACCGCGAAACGGTGTGACCTGGGCCGATAGGTCCGTCAGGCCGCGGGCGGGATGCGCAGCATCTGCCCAGGATAGATCTTGTCGGGGTGAGTGAGCATCGGCTTGTTGGCCTCGAAGATCACGGGGTACTTGTTAGGGTTGCCGTAAAACTGCTTGGCGATCTTGGACAAGTTGTCGCCCGACACCACGGTGTACCACTGCGATTCCGGCGCGGCGGCCTGCGCCACCACCAACATGTCGTTCACGGCGGCCACGTATAGAACGTTGCCGCAGCACAGCAACAACTTTTCCTTGGTGGTCTGGTCGGGCACGGTGCCGCTGACCGTCACCGTGCCAGTGGCGCCGTCGAACCTGATGTCGATGCCGTCGGTGGGCAAGTTCTGCGACTTCACGTAGTTGGTGATGGCCGCGCCGGCCTTCTCGTTCAGTGCGGCCACATCGACCGCAGGTGCGGCCGGTGCAGCGCCGGATGCGGGTGCGGCGGCCGGTGCTGCCGCCTTGGCTTCGCCGATGTGGAACAGCTTCTCGCCGGCTTCCTTGATGAATGACATCAGACCCATGGGGTGCTCCTCGTGATTAATTGGCTGGTGATGTTAGGCACCAGCCATGCCCGCTGGTCAGGCGCGGATACACCCAGCGTCGTATGTCGACGAAACGCACAGTCGCCATGCGCAAAAACTCTTGGTCTTGAGAAAGTCCACCCCGGCCAGCCCGGCAAGGGCGCACGACCATCAACTATGCTTTAGGGCAACGCTTACATGGGCGCCTCCCGGATAGCAATCGACGTCTTCGCATGGTGAAGCAGGAGGCAGGGCTGCAGTCTTACATTCGGCCTG
>CAKZXL010000300.1 GCA_937883885.1 uncultured Aquincola sp. | reverse complement strand
CGCAGCCTGGGCCTGGGCTTGCGCTGCCAGGGCGGCGGCGCCGCGCCGCTGCCATGGCTTCAGCTTGGGCTCGCCGGCACTTGCGCGAGCGGTTTCCGCCAGCTTCTCTAAGTCAGAGACGTCGACCCGCTTGCCGGAAACGGCCTCGGCAGCGACCAGGATGGCGACCACACCCGGCTGGCCCGACAGCTCAGGATGCTTGTCCCTCATGTTCCGGGCGGAAACCATAGCGCGCGCGGTCGTGGCCACCTTCTCGGCGACGATGTCGGCGTGGCATTCGCGAGGCGCGCACCAGCAGCGCAGCGCCAGGCGCTCGCCGCCGGCCACGCGCTCAGCCAGTTCGGACACCGCATCGAACATCGGGCCCCGAGTGGCCATATCCGCCTTAAAGTCCTTGTCGTAGGCTGCGATGACACGGCGACGCTCATCGGCGTCCTCGTGGTTGACGAGAAAGTGCCGATTGCCGAGAGCCGGGTGATTGCGATCGACGTCGATGACCGTCTCGCCCGATGCCTCCCCGACTCCGCCCTTGCGCTTGCTGACGACGCGCACGCTGCCGGCGCCGGCCAGAAGCGGGTCGGTCGTCATCTGCTCTTCGGCAAAGCTGGTCTGCTTGCGCATCTCCGGGCGTTGCGTGGTGGGCGCCGGCACCGGAGCGGCTGCTGCCTTGGCGCCGCGGGGGCGGTACTCTGAGCGGCCCTGGTCGAATGCATCGCCGCCGTATTCGCGGTTGCTGGTGTCGCGCAGGAACGGCTTTTTGTTGCTGTGGCGCGCCTTGGCGTCCTCGATGCGGTTCAGGCGATGCTCGGGGATTTCGTCGATGAAGCGCGAGGGCTCGCAGGCCTTGGGCTCGCCGTTCATCAGGCGCTCCTTGGCGTGCGTGATGGTCAGCGTCTTGCGTGCGCGCGTTACCGCGACGTACATCAGACGACGTTCTTCCTGCAAGCCTTCGCCGTCGACCAAGTCTGACGGCTCTTCGGTCAGCAGGTCGTTGCCCTGGTCGTCGGTGGTGGCGCCCATGTCGCGCAACGCCTGATCGATGGACTTCCCGTTGCCGCGCTCCTCGTCTTCCTGGATGGCCCGAGAGTGCGGGAACGTGGCCTCTTCCAGGCCTGCGATGAACACGTGGTCGAACTCGAGGCCCTTGCTCGAGTGCACGGTCATGAGCGAGACCGTGTTCTTCCTGCTCATGTCGGACTCGGACGTCGAGGTCATCAAGGCCACGTAGGCCAGGTACTCCGGCAGTTGGTCAGCCGCCGTCGAGAGCGTCGGGTTGTCGATCTCGAACTGCTTGGCAGCGGACACCAGCTCGGCGATGTTCGCCAGGCGCTCTGCAGCCTCTTCCTGCGACGACTTCGATCCGCCCGCTTCGTCCAGGTAGTGCTGCTTGATACCGGCCCGCTCCATTACCTGCTCGATGAGCCGGGACAAGGGGACGGTCTGGGCAGCGTCTGACAGGTCCAGGATGACGTCCGTGAAGCCCTCGAGCTGCCGCTGCTTCTTTTGCGCAGCCGCGCCACCCAGCACAGATGGGTCTCGGGCCATCTTCTCGCTGCGCACGCCCACCATCTCCATCATGGACAGCTTGCGCAGCTGGGCATCCTGGCGCAGCTCCTCGATGGTGCGCTCACCGATGCCGCGGGGAGGGAAGTTCACAACACGACCGAACGAGATGTCACGGGTCATGTCGCACACGAGGTCTAGGTAGGCCATCATGTGCTTGATTTCCTGCCGCTCGTAGAAGCGGAAGCCGCCGTAGACGGTCAGCGGCACGCCGAGCTTGTTGAGTTCCTGCTCCAACAGGCGGCTTTGCTGGTTAGTCCGGTAAAGCACTGCGACTTCCGCCGGCGGAACCTTCATCTCCTTGACCATCCGGTGGATGGACTGAGCGATGGAACTCGCCTCGAACATGCCGTTGCCGAAGGTGACCATGTCGATGCGCTCGCCGCGGTCGCGCTGCGACGTGAACAGCGTCTTCTTCAGCTGGTTCGGGTTGCGGTCGATGATGGCGTTGGCCGCCTCGAGGATGTGAGGCAGCGAACGGTAGTTCTGCTCAAGCTTGACCGTGTACCCCTGGGGGCGGTCCTTCGTCACGGTCATCTCATCGATGAACCGCTGCATGTTTGCGGGGTTTGCACCGCGGAAGCCATAGATGCAGTTGTGTGTGACTACGCCGTTGGCAACGAAGTTGTGGACGCCCGCGACGTCGATGTCATAAAAGAAGCCCGTGGCAGGCAGTCGCTCGACTGAATCGATGACTTGAGCTCGGCCGTCCAATCCACAGAGAACCATGCCGGGCACCAAGTTGAACGCGGGCATCAAGTCCAGCGCAGACTTGGTGTCTTCGTCAGCGACGCTGGAGTCGAGCAACCGCATGGTGCGCCGCACATATGCATCAGGCACGATGCGGCAGATCGCCGCTAGGATCTCCTCAAGGCGCTCGTACGTCGAAGCCGCGATCTCAACGCGGCTAGATTGCGATCCTTTCTTGGCGGGACGTACTGAGAATCCTGCCTGGACAAGGCGGGCCTTCAAACGTTCATCACTGAAGCCAAACGCCAAAGTGTGTAGGGCCTTGCCGCTGGGGCGGTGCCACGCACAGAGCGTTACGGTGATGTTCTTGCGGTCGGAGAAGCGCGATTGCTGTGGCACGTGCTGGGGGTGCTCGACGTTCATCCCTAGATCAGTGAAAAGGCGGAGCGCACCTTGCCGCGAGTCGCTCGCTGCGAAAATGCGATCGAGCGCCTCCTGATTCCCCACAAGCGTGCTCTGGGTGTCGCGTGCGGTCGTGCGCGCGATGAATGGAAGCGTCGGCACACCATATCGCAGTGAGGTTACGCATTCGTGCTCTCGGGCTTGTTGCTCGCTGGAGAACGACGCGATAACCCAAGCCCGGTCCGCGCGTTCTTGAGCGCAACGGTATGAAAGGCCATGTGTAAAGCCGCGCGATGTTGGCGAGTGCTGACCCATGCGCGTGACACCGATCCGAAATCCGACACCGTCTTTCTCCATGACGTAGCAGACGTAAAGACTTCCGGAGTAGGCAGGAAGGAATGCCGCAAGGTGGGTGTGGTCGGCGGTAGTCAACAGTTCCTGGCCGGCGCGGGTGCGGATGCGGACCGCTTGCTCGTTGGGTCGTGCAGGTCGTCGAACCACTCGCGTGACTCGCGATGGTCGAAAGTTTCCAGCGCCGTGGTTAGCAAGGACCAGATCGCCCTCATTTATGTCCTGAACCAACCGGGTGCTGCCGTCGCCCATTGAGATGAGCGTGCCCTGACCGACGCATTGACTGTCGTCGCCAACTGTCATGACGTGGGCGGACGGACCCTTAATCAACTGTAGCCAGCGATATTGGAGGTCGTTTGTGTCTTGGAATTCGTCGACCAGGATCGCGTTAAAGCGTCGCTGGTATCGGTTACGCACCTCTGCGTCCTTTTCGAGCAGCTCAACCCCTCGCGTCAGCAGGTCCTGGAAGTCCAACAGGCCGGACTTCGCGCAACGGTTCTGGTACTCGGCGTAGACCGCCTCCATCTGCTCGACGTCGGTTGAGCGGGTGGAAATCGACGGGGGCGGCGCCGGGGACTGCAGCGACTCCTTGCGAGACGAGATGTACTTCGCGCACTGAGAGGGGGTCACGAACTCGTTGGCCTCCCCGTCGTCCTCGACGTCGCCGGCGGCCAGGCCGCCGGCGGCAGCCAAGGGGTCAGCCGCGGCGAGAAGGCTGCCCTGGACGGCTGCCGCCCTGAGCTTGGCGGCCTCCTTGACCGAGGCCTTGGTCAGGCCGAAGTCTTTCAGGATGCCGCGGCACAGAGCCTCCTGACCATCGACATCGAGGATGGCGAAAGACTTTGGCAGGCCGGCGGCCTCATAGTTCTCGCGCAGCAGCTTGTTGCACAGCGAGTGGAACGTGCCCATCCAGAGCTCGTGCACTGAGCGCTTGTCGAGCAGCTTGCCAAGGCGATGACGCATTTCCTGCGCCGCCTTGTTCGTGAAGGTCACGGCCAGCACACCGCGCGCCGGCGCCTTGCCGGTCGAAATCAGCCTGGCGATGCGAGCAGTCAAAACCGAGGTCTTGCCGGAGCCGGCACCCGCCAGGACCAGGAAGCTCACGGCGGGGCTCTCGACAGCCTCGGCCTGCCGGGGATTCAGACGAGCGTAGAGTTCGTTGCGCTCGCGCTCTCGCTCGAGCTCGCGCGCCTGGTAGGCCTCCTCGGATTTCGCATCGAAGCCACCCGGCTCACGGCCGGCGTTGTCGAAGT
>CAKZXL010000299.1 GCA_937883885.1 uncultured Aquincola sp. | reverse complement strand
GTCGGGTTGGCGGGCGCCACCACGTCCACGCTGGTGGCGTCGCGGGTGCTGGCCACCGGGCCGTAGGCCTTGTTGATCGATTCGACGATGTTGGTCGCGGTCTGGAAGTGCGGGCGCTTGAGGTTCAGGCGCACCGTGGGCCGGGTGTCGAAGTCGGTCTCGATCTCGCGCTCGATGCTGGCGCCGTTGGGCACGCGGCCCGAGGTGGGCGTGTTGATGGTGACGCTGGAGCCGCTTGCGCCGCTGGCGTTCAGCCCGCCCACCACCAGGTTGCCCTGGCCCAGCGCATACACCTCGCCGTCGGCCGCGCGCAGCGGCGTCAGCAGCAGCGTGCCGCCGCGCAGGCTCTTGGCATCGCCCAGCGACGAGACGGTGATGTCGATGGTCTGGCCCTTGCGGTAGCCGGGCGGAAACACCGCGCTCACCATCACCGTGGCCACGTTCTTGGACTTGGCGTCCACCTTCTCGGGCAGCTTGACGCCGAACTGCTTGAGCAGGTTGGTCATCGACTGGCCGGTGGCCTTGGACTGCGTGCTGTCGCCGCTGCCGTTCAGGCCCACCACCAGGCCATAGCCGATCAGCTGGTTGTCGCGCACGCCTTCCACGCTGACCAGGTTGCGCAGCGTGCGCAGGTTCTTGGGCGCCACGGCTTCGGGCGCGGCATTGCGCGGCGGGTTGGCGGCCAGCGCGGCCAGGGGCGCGGCCAGCGCGCCGATGAGCAGCCAGGTGGTGGGGCGCAGGAAGGTCATGACGTCGGCCTTCAGAAGGGCATCCAGGGGCTGGCGAAGAAGCGGGTCAGCCAGCCGGGGTTGTTGGCATCGGCCAGCGTGCCGCGGCCCGAATAGGCGATGCGGGCATTGGCGATGCGTTGGGAAGACACGCGGTTGTCGGTGTCGATGTCGGCGCTGCGCACGTAGCCGGCCAGGCGCACGAACTCTTCGCCCTGGTTCAGGTACAGGCTTTTTTCGCCCGACACCCGCAGCAGGCCGCCGGGCATCACCTCATGCACGATGACGGTGATGGCGCCCTGCAGCGTGTTCTGCTGGCTGCTGGTGGCCGAGCCGTTGAAGTCGCGCGAGCCGCCCGCGGCCACGTTGGCGTTGATGGTGCTGGTGCCAATCACCGGCGCCCGCAGCGCGATGTTGCTTTCCTTGCCGAACTTGGTGTCGGCCGACTTGCTGGACTGCGTGGTCTCGTTGAGCACCACGGTCAGCACGTCGCCGGGGCGGAAGGCCCGGCTGTCGGAGTGCAGGCTCCAGGTGGCGTCGGGCGTGAACACGCCGCCAGCCTGGCCGCGGCGCGACACCGGCTGCATCACCGGCAGCGGCTTTTCCTCGGTCAGCACCGGCGCCTGCTGCGGCTCGATGTGCGCGCAGCCCGAGGCGGCCAGCAGGGCCGTGGCAGCCAGCAGCAGGACGGCCGCATGGCGGCGGTGGTGCGTGTTCATCGGGCAGCCTGCGCCAGGTACTGCAGCATGTTGTCGGCTGCGGAAAGCACCTTGGTGTTCATCTCGTAGGTGCGCTGGGCGGCGATCATCTCGACCATCTCTTCTACCACCTGCACGTTCGAGCCTTCCAGCGCGTACTGCTTGAGCTTGCCGTGCGCATCGGTGCCGGGGTTGCCCACAGCCGGCGCGCCGCTGGCGGCGGTCTCGGTGTAAAGGTTGTCGCCGGTGGCCAGCAGGCCGGCCGGGTTCACGAAGCTGGCCAGGGTGAGCTGACCCACTTCGGTCTGCGCGGTCTGGCCGCTGACGGTGACGGACACCACGCCGTTTTCGCCGATGCTCACGCCGGTGGCATTGGCGGGGATGGTGATCTCGGGCACCAGCGGCAGGCCCTGGGCGGTGACCAGCCGGCCTTCCGAATCGAGCTGCAGCTGGCCGGCGCGGGTGTAGGCGGTGTTGCCGTTGGGCAGCGCCACCTGCAAAAAGCCCTGGCCCACGATGGCCACGTCCAGCGCCTGGCTGGTGGTCTGCAGGCTGCCGGTGGTGAACACCTTCTGCGTGCCCAGCACCTTGGTGCCGTTGCCCAGCTGCGTGCCCGAAGGCGAGGCGGTGTTGTTGTCGCGCTGGGCGCCCGGCTGCTGGTCCACCTGGTAGAACAGGTCCTGGAACATCACGCGGTCGCGCTTGAAGCCGACGGTGTTGACGTTGGCCAGGTTGTTGGCAATGGCCTGCAGCTTGGCGTCCTGCGCCTGCACACCGGTCTTGCTGATCCACATTGCGGGGTTCATCGCTCTCTCCTCAATCCCTGATCAAACGGTTGCCCGACTCGGCCATCGAGTCGGCGGCCTTGTAGAGCTTCATCTGCACCTCGAAGTCGCGGTTCAGGCTCATCGTGGCCACCATCTCCTCGACGGCGGACACGTTGCTGCCTTCCAGCGCGCCGGCCTGCAGCTGGGCGTTGTCGTCGGCGGCCAGCGGCTGGCCGTTGCGCGGCACGATCAGGCCGGCCACGTTCTTGGTGATCTGGCCCACCTCGGGCGTCACCAGCTTGAGCTTGTCCACCGCCTGCATCTCGGTCTCGCCGGGCGCCTGGATGGACACGGTGCCGTCCACGCCGATGCTCAGCTTCTCGTAGGGCGGCAGCACGATGGGGCCGCCGTCGCCCACCAGCGGGCGGCCGTCTACCTTCAGTGCGCCGTCGGCATCGATCTGGATGGCGCCGGCGCGGGTATAGGCCTCGCCGCCGTTCCACTGCACCGCCAGGTAGGCATTGCCCTGCAGCGCCACGTCCATGTCGCGGCCGGTGGCCCG
>CAKZXL010000298.1 GCA_937883885.1 uncultured Aquincola sp. | reverse complement strand
TTGGAAGTGGCTGACATGAATACTGTACAAATGCACAGTATTCTGCGGCGATTGTTTGGGTACGCAAAGCACAAGGCCCGAACCGTCGCCAGTTCGGGCAAGTTGGGGCGACTGCGGCCAGCACTCTTTGCGCAGGTGGCCGACTTCAGCGGTGTCATTTCCGAGAATGGCCTGAAGACCTTGCGTTGATCAAGACACCAGGGCGCTACGCGAGTCGTCCGTCCATTGGGCGTGAGGTCAGTGCAGGGGCTCGATGACGTCCAGATGCTTGAGGACCAGGTCGAGAGCTGCGTTTCTGTGTCCGGCGCCGATCGTTTGCCCGGCATCTCCAAACTCAAGGTGCGGATCCGTTGCATCGTATGCGGGCCAGACGACCTTGCCGCCGTTGGGATTGCCGGTCTTGATGAAGCGGCGCCACGCCTCCTGCATTGCGATGGATGTCGCAACATCCGAAGGTGCGTATTTTTCGCCTGTACTGACACCTCCAAACACATACGGCACCTCGTCGAAGTGGGTGGTGACAGGCTTCCCATTGATCGTGTAGGGACTGGCGGAGTGCTTCGTGAACAGATAGCGGTAGACGTTGGGGGTTCTCGTCACCATGTAGCGACTCATCTCGCGCGACGAGTTCTGGAACGCGGCGTCTCCGTAGGCGAATGACAACTGCTCCAACACATCATTGTCCGAGGCAACGGGATAGACGCTCAACGCTTCCTCCGGAGATTCAGCGTACGTTGATTTCAGGAGCGATTGGAAGTTTGCAACCGTCTTCTGCTCAGGTGTCACCAAAGGGCCCCTGATCTTCATGAAGAGGTAGCCTTCGTTCTCGTTGTCACCGATCATCATGTCGGCCGTGCTGAAATCGCCATCCTTCCAGGCCTGTCGGACGGTCTTCTTCAGGACCAGCCCATCGATGTTCGGCTCCCAGTCCTCATGGCCATAGATTGGCGCATCGATCCCGATTCCACTTGCGGGAACATTCATCTTCAGGACCTGGCTCGCCGGAAGCGCACGTAGCGCGGCGACGTCGCTTCCGTAGCGTTGCACCGACCATTGCTCGGCCTGAGCCAGGGTCTTCTGAGGATGAAAGCCGTATGTGCTTTGCATGATGACCCGCTTGAACAGCCCCTTGGCCAGCGGCGAGACGAGCAGGTACCCAATCGATGAGGCTCCTGCGGACTCTCCATTGAGCGTGACGGTATCCGGATCACCACCGAACTGCGCGATGTTCGAACGGACCCACTTCAACGCAGCGATCTGGTCCATCAGGCCATAGTTGCCCGATGCCTTGCCGGGGGATTCGGCAGTCAAGCCCGGATGGGCCAGAAACCCAAACACGTTCACACGGTAGTTGAAGTTGACGTAGACGATACCTTCCTTGGGATCCCCGGGGTTGTCGAAGATTGGATCGGACGATGCCCCCCACGCGAAGCCGCCCCCATGAATCCAGACATGCACAGGCAACTTGTCTCCGGGCTTCGCGGTGGTCGGTTTGAAAACATTGATGTAGAGGCAATCCTCCGAAGTACCCACCGTATTGGCGTTCGTGACGGTTTGCATGCAGTCATTGCCGAACTGCTTGGCGGGCCGGGTGCCCTGCCAACTCTTCGCAGGTTGTGGCGGCTTCCACCTCAGGTTTCCCACGGGAGCTTGTGCGTAGGGAATTCCTTTGAAGCTGACACGACCAGTCTCGGTCGCTCCTTCGATCGTCCCACTGTCGATCTGGGCAATGTTGGCAGCCGGTGTGCTGGGTGGGGCGATCGACGCTACGTTGTCCCCGCCGCCACCGCAGGCGCTCAAGAGAATCGAGGCAGCAATTCCTCCTGCAAGCATCGAGTAGTAGCTTTTTCCCGACCCCGTTCGCGCTCTTCTTGTTTCCATGGAAGTCTCCTCGCGTTCAACACGCAATGTGGATGTGAGTGATGGCGCTACGTACAAGTGACGCACGGGGATATGCGATACGTAGCTGTTGGCTGGTCCCCTTGATATGCCGTCCCACGTTTCCAGCGACCTCCAGCCGCATCGCGGGCCATGTCTGCGGAGCGCTCCGCGAAGCAACGCAGACGCTCAGCCTCATGGCAGCTGCGCCCACGGTGAAGCGCGGGTTGATGTCGAACAGGCATGTTATCTTGATAACTTCATATTTGTTATCAAGATAACAATCATGTGAGAATCATAAAAAGGGGTTTTCCCGATGTGCCGCACCTGCCCACACGCCCGAACGGCGTTTGGCCCAACGCAAGCCAGTTAGCTGCGCTGCGACCGTTGCTGCTCAATCGACCCAGGGCCAGCTCTGGCGGTCAACTCGGAGGCACCGTCTCTGCGCGACGCCAGATTGCCTTGGCGCCCGTCCAATCCCTGCCAAGTGATCGCAGCGAATGCCCCTTGATCAGCGTAGATCCGTTTGTTATATTTATATCATTCAATGTGACAAATCGATCAATCATGAGTCCTTCCATGCACCCTTCATCCAATCCGGCATTTCTATTGGGACTGATCGACCTGACCTCCCTCCAAGACGCCGACACGGACACCAGCATCCGGCAGTTGGCGAGCGATGCGGTAACACCACTTGGCGCTGTTGCGGCCTTGTGCGTCTTCCCCCGCTTTGTCACGACGGCCAGAGCCGCCCTCGCCAAACAGGACGCACGCGTGCGCGTGGCGACTGTCGCGAACTTTCCGCACGGCGAGGAAGACGCAGAGGCCGCCGCCGTCGAGGTGGCCGCTGCAGTGCTGGCCGGCGCAGATGAGGTCGACGTGGTCTTTCCGTGGCGTGCACTCCAGGCAGGCAACGAAGAAGCGGGTCGCAAGCTGGTTGTCGCGTGTCGCGAAGCCGCTGGGACGCGCGTCCTGAAGGTGATCATCGAATCCGGGTGCCTGCAGGCACCCGGGTTGATCAGGCGCGCGAGCGAGATCGCCATCGAAAGTGGCGCGCACTTCCTCAAGACATCCACGGGCAAGGTCCCCGTGAATGCAACCCTCGACGCTGCGGAAACAATGCTGCAGGCCATCAGCGCCAGTGGGCAGCCCGTCGGATTCAAGGCGGCAGGCGGCATCACGGATAGGAAATTCAACCGCATGAGGCCAAGTATGGCACGAGTTTTGGGCCTCGAAACACGTTCGGCCAAGGAAGGTTGAGCGCTCGCTTGCCGCTCAATGGCAAGAGCTTGGGAGGCAGTATGCATTTGGGCCTGGCGCGCGCGCAGCTGCTTCCCCGCAGCGATGGATACCGCCGCTTCACTGGGTCACCAATTGACGCGCTGGTCTACCTCGTCGGGTTGAGCTGCCAGATCCCAATCCGGCTCGCCTTGCGCACCATCATCCACCGGCGCGTCGCAGCCCTCCCACAGCGGTGGCCCGCGTGCCGGGGTGATGTGCGGGGGGGCAGACTCCACCCCGATGTGGTTCAGGATGTGGCGGATTTCGGCGCTGTGGGTGATGAAGGCAATGATGCGCATCTGCCCACCGCACATGGGGCACAGCAGCGGAAATGCCTCGTAGATGCGGGCAATCAGCACCGCCCACAAGTAATGCGCCGCTCGCTTCGGGCGTGCTTCAGGTTCGGGTGTGGGTGTGGCCGCGTTGCCCGGCGCCGCCACCCCAGGTACGCCCGCGCCAGGTTGTGCAGTCTCCACCGTGGCTGGTTGCGACGCAGCAGGCTGAGCCAGCGCCGTTACCGCCGCTCTCAGCGGCGAGTTTGGTGCCAGCACACCAAAGTAGCGGTGCCGGTGGGTGCGTGGCGGTGGCACCAGCGCGGCGATGCGGTCGATCAGTTCCAGCGGTGTGAGGTGCAGCTCATCTGCCTTGGCACCACGCTTGTCACTGGTGGGCTCGCTGCGCTGTTTGGCACAGCGGTACACCAGTTTGCTTCCCTCTTTGCGTAGGCGCTCCATGGAAAACGGTGGACGCGCGCAATAGCGCAGCAGCCGCTCCAGCGCAGCGCGGTCGTGGGCTTCGATGCAGACACCGGCGTCCACCGAGAAGCCGCTGTGTTTGTAGCCCAGCATGTCTTTGGCGTCACAGTTCTCCAGCAGGCCCCGAGCAACGAAGGCGCGCAGGATGCGTTTTTGCAGTGTGGTCTGCACTGGGGCCACGGTAGCCGCATCGATGCCGGTGGCCGCGTGAAAGATGACACCCGGCGATGAGATTCGAGGGGTCGCATCAGCATCGCCCTCGCCCTCCACTTCCTCAAACACCCCGTCCACCACACAAACGTGGAAGTGGACGTGTTCATTGAGGCTGGAGCCGAATCGGTGAATGAAGGCGATGGCACCGATGTGCAGGCCTGCCTTGTCCATATGGGCCGCACCGGGGCTGTGGGTCTGCAGAGTTTGTGCGATCACCCGCAGAAAGATGCGCAGCACCATGCTCAGCACCGCTCCGTCGCGTTGCATGAAGTACCGCAACCTCTTGGGCACGGAGAGCACCCACTGGCGCACCGGCAGGCGGGGGAAAACGTGGTCGCTCAGGTGTGCCGCCGTCTCCACCATCCGCCGCGTGGTGCACGAGGGGCAGACTCCCCGGCCTTTGCAGGAGAAGGCTACAAAGTAGTCGTGCCCACAGTCGCCGCAGCGAGCGCGGGCAAAGCCATGGGCAAAGATGCCGCACTCAAGATACTTGGCAAACGCTTTGCGCACGAAGGGCTTGGGGGTGTGGTGGTCGCCCTGGCCGTCGAACTGACCCGCGCTGGCCAACTCTAGCCAGGTCTCGTAGTGCTCGGCTACCATTTGGTAGAGCAGCGTGCGTTCGGGGTGGCGTGGGTTGTAGAGCTTGGGCTTGGAAGTGGCTGACATGAATACTGTACAAATGCACAGTATTCTGCGGCGATTGTTTGGGTACGCAAAGCACAAGGCCCGAACCGTCGCCAGTTCGGGCCTTGTCAGGGTAGCTTGGCTGCGGACTTACTTGCGCGCAGGCGGCACATCCGTGCAGCTGCCATGCGCCACTTCCGCCGCCATGCCGATGCTCTCGCCCAGCGTCGGATGCGGGTGGATGGTCTTGCCGATGTCGACAGCGTCCGCACCCATCTCGATGGCCAGGGCGATCTCGCCGATCATGTCGCCCGCATGCGTGCCGACCATGCCGCCGCCCAGGATCTTGCCGTGGCCCCGGCCAGCATGGCCGTCTCCTGATCCTGCTTCGGGGCTGTCGTCGAACAGCAGCTTGGTGACGCCTTCGTCGCGGCCGTTGGCAATGGCGCGGCCCGAGGCCGCCCAGGGGAACAGGCCCTTCTTGACCTTGATGCCCTGCTGCTTGGCCTGGTCTTCGGTCAGGCCCACCCAGGCCACTTCGGGGTCGGTGTAGGCCACGCTGGGGATCACGCGGGCGTTGAAGGCGGCGCTGGCCAGTTCCTTGTTGCCCTGCAATTCGCCGGCGATCACTTCCGCCGCCACATGCGCCTCGTGCACCGCCTTGTGCGCCAGCATGGGCTGGCCCACGATGTCGCCGATGGCGAAGATGTGCGGCACATTGGTGCGCATCTGGATGTCCACGTTGGGGTCTCCTCGTTTTCAGTGCAATAAGTGACGGTACGAAAAGCTAGCACTGGCGCGGAGGTGGTGTTGGTAGATCGTTGATTTCATTGACTTTCCTGTTCACTTT
>CAKZXL010000297.1 GCA_937883885.1 uncultured Aquincola sp. | reverse complement strand
GCGCGGCGGCCGATGAAGGGTGATGCGCATCGCTGCTTCATCTTCCCAGCCGGCCGGCACCGCCGACGACTCGGCCAGCCAGCTGGCCGCGCTGTCCAAGCAACTGGCGGCGCTCAACCGCGAGATGCGGGAGCTGAATGCGTCGGACCTGGACCCCAAGGCCAAGATCGCCAAGGCCAAGGCCTTGCAGGCGCAGATCCTGACGGTGCAATCCCAGATCGAAGCCATCCAGCGGGCCAAGGCCCTGGCGCAGCAGCAGGCGCAGCGCGAAAAGCAGCTGGCCGCCGCTCAGCAGGCGGCCGGCGGCGCTTCAGCATCAGGCCCGCGCACCACGCGCGGCCTGGTCGACCTGATGGCGTGACTGTCCGCGCCCGGTGACCCGCTGAGGGTCGCCCGCCTCAAGCCTTCGGCTTGTACGCAATCACGTCGATCTCCACCTTCGCATCCACCATCAGCCGGGCCTCGGTGGTGGAACGGGCGGGCTTGCCGTTCGGGAAGTAGCTCATGTAGATGCGGTTGAAGGCGCCGAAGTCGCGCGCATCCTGCAGCCAGCAGGTGCACTTGCACACGTCGTCGAAGCTGGCGCCGGCCAGCGCGAGCACGGCCTTCAGGTTCTCCATCACCTGGCGCGTCTGCACCTCGATGCCGCCCGCGACGATCTCGCCTTCGGCATTGCCAGGCACCTGGCCCGACACGTAGATGAAGTCGCCGGCACGCACGGCCGGCGAGAAAGGCCGCGCCTGGCGGTCGGAAGCAACGGGCGGCAGGCCCAGGTATTCGAGCGGCATGAGCCCTCCGGTTGAGTTGGTTCTGAAAGTGTATTTCAGCTGACCGCGGCGGAACCCGGGATTTCCCGGGTACAAAAGCTGCGTACATGCCCGATAGTTCGCTCGGACTGAAAAATACTTTCACCATCATGGTGCCGCCACGCACCACCCCGGTTTGGAGAGCCCGCATGCTGTTTGACGCCATCCGCCCCGCCACTTCGCCCGTCCACCGCCGCCGCCTGGTGCAGGGCACCGCCGCCCTGGCCATCGGCCTGGCCGTCAGCGTGCTGGCCGGGCCTGCGCTTGCGCAGGCACCGCGCCACCACGCCACGCTGGCCATGGTGGCCGAGCCGCAGACGCTGGACCCGATGGCGTCCACCGCCGACCTGGTGGGCACCATCATGCAGCACGTGTATGAGCCGCTCTACACCTTCGACGCCAAGTGGAACGTGGTGCCCATGCTGGCCGAAGCCGCGCCCAGGATCAGCGCCGACGGCAAGCGCTACGCCATCACGTTGCGCAAGGGCGTGATGCTGCACAGCGGCCGGGAACTGAACGCCGACGACGTGGTGGCCAGCCTGCAGCGCTGGATGGAACAGGCCCCGCGCGGCAAGGCCCTGGCCAAGGAAGTGGAGAGCATCCAGGCCAAGGGCGCGCTGGGCGTGGAGATCGTGCTCAAGCAGCCGTATGCGCCGCTGCTGGCCCAGCTGGCCCTGCCCAGCGGCATGGCGGCCATCATGGCCAAGGAAAGCATCGCCACGCCGCTGAAGGACTTCGTGGGCACCGGCCCCTACCGCTTCAAGGAACGCCGGCCCGACCAGTTCGTGCTGCTCACCCGCTTCGAGCAGTACAGCGCCCGCAAGGAGCCGGCCAACGGCTACGGCGGCAAGCGTGAGGCGCTGATCGACGAGCTGCGCTTCACCCCCGTGCCCAATGCCAACACCCGCGTGGAAGGCGCGCTGGCCGGCCAGTACGACTTTGCCGACCTGCTGCCCACCGAGGCGCTGACCCGGCTGGAAAAAAGCGGCGGCAAGACGGTGCCCATCCTCACGCCGTCGTTCGGCTTCCCGTACCTGGTGCTCAACACCAAGGAAGGCGTGGCGGCCAACCAGGCGGTGCGCCAGGCCCTGCAGACGGCCATCGGGGAAGGTGAGATGCTGGCCGCCGGCTTCGGCGACACCCGCTTCTTCACGGCCGAGGGCAACCACTTCCCCAAGGGCTCGCCGTTCTACGCCACCGCGGGCACCGACCAGTACAACCAGCGCAATGCCAAGAAGGCCAAGGAGATGGCCGAGAAGGCCGGCTACAAGGGCGAGCCGGTGCGCGTGCTCAGCAGCCGGCAGTACGACTTCCACTACAACATGGCGCTGCTGATGGCCGAGCAGCTCAAGCGCGCCGGCTTCAAGGTGGACCTGAACGTGGTGGACTGGGCCACCCTGGTGCAGCGCCGCAACGACCCCAAGCTGTGGGACCTGTACGTCACCCACAGCGGCCAGTTCCCCGAGCCGATGCTGTCGCCGCCGCAACTGGGCGAAGGCGCGCCCGGCTGGTGGAGCAGCCCGGCCAAGCAGGCCGCGCTGGCCGCCTTCAACACCGAGACCGACCCCGCCAGGCGCGGCGCGCTGTGGGGCAAGGTGCAGCAGGTGGTGTATGACGAAGTGCCGTACATCCACGTGGGCAAGTTCAATGGCCTGTCGGCCCGCAGCCCGGCGCTGCAGAACTACCAGCCCGCCACCTGGCCGTTCTTCTGGAACACCTCCATCAAGTAAGCCACGGCGGTTTCAGGCGATGCATCGCTTCCTCCTTCGCAAGGCCCTGGGCATGCTGTCGGTGCTGGCCATCGTGGCGGTGCTGGTGTTCGTGCTCACGCGGGCGGCCTCTGGCGACCCGATCTCGGTGCTGCTGGGCGACCAGGCCACCGCGGCCGACATCGCCCGCGTGCAGCAGCTCTACGGGCTGGACCGGCCGCTGCCGGTGCAGTTCGTGGTGTGGCTGCGCGAGGTGCTGCAGGGCAACCTGGGCGAGTCCATCTTCCTGCAGCGGCCGGTCACCCAGGCGCTGTGGGAACGGGCCGAGCCCACCGCGCTGCTGTCCTTGATGGCGGTGGCCATCGCCACCTTGATCGGCGTGCCCTGCGGCATCGTCTCGGCGGTGTACCGCGGCCGCGCGGTGGACCAGGCCTTCACCGGCGTGGCCATGCTGGGCGCCAGCGTGCCCAGCTTCTGGCTGGGGCTGGTGCTGATCCAGCTGTTCTCGGTGTCGCTGGGCTGGTTCCCGGTGTCGGGCTATGGCGCGCCCGATGCGGCGCTGCCGGAACGCCTGCATGCGCTGGTGCTGCCGGCCACGGTGCTGGGGCTGCTGAACTCGGCGCTGATCATCCGCTTCACCCGCGCGTCGATGCTGGACGTGCTGGGCGAAGACTACGTGCGCACCGCGCGCTCCAAGGGCTTGGCCGAAGGCACGGTGGTGCTCAAGCATGCGCTGCGCAATGCACTGGTGCCCATCGTCACCGTCATCGGCCTGACCACGGCGCTGATGATCGGCGGCGCGGTGGTCACCGAGACGGTGTTCGGCCTGCCCGGCGTGGGCAACCTGGTGGTCAATGCGGTGCTGCGCCGCGACTACCCGGTGATCCAGGGTGCGCTGCTGGTCATCGCCGCCATCTATGTGCTGATCAATTTCGCGATCGACCTGCTGTATGCGGTGGTCGACCCGCGCGTCAAAGTGAACTGAATGGCCATGCCTCGCTTCCTCAAGCAGCTGATGCACCGCCGCATCGTGATGCTGTCGGCCGTGGTGCTGCTGCTGATCGCGGTGATGGCCGCCGGTGCGCCGCTGTGGGTGTCGGCCGACCCCAATGACACCGCCATCCTCGACCGGCTGAAGGCGCCCAGCGCCGAGCACTGGCTGGGCACCGACGAACTGGGCCGCGACCTGTATGCCCGCATCGTGCATGGCGCGCGCTACTCGCTGGCCATTGCCGCGCTCACCGCGCTGGGCTCGGTGCTGGCTGGCACCGTGCTGGGTCTGGTGGCCGGCTTCTTCCGCAGGCTGGATGCGCCGCTGATGCGAGTGGTCGACGCGATGATGGCCTTCCCCGACATCCTGCTGGCCATCGCGCTGGTGGCCATCCTGGGGCCGACGCTGGCCAACGTGGTGCTGGCCCTGGTGCTGGTGTACACGCCGCGGGTGGCGCGCGTGGTGCGTGCTTCCACGCTGGTGGTGCGCGAGCTGCTGTTCGTGGAAGCGGTGCGGGCGCTGGGCGTGCGCACCTCGCGCATCCTGTGGCGGCACATCCTGCCCAACCTGATGTCGCCGATCCTGGTGCAGGTGTCGTTCATCTTCGCCTACGCCATCCTGGCCGAGGCGGGCCTGAGCTTCCTGGGCGTGGGCGTGCCGCCCGACATCCCCACCTGGGGCACCATGGTGGCGGGCAGCCAGCAATACGCCCACCAGGCCTTCTGGGTGGTGCTGTTCCCGGGCCTGGCCATCATCCTCACCGCGTTGTCGCTGCAGTTGCTGGGCGACGGCATCCGCGACCTGCTGGACCCCAAGCTGAAGAAGGCGGCCTGATGACTGCGCCCTCCAACACTCCCCGGCTGAGCGTGCGCCAGCTGAGCACGGCCTTTCCCACCGAAGCGGGCCTGCTGCGCTCGGTGGCCGACGTCAGCTTCGACATCCAGCCCGGCCGCACCACCGCCCTGGTGGGCGAATCGGGTTCGGGCAAGTCGGTCACCAGCCTGACGCTGATGCGGCTGCTGCCGCGCGACAGCCAGGCCCAGGTGCAGGGCCAGGCCACCTTCCTCAGCCGCGAAGGCCAGGCGCTGGACCTGCTGCAGCTGGACGAGCGCCGCATGCGCCAGCTGCGCGGCAACCAGCTGGCGATGATCTTCCAGGAGCCGATGACCAGCCTGAACCCGGTGTTCACCATCGGCGAGCAGATCGCCGAAAGCGTGCGGCTGCACAAGGGCCTGGACCGCCGCGCCGCGCTGGCCCATGCGCTGCGCATGCTCGACCTGGTGGAGATTCCCGCCGCGGCGCAGCGCCTGCACGAGTACCCGCACCAGCTGTCGGGCGGCATGCGCCAGCGGGTGATGATCGCGCTGGCCATGGCCTGCGACCCCACGCTGCTGATCGCCGACGAACCCACCACCGCGCTGGACGTCACCATCCAGGCGCAGATCCTGGTGCTGATGCGGCGGCTGCAGGCCGAGACGGGCATGAGCATCCTCTTCATCACCCACAACCTGGGCGTGGTGGCGCACCATGCCGACGACGTGGTGGTGATGTATGCCGGCCGCGTGGTGGAACGTGCCGCGGTGCGGCCGCTGTTCGCGCAGCCGCGCCACCCGTACACGCAAGGCCTGCTGGCCTGCCTGCCGGGCAAGGCGGTGCGCGGCGCTGGCCAGCCGCGGCCGCGTCGGCTCTTTGCCATCCGCGGGCAGGTGTCCAGCCCGCTGGCACCGCCGCCGGGCTGCGCCTTCGAGCCGCGCTGCGACCAGGCGCTGCCGGCCTGCCGGGCCGCGATGCCGCCGCTGATGGACCTGGTCGGTGAGGGCGGGGCACTGCGCCAGGCCCGCTGCATCCGCGTGGACGGTGCCCTGCAGGAGGCGGCATGAACGCATCGTCGCCCCTGATCGAGGTGCGCGGCCTGAAGAAGTACTTCGGCAGCAGCGACCGCCCGGTGCGCGCGGTGGACGACGTGTCGTTTGCCATCCAGCCCGGCGAGACGCTGGGCCTGGTGGGCGAATCGGGCTCGGGCAAGAGCACCATCGGCCGCACCGTGCTGCGCCTGCTGGACAGCACCGCCGGCGAGGTGCGCTACCGCGGCCAGAACCTGGCCGAGCTGTCGGCCGAGCGAATGCGCCGGCTGCGCGCCAAGCTGCAGATCATCTTCCAGGACCCCTATGCCAGCCTCAACCCCAAGATGCGCATCGGCGCCATCCTGGCCGAGGCGCTGAGCACCCATGGCCTGGCCCGCAGCCGGGCCGAGCGTGAAGCCCGCATCGCCGAGCTGCTGACCACCGTGGGCCTGCGGCCCGAGCATGCCGACCGCTTTCCGCACGAGTTCTCGGGTGGCCAGCGCCAGCGCATCGGCGTGGCCCGCGCGCTGGCGGTGGAGCCCGAGTTCATCGTGGCCGACGAGCCGCTGTCGGCGCTGGACGTGTCCATCCAGTCGCAGGTCATCAACCTGCTGGCCGACCTGCGCGAGCGCTTCAAGCTCACGATGCTGTTCATCTCGCACGACCTCGACGTGGTCGAATACCTGTGCGACCGCGTGGTGGTGCTGTACCTGGGCAAGGTGATGGAGATCGCCCCCACCGAGGCCCTGTTCGGGCAGCCGCTGCACCCCTACACCCAGGCCCTGCTGGTCGCCAGCCCCAAGCCCGATCCGCTGCTGCCTTCCACCCACGTGGCGCTCCAGGGCGACATCCCCAGCCCGGTGGCACCGCCGTCGGGCTGCGTCTTCCGCACGCGCTGCCCGCACGCCATCGATGCCTGCGCACAGCAGGTGCCGCCGCTGGCCGAGGTGTCGCCCGGCCGTTGGCGCGCCTGCATCCGCCCCGAAACCATGACCCAGGCTGCCGCATGAACCCGCCCCTGTTCTCTTCCCTGCTCGACCCGCTGCTGGACCAGCGCCTCAAGGGCTGGCCCAGCGCCGCCGCGCCGCGCCGCGCCAGCGAGGTGGCGCAGACCGGCTGGAACGTGCTGGCCGGCGACCTGCCGCTGCCGCTGGCCCTGGTCAAGCGCGAAGCGCTGGATCACAACGTGGCCTGGATGCAGCGCCAGGTGCGCAACTGGGGCATCGACCTGGCGCCGCATGGCAAGACCACCATGTCGCCGCAGCTGTTTCAGCGGCAGCTGCAGGCCGGGGCCTGGGGCATCAGCTTTGCCACGGTGCACCAGCTGGCCACGGGCGTGGCGGCGGGCGTGCAGCGCGCCATCATCGCCAACCAGGTGTTCGGCGACGACGACCTGGCCGCGCTGCAGGCGATGCTGCAGGCCGACGCGGCCTTGCGCGTGGCCTTCCTGGTCGACTCCGCAGCCCAGCTGGGCTTGATCGAGCAGTGGTTCGCCGCCCATGCCGGCAGCCGGCCGTTCGAGGTGCTGGTCGAGATCGGCGTGCCCGGCGGGCGCACCGGCTGCCGCACGCACGATGAAGCGGTGGCCCTGTGCACCCGGCTGCATGCCAGCGCCGCGGTGCGGCTGGTGGGCATCGAGTGTTATGAAGGCCTGGGCGCCCAGGGCCGCACCGAAGCCGACCTGCCGTATGCGCAGGCCTTGATGGATCGTGTGCAGGCCATCGCCCGCCAGGCCGACGAAGCCGGCTGGTTCGAAGGCGACGAGGTGCTGCTGACGGCCGGCGGCTCGGCCATCTTCGACCTGGTGGCGCCGGCCCTGCGCATGGCGCTGCGCAAGCCCGTGCGCGGGCTGCTGCGCTCTGGCTGCTACATCACGCACGACCATGGCTTTTACAAGCGCATGGTGCGGGTGGTGAACCAGCGCTGCGGCTGCAGCGATGCCGAGGGCCTGCGGCCGGCGATGGAGGTGTGGGCCGCGGTGCAGTCGCGCCCCGAGCCGGGCCTGGCCATCCTGGCGGTGGGCAAGCGCGACATCTCCTTCGACCTCGACCTGCCGGTGCCCTTTGCGCGCGCCGCGCGTGGGCAGCTGCAGCCGCAGGCGGTGCCGGCCAGCTGGCAGGTCACCGGCCTCAACGACCAGCATGCCTACCTGCGCTGGCAGCCCGAGGACGAAGCCACCGCGCCCGCCGTGGGCGAGCGCATCGGCCTGGGCATCTCCCACCCCTGCACCACTTTCGACAAGTGGCACTGGATGCCGGTGGTGGACCACGACTACCGCGTCTCCGGCGCGATCTCGATGCACTTCTGACGATGAGCCACGGACTGCTGCACAAGGTGGCCGAGCTGCGCGCCACCGCCCCGGCCACGCGAAGGGCCATCCTGGACCTGATCCTGGAAGACCCCGACCGCGTGCTGCAGGAGAGCTTCGAGATGCTGGCCGAGCGCTCGGCCAGCTCGGTGCCCACCATCATGCGCACCTGCCGCGACCTGGGCTTTGCCGGCCTGCGCGAGTTCAAGCTGGCACTGGCGCAGGAGCTGGCGCTGGGAGGCTCGCCGCTGCACCGTCGGGTGAACATCGGCGACAGCGCCGACGAGGTGGTTGCCAAGGTGGCCCGCAGCGCTGCCGCCTCGGTGGCGGGCGTGCGGGCGCAGTTGGACCTGCAGGTGCTGGACGGCGCGGTGGAAGCCATCGCCCGCGCGCCGCACATCGACGTCTACGGTGCCGGCAACACCTCGTGGTTCATGGCCACCGACCTGCAGGCGCGGCTGTTCCGGCTGGGGCTGTCGGCCAATGCATGGTCCGACTACCACCTGCAGCAGGTGGCCGCAGCGGCCCACCGGCCGGGCGGCGTGATCATCGCCATCTCGCACGTGGGCGGCATGCCTTCGCTGCTCGACACCGTGGACATCGCCCGCGCCCAGGGCGCCAAGGCGGTGTGCATCACCCGCCCCGGCACGCCACTGGCCCAGCGCGCCGACTGGCTGCTGGGCCTGTCGGTGCCCGACGATGCGGTGATGCACGTGGGCATCGACGCCTACCTGACGCACCTGACGCTGATCGAGATCCTCACCGTGCTGGTGGCCCAGCGCGTGGGCGAGCCCGCGGTGCAACGCCTGCGCGGCGTGCGCGAGGCACTGCAGCGCCATGGCGTGGACGTGCAGACCCACCCGCTGCAAAGCTGGGACGGAGGAGCCGCCGATGCCGCATGAAGCCGTGTTGCTGCAAGGCGGCCTGGTGGTGGACGGCAGTGGCGGCCCCGCCTGGACCGGCGACCTGCTGCTGCGGGGCGACCGCATCGAGCGCCTGGGCGAAGGCCTGCTGCAGCGCCTGCCCACCGACCTGCCGGCCGCAGCGGTGGCGGTGGTGGACTGCACGGGCCAGGTGATCGCGCCGGGCTTCATCGACGCCCACACGCACGACGACGCCATCGTGCTGCGTCAGCCCGAGTACCTGCCCAAGCTGTCGCAAGGCATCACCACGGTGGTCACCGGCAACTGCGGCATCTCGCTGGCGCCCTACCGCACCGGGCAGGCGCTGCCGCCGCTGACGCTGCTGGGCGCCGACTCGTTCCGCCATGCGCGCATGGCCGACTACCAGGCCGCGGTGCAGGCGGCCGAGCCGGCGCTGAACGTGGCCGCGCTGGTGGGCCACACCACGCTGCGCTTTGCCGCGATGCAGGACCTGACCCGCGCGGCCAGTGCCGACGAGCAGGCCCGCATGGCCGCGCTGCTGGACGAAGCCATGGCCGACGGGGCACACGGCCTGTCGTCGGGCCTGTTCTACGAAGAGGCCTATGCCGCCCCGGCGGACGAGGTGACGGCCCTGGCCCGCGTGGTGGCCCGCCATGGCGGCGTGTACGCCACCCACCTGCGCAGCGAGATGGCCACCATCCTGGAAGCCATGATGGAAGCGGCAGATTGCGCGCTGGACGCCGGCGTGCCGCTGGTGCTGTCGCACCACAAGTGCGCCGGGCCGCAGAACTGGGGCCGCACCCGCGAGACGCTGCCGCTGGTGGACACGCTGGCGCTGCGCCAGCCGGTGGCGATGGACGTCTACCCCTATGTGGCCGGCTCCACCGTGCTGCGCGAAGACCTGGTGGACGGCGTGATCGACGTGATGCTGACCTGGAGCGACACCCATCCCGAGATGGGCGGCCGCCTGCTGTCGGACATCGCGGCCGAATGGGGCGTGAGCCAGCAGCAGGCCTGCCGCCGGCTGCAGCCCGGCGGTGCCTGCTACTTCCAGATGGACGAGGCCGACGTCGAGCGGGTGATCGCCCACCCGCGCACGATGATCGGCAGCGACGGCCTGCCGCACGACCGCCATCCGCATCCGCGGTTGTGGGGCGCGTTCCCGCGGGTGCTGGCGCGCTACTGGCGCGAGCG
>CAKZXL010000296.1 GCA_937883885.1 uncultured Aquincola sp. | reverse complement strand
CGCGCGAGACGGCGAAGCCACCCGCCTGCTCACCGCGGCGGCCGGCCTGCCCCGCGGTGGCGAGCATGCCGCGGCCGTGCTGGGCCGGCTGAACCGCCTTGTGGGGCGCCAGCTGCCCGAATTCGCCCGCACCGATGCACATGCGCCCGCACGGCCCGCCTCGCCAGGGCTGACGGCGGCCATCGGCCTGGCGCAGCAAGGCATCCAGCGGCGCTTCAGCGTCACCCAGGCGGCCACGGCGGGCGCCGCAGCGGGGCCGGCTTCGGTCAGCGCGCCCACGCTGCTGGAAGACCTGCAGCAGCGCAAGCAGGTCCTGAAGAAGGCGGCCGAGACCCCGGTCGAGCGCGCCACCATCGAGATCGTGGCCTTGCTGTTCCAGGCCATCCTGATGGAAGAAAGCATTCCGGCCGCCGTGCGCGTGTGGTTCGCGCGGCTGCAGATGCCGGTGCTGCGCGTGGCCGTGACCGAGCCCGACTTCTTTGCCACCACCGACCACCCGGCGCGCAAGCTGATCGACCGCATGGGCGCCTGCGTGATGGGCTTTGACACCTCGTCGCGCGCGGTGGGCGATGCGCTGGAGCGTGAGATCAAGCGCGTGGTGCAGGTGGTGGAGGCTTACCCCGACACCGGCCGCCGCGTGTTCCAGACCGTGCTGACCGAGTTCGAGAAGTTCCTGGAGAACTATTTCCGCCACGAGAACGAGGCCACGCGCAAGGGCGTGTCGCTGGCCCAACAGGTGGAGCAGCGCGAGACGCTGGCCATCCAGTACACGATCGAGCTGCGCAAGATGCTCAATGAAGTGCCGGTGCAGGAGGGCGTGCGCCAGTTCCTGTTCCAGGTGTGGGCCGACGTGATGGCGATGACGGCCGTGAAGTTCGGCGGCCAGAGCGAAGAAACCAAGGCCATGAAGCGGGCCGCCGCCGACCTGGTGTGGTCGGCCAGCGCCAAGGTCTCCCGCGAAGACCGGGCCGAAGTTATCCGCCGCTTGCCGCCGCTGCTGAAGACGCTGCGCGAAGGCATGGCCTCGGCCGGCGTGGCACCCGACAAGCAGGACGAGCAGGTGCGCGCGCTCAACAACTCGCTGGCGGCGGCCTTCACCGCCAAGGCGGCGGCCATTCCGCACGACCGCTTCGAAGAGCTGATGGAGCGGCTGGAAACGCTGGAAGAGCTGCTGCCCGACAGCGACGACGTGCAGATCGACGAATCCACCGTGCTGGACCTGTCGGGGCACGAGACCTCGGAGCTGGAAGTGGCCGTCGAGGGCGGCTCGGTGCCCACGCCTGCGATGCTGGCCTGGGCGCGTGAGCTGCAGGTGGGCAGCTGGTTCATGCTGGATTTCCGCGGCCGCAACGAGCCGGTGCAGCTGGCCTGGCAGGGGCTGCGCAGGCAGTTGTCGCTGTTCGTCACGCCCAGCGGGCGCTGCGTGCTGTTCCAGCAGCAGCGGCTGGCGGCTTTCCTGCAGGCAGGGCTGCTGCTGCCGGCGCAGGACGAAGCGCTGACGGTGCGCGCCACGCGCAATGCGCTGGCGCGGCTGGACGTGGACCCGGCGCGGCTGTTGAGCTGACGGTGGCTCGTCTCAGTGAATGAGGCGATCCTCTGGCGCGACGAACAACTCGTCCAGCACCAGCGTGTCGGGCTCCTTGCCCAGGCTCCAGAACACCATCAGCACGATGATCTTGATGTCGTCCAGCGCGATGGGTGCCACGCCGATGGCCGTGGCCCGGTCGACCACCATTTCGCGCATCGGCGGCGGCAGTACGCCGGCCGATTCGAGGAAGCTGATGAAGCCGATGGACTCCTCGCCCAGCAGATCCTGCTCGGCGGGGGTGTAGACGCGCATGCTGGTTTGCTGCTGCTCGCCGGTGTAACACTCGGCGACGCTGGCCAAGCCGTCCAGCCAGGACAACGCTTCCTGGATTTCGTCCGACTCGAAGCCCGCGGAGGACAGCTTCCGCGCCAACTGGTCATGGTCCGGGCAGGCGTCCGGACGCCAGTAGTTTTCGTACAGGTAGACGAGGACGTCGAACATGAATTGACTATACCCCACGGGTTTCCACGCGCCGGACGGAAACAAAACGGCCTTGGTGGCGGTGTGCGGGGCGTGCTCGGGGCGGTCTTCAGGCCAGGCCACGGCGCTGGAACAGGCCACCCGGCAGGCGCACCACCTGGCCGTCGAGCTCCAGCTCCAGCAGGCGCGCCTGCAGCTGCGGCGCCGGCCAGCCGCAGCGGGCGATCAGCGCGTCCAGCGTGGCGGGGTCGTGGCCCAGCGCGGCCAGCACCGGGTCGGCTTCGGGGGGCTCCAAGGTGGGCGCCGTGCCCTCATCGGCGTCGGCGCTCGGCGGCCGGGCGGCGCCGCCCAGTTCTTCCAGCACGTCTTGCACCTGCTCCACCAGCTTGGCGCCCTGCTTGAGCAGCGCATGGCAGCCGCGCGACTGCACCGCGTGGATGGAGCCGGGGATGGCGAAGACATCGCGCCCCGCTTCCAGCGCCAGCCGCGCGGTGATCAGCGAGCCCGAGCGCAGCGCCGCTTCCACCACCAGCGTGCCGCGCGCCAGCCCGGCGATGATGCGGTTGCGCTTCGGGAAGTGCTCGGCCAGCGGCGGCGCGCCCAGCGCGAACTCCGACAGCAGCAGCCCCTCGCGGGCGATGCTTCGCGTCAGCGCCTCATGCCGGCTGGGGTAGATGCGGTCCAGCCCCGTGCCCACCACCGCGATGGTGCTGCCCGCGCCGCCCAGCGCGCCTTCGTGCGCCGCGCCGTCGATGCCCAGCGCCAGGCCCGACACCACCGTCCAGCCGGCTTCGCTCAAGGCGCGGCCAAAAGCGCGGGCGTTGTCCAGGCCCTGCGCGGTCGGGTTGCGGCTGCCGACGATGGCCACGGCCTCACGCTGCAGCAGGTCCAGCCGTCCGTGGGCGTACAGCAGCAGCGGCGGGTCGGCCGCCTGCAGCAGGGCCGGCGGGTAGGCTGCATCGCCCACCGTGACGATGCAGCGACCGTCGCCCAGCGCCAGCCAGGCCAGCGTGCGCGCCAGCAGGTCGGTGTGGAAAGCGTCGGGCTCGGCCGCCAGCAAGGCGCCGGCGGCGGGCCCGGCCACCTGGGCGATGGCCGTTTCGCCGGCCTGCAGCACCGCCGGTGCGCTGCCGAACGCGGCCAGCAGCTTGCGCGCCTTGGCGCGGCCCAGTCCTTCCCCGGCCGTCAACCTCAGCCATGCCCCGACTTCATTCGGGTCGGTCATGGCCGCAGGCCTAGTCGG
>CAKZXL010000295.1 GCA_937883885.1 uncultured Aquincola sp. | reverse complement strand
CGCGTGATCCTGCGCGCCAGCGGCGTGTTCTCGGTCACCGGGCGTGAGCCGGTGAAGCCGCGCGTCAAGCTGTAAGCCGCTCCGCGCGGGCGGCGCTATATTGAGCCGGCGCACGCCGCGCACCTGCGCCCGCGCTGTCATGGGCCTGCCCACCCTTGCCGGGAGCTGCCATGTCAGAGCTGGTCTTCGACCGATTCGTGCTGGATGTAGACCGCCGCCTGCTGCTGTGCGACGGGCAGCCCGTCGATGCGCAACCCCTGGTGTTCGACCTTCTGACCGTGCTGGCGCGGCGGCCGCGCAAGGTGGTGTCGCGCACCGAGCTGCTGGCCCTGGTCTGGCGCAGCAGCGCGGTCAGTGAATCGGTGGTGGCCCGCGCCATCATGAAGGCGCGCCGCGCCCTGCGCGACGATGCGCAGGAGCCCGTGTTGCTGCGCACCGTGCAGCGGGTCGGCTACATGCTGCAGGCGGATGTCCAGGCGCGCGCTTCCGCGGCCGCCGGTCTGCTGCAGCCGCTGCCGGATGAAGCGCCGGCCGGCCGCCTGGCCTTGCTGCCCATCGAAGACCTCACCGGCCTGCCCGCCCTGGGCTGGGCCGGCCAGGGCCTGATGCGTCTGCTGCACCAGTGGGTGTCGGGCACGGGCCTCATCAGCCTGGTGCCGCTGTCCGATGTGCTGGAAGCATGGCAACGCCGGGAACAGGGTGAGGATGCGTTGGCCCAGGTATGCGCCAGCACCGGCGCGGCCGAAGCGGTGCGCTGCCAGCTCACCTGGCAGAACGACGTGTTCACGCTGCGCGGCTGGCGTGGCCGACAGGCGCCGGGGCAGCCGGTGTTCGAGGCCACCGATGCCGATGTGCTCAAGCTCACGCGGCGCCTGGCCGATGCGCTGTGTTGCCAGGACACGCACGTCAGCGCCACCGGCACCGACGCCTTCTGGCAGGCGCAGATGGCCAGCGTGGCGCGCCTGCAGGCAGCGGGGCAGCCCGCGCAGGCGCTGGCGCTGCTGGAGCGCAGCCTGCCCGAAGTGGGGTCCAGCCTGCAGCTGGAACTCCTGAAGGCGCGGCTGCTGTACGAGTGCGCCCGCTTCGACGAGCTGCTGCAGCAGGTCGACCGGCTGCTGGCGGCCCCGGAGCCGGACCTGCCGCTGCTGGTGCGCATCGAGTTGCTCGACCTGCGGGGCGATGGCCTGCACCAGCACAACCGCCTGGAAGAAGCCATGGCCAGCTTCCAGCAGGCGCTGGCCTTGTCGCGGCAGGAGCCGCGCGCGCATGCGATGCGCCCGGACATCCTGGGCCGTGCAGCCCGTGTGGCCGCGCGCCAGCTGCAGGCGTCGGCGGCCATCGGCCTGGCCGAGCTGGCGGTGGAAGAGGCGCGCCGGCTGAAGCAGCCCGACATGCAGATGCGCGCGGCCTTGTGGCTGTGCGGCGTGCTGTCGCAGCTCGACCAGCGGCAGCGCGCGCAGGCCGCGGTCACGCAGGCCATCGAGCTGGGGCAGCGCTCGGGCCGCGCCGAGTACGAGGCGCGGGCCTGGCGCTACCTGAGCGTGCAGCAGAACACCGAGCGCCGCAATGGGGCGGCGCGCCAGTCCATCCAGCGCAGCATCGCCTTGTGCCTGCGCTGCGGCAACGCGTACGAGCTGTTCTGGTCGCGGATGACGGAGCTGCTCATCTGCACCGAGGCCGGCTGGTTCGAGGCGGCGCAGCGCTGCCGCAGCGAGCTGGCAGGCCGCCCCGACCTGCCGGGCACGCAGCGCGACTTTCTGGCGCTGGTGGGGGCCGCGCTGGACTGGCGCCTGGGACGCGACGAGGTGGCCATCGAGGCCATGCGGGCCTTGACCCAGGGCCGCGAAGGCCCGATGGACAACAGCACGATGAACGCCCATGCCGAGCTGGTGCTGATGCACCTGCATCGGGGCCACCTGGACCAGGCGCAGGCCGACCTGGCCGCCATGGCCGACCATGCCCTGGCCGGCTATGTGGAACGCCGCCAGGCCGCGCTGGCGCTGGCGCGCGGCGACCGGCCCGGCGCCATCCACCTGCTGCGGCAGGTGTGGCGCAGCGGACGCGCCGAGGGTGGCGAAGGCTTTCTGATGACGGTGGACCTGACCTGGCTGCTGCTGGAAGACGCGCCGCTGCGCTTCGACGATGCCGAGCTGGAGAGCCTCTTCGCCCATGTGCTGGACCTGTCGGATGAGGCTGCCGAAGTGCGCCTCGTCAAGGCCGCCTACCTGCTGCGCCAGCGGCCCGATGCCCACAGCCGCGCCGGCTGGGACGAAGCGGTGGCCCAGGCGCCGGTGCTGCAGCGGCGCTGCCCGATGATGCTCACCCCTTCGTACCGGGAAGCCTGGGCCGCGCGCACGCCGCCGCGCCTGCGCGAGTTGCTGAGCCGCGTGTGCTGGTAGCCGGCGGCGGCGCGGCGCTCAGGTGCCGTGCCGGCGCTGCGCCCGCGCCGCGCGCTCGCGCGCTTCGTGCAGCGTGGCCAGGGTGATCTTGCGCACCTCGGCCTTGCTTTGCTCCACGTGGGTCTTGAGCAGCAGCTGCGCCTGATCGGGCTTGCGCTGGATGACGGCGCGCAGGATCTTGGCGTGTTCGTTGTAGGTGGCCTCCACCCGGTCGGCGCGGGTGAAGTCCAGGTGCCGGATGATGCGGATGCGCTCGGTCACGTCCCAGTGCACGCGGGCGATCTCGGCATTGCCGGCGGCCCGCACCAGCGTGGCATGGAACTGCTCGTCCAGCTGGCCCACCTCGCGCGGGTCGGCCAGCCGCTCGGTCGCCGGTACCAGCCACACGGCCTTGAGCGTGTCCAGCGCTTCGGCCGGCGTGCCGGTGTGGGCGCACAGCCGCTGCACGCTGGCCAGCTCCAGCAGCACACGCAGGTCGTACAACTGTTCCAGCTTGCTGAAGTCGATGGGCTTGACGTACCAGCCCGACTTCAACTCCACCTCCAGGTAGCCCTCGTTGCGCAGGCGGAACAGGGCTTCACGCACCGGTGTGCGGCTCACGCCCAGGCGCTGGCCCAGCTCGGCCTCGGAGAAGCGGTCGCCCGGCACCAGCTGGAAGTCGTCCATCTCGGCCTTGAGTTGGGCGTACACCTGCTCGGCCAGATTGGCCCGCAGCGGCGCCGCAGGCGCCACGGTGGGAGCGGCAGCGGCAGGGGGCTTGGGGACGGCGCGCATGCGATCGATCTTACCCAGCGGTCCCCGGGGTGGTCGGTGGGTGGGCGGGCGCCGCCAGCAGGCTCACATGCGCGGCCACCACGCGCCACTGGCCATCGGCCATGCGCACCCAGGTCTGGCTCTGGCGGCCGATGGCGGTGCTGCCGGCGCGGTGGAACTCGGTCATCGCCGTGGCCATGTCGCGGCCGAAGGTGGTGATGACGGTGCGGCCCAGCGT
>CAKZXL010000294.1 GCA_937883885.1 uncultured Aquincola sp. | reverse complement strand
TCATCCGGGTTGGGTTTGAGAGACTGGAAGTCGCCAAACACCCAATCCTCAAGGAAGCCAACCGGATGAACATCCATAAGCATGCCCGATTGACGTACGCGCGTCGCCTGGAGATGGTCGAGCAGATGATCGAACTGAGCTGGTCAGCCGCTGATGCGGCGGCCGAGCACGGCGTGACGCCCGTGACCGCACGCAAGTGGCTGGGGCGGTATCTGGCCGGTGGCCAGGCGGCCCTGGCCGATGCGTCGTCTCGGCCCGCCCACTCGCCGCGTGCCATCGATCCTTCCAAGGCGCTGCTGATCGTGGAGCTGCGCCAACGGCGCATGACCCAGGCGCGCATCGCCCGCAGCGTGGGTGTCTCGGACAGCACCGTCAGCCGTGTGCTGGCTCGTGCGGGGCTGTCCAAGCTCAGCGATCTGGAGCCGGCCGAGCCGGTGGTGCGCTACGAGCACGACCAGCCAGGCGACCTGCTGTACATCGACACCAAGAAGCTCGGGTGCATCAAGCGGCCCAGCCATCGCGTCACGGGTAATCGGCGTGACTCGGTCGATGGCGCCGGCTGGGAAACTCTGTTCGTGGCTGTGGATGACCACGCGCGCATCGCCTTCACGGCCATGCACCCTGACGAGAAGACGCCGCAGGCCGTGCAGTTCCTGCGTGACGCAGTGGCCTATTACGCCAGCCTGGGCGTCACGGTGCGGCGCCTGCTGACCGACAACGGTTCGGCGTTCCGATCCAAGGACTTCGCCGCGGCCTGCACAGCGCTGGGCATCCAACACAAGTTCACCCGGGCTTATCGGCCCCAGACCAACGGCAAGGCTGAGCGCTTCATCCAGTCGGCGCTGCGCGAGTGGGCCTATGGGTGGACCTATCAGAACTCCGCCCAGCGCACCCAAGCGTTGGCCAGCTGGCAGCATCACTACAACTGGCACCGCCCGCACGCAGGTATCGGCGGCGCCTTCCCTATGTTCAGGCTCCTCAAGTCACGATGACGGTTCACACTGACCAACGACCCAGAGAAGGCGCTCAAGGTCATGGCCTGGACGGCCGAGCATGCGCAGGAGCTGAAAGCGGCCAGCGGCCAGAAAACCACCGGGCAAAAATCCAAGGGCCAGGCCGTCTACAACTTCGTGCTGTCCTGGTCCCCCGACATGGACCCGGCGCCGGCCGAGATGATCGACCTCGGTCTACGGTCCCTGCAGGTGCTGGGCGTGGCCGATCATGAGGCGCTCTTCGTCGCCCACAACGACACGCCCCATAAGCACCTGCACATCATCCTGAACCGGGTGCATCCGGAGACCGGGTTGATCGCGACCATGGGCCTCGACCAGAACAAGCTTTCGCGCCTGGCGCAGGCGTACTGCCAGGAAATCGGCAGGCCCGACCTGTGCCCCCAGCGCGCCGTTAACAACGCGCGGCGGGACCGCAAGGAAAGGCATGTCAAAGCCGACAAAGCCGAGCGGCTGATCGAAACCCCGGCATACAAGCAACGCCGCGCGGAGCGCGTCAAAGATCAGAAAGCGGGCACCGCACGCCGGCAGGACGAGCGCGACGCCTCGGCCTGGCAGGCCCTGCATGACCGCCAGACGGCCGAACGCGAGGCACTGCGAGAAAAGCAAGCTGACGACCTGGCGCGTTTCGACAAGTGGCTTGGCCAGAAATACGTGGCCACCGAAGAACACTTAGCCCAGCGCATCGAGGAGGCACGCGCGCAAGCTCAGCCCAAGACCGGTGTGCGCGGGATGATCGGCAGGGCCTTGGGAAAGGGCCTACAGGCCAAGAAAGAGCGCCTGCAGGCGCTTCTAAGGAAGGTCTGCACAACGCAAGCGACGGCGTGCTGATGCGCTGATCTGATCGGAATGTGATGCTGGCCGAGCCTGATTTCCCCGAGTTCGCGGGCCATCAGCCCC
>CAKZXL010000293.1 GCA_937883885.1 uncultured Aquincola sp. | reverse complement strand
GCTCAAGCCGGAGATGTTCGCAAGCGCCACGATCGAGACCGGTGCGGCGCGTGCGCCGGCGCTGTCGGTGCCCAGCGCGGCGATTCTGCTGCTGCAAGGGCAGCCCACGGTGTTCGTGGTAGAAGGCGGCGGCTTCGAGCCGCGGGCCATCGAACCCGGGGACAAGGTCGGCGGACGCACGGTGGTCAAGGCCGGACTGAAGGCCGGCGACCAAGTGGTCGCCGAAGGGGCCTACGCCCTGAAGGCGCGGCTGCTGAAGTCGCAAATCGGCGAAGGCCACTGAGAAAGATCACCCATCATGCTCAACGCCATTGTCGATGCCTCGCTTCGATACAAGGTCCTGGTCATCGTCGCCTTCCTGATCGTCATCGGTCTCGGGGTGCAGGCGTTTCGCCAGGTCCCGGTCGATGCCTTTCCGGACGTCACGCCGATCCAGGTCAACGTCTACACCGAGTCACCCGGTCTCGCCGCCGAAGACGTCGAGAAGCTGCTCACCGCCCCGATCGAAGGTGCGCTCGCCGGCCTGGCTGGCGTGCAGGAAGTGCGGTCGGTATCGCTGTTCGGCCTGTCGTACGTCGGCGTCTACTTCGACGACAGCGTCGACATCTACTTTGCTCGGCGGCTGGTCGGCGAGAAGCTGCAGGACGTGAAGGGACGGCTGCCGCAGGGCTACGGCGAACCCGTCCTGGGGCCGAACAGCTCCGGCCTCGGCCAGGTCTTTTGGTACACGGTCGAGTCGGCGGACAAGAACCTCAGCAGCATGGATCTGCGCACACTGCACGACTGGACCGTTCGTCTGATCCTTCGCACCGCGCCCGGACTGGATGACGTCCTTTCTTGGGGCGGTGACGAGAAGCAGTTCCAAGTCCAGATCGACCCGAATGCCCTCGTCAAGTACCGCCTGTCCTTCAAGCAGGTGATGGAGACGATTACTGCAAACAACAAGCAGGTCGGCGGCCAATCGATCAACCTCGGGCGGGAACAGTACCTGGTGCGCGGTCTCGGACTGGTTGCCAGCGTCGCCGACATCGGCGGCATCGTCGTGGCCGAACGCGGCGGGGCCCCGATCCGAATCCGGGATGTGGCCAAGGTCGTCGAGGCACCGGCGCCGCGCTTCGGCGCAGTAACTCGAGACGGCAAGGAGGCCGTACTCGGCATGGCGCTTTCGCGTGTCAATACCAATGCCAAAGAGGTCGTCGATGCCGTGAAAAGGAAGCTCGCCATCGCGCAGGCAGCGCTGCCGAACGGCGTGACCCTCAAGCCGGTCTACGACCGCACCGAGATAGTCGAGAAGGCACTGAAGACCTCCGAGAGCGCCCTTGTCGAGGGCGCAATCCTCGTGGCGATCATCCTATTCCTCTTCCTTGGCGAGTTCCGCTCAGCCATCGTGGTGATCGTGACCTTGCCGCTGTCGATGCTGATTGCCTTCATCCTGATGCAGCGCTTCGGCCTGTCGGCGAACCTGATGTCCCTGGCGGGCCTCGCGATCGGCACCGGGATGATGGTCGACGGTGCCGTTGTCATGGTCGAGAACGCGTTTCGATTGCTCTCGCATGCACGCGAGTCCGGCAAGCCAATCAACAAAACCCACGTGATGCTGGAAGCTGCGCGCGAGGTGGTCAACCCGATCGCCTTCGCAATCCTCATCATCATCGTCGTCTTTCTTCCGCTGTTCTCACTCACCGGCCTGGAGGGAAAGTTGTTCAAGCCGATGGCGCTGACCATCACGTTTGCAATGGCGGGTTCCCTGGTGTTGTCGCTGACATTGGTGCCAGTGCTTGCTGCGCTGATCCTCAAGCCTAAGGAAGAGAAGGACACCTTTCTCGTGCGCTGGGCGAAGAAGCTGTACGCCCCGCTGCTCGACTGGGCCCTGGAGCGCAAGAAGCTTGTAATCGGCAGCGCAGTGGCGCTGCTGGCCGGCTCCCTTGCGCTGTTCCCGCTGCTGGGCAAGGAGTTCATGCCCACGCTCCAAGAGGGCGCCATCATGTTTCGGGTGTCGGGCATCCCATCGAGCTCACTGGACGAATCGCTGCGTGTGGCCAACGTTGCCGACGCCGCGCTGCGCAGGCAATTCCCGCAGATGCGCTCGTCCCTGGCCATGATTGGCCGCGCGGAGCGCGGGGAATCGACCGACGTGAGCTACATGGAGATCCTCGTCGACATGAAGCCGCGGCAAGAGTGGCCGAAGGCGCAGACCTACGCCGAGGTTGCATCGGAAATGCAGGAGGTGATGGAAAAGGCGGTGCCCACCGTGGTGTTTTCCGCGACGCAGCCCATCCAGAGCCGCGTCGAGGAACTGATCTCCGGCGTGCGCGCCACGCTGGCGCTGAAGATCTACGGCGAAGACCTCGCGGTCCTCGACCGCCTGACGGCTCAGGTGAAAACCGTGTTGGAGAAGGTTCCCGGCGTGACCGACCTGTCAGCCGAGGCCAACAAGGGCAAGCCGCAACTGGTCATCAAGGTCAACCGCGAGGCAGCGTCGCGCTACGGCATCAACGCCGATGAAATCCTCGAAGTGGTGCAGGCAGGCGTCGGCGGGAGTACGGTCTCGTCGCTCATCGACGGCACGAAGCGCTTTGACATCGCGGTGCGCCTGTCTGACAAGTTTCGGCTCGATCCGGAGGCCATCGGATCGGTTCCCATCCGCACTGCCGAGGGCGCGCTGGTACCGTTCTCGCAGGTGGCCACGCTGGAGCTCGATGAGGGCTACTCGTTCGTACGCCGCGAGTCGCTGCAGCGCTACTCGGTGCTGCAGATGGACGTGAAGGGCCGCGACGTCGACAGCTTCGTGAAGGAAGCCGACGCGCAGCTGAAGCAGGCGGTGCAGCTGCCGACCGGCTACTGGGTCGAGTGGGGCGGCGCGTTCGAGAACCAGCAGCGTGCGCTGGCGCGGCTGGCGCTGATCGTGCCCCTGACCATCGGCTTGATCTTCCTGCTGCTGTACACCGCGTTCAACTCGCTGCGCCACGCGACCATCATCATCGCCAACGTGCCCTTCGCCGTCATCGGCGGCATCATCGGCTTGTTCGTCACGGGACAGTACGTCTCGGTCCCGTCGGCGATCGGATTCATCGCGGTCTTCGGCGTCGCGATGCTCAACGGCATCGTGCTGGTCTCGTTCCTCAACGATCAGCGACGACACGGGCTGTCGGTGCGAGAGGCGGTCCGGCAAGGGGCTGCGCTGCGGCTGCGGCCCGTGCTGATGACGGCGTCGGTGGCCATCCTCGGCTTGATCCCCATGCTGCTGTCCACCGGCGTCGGCGCCGAGACCCAGCGGCCATTGGCGACCGTCGTTGTCGGCGGGCTGATCACCTCGACGGCGCTGACGCTGCTGCTGCTTCCGTTGATCTACGAATGGGCCGAACTGCGCGCCGAGCGCCGCAGGCAGCCCCTATCGGTTCCCGCCATCGAAGAAGGAGCGACACCATGAAGGAAATCAAGGCCTACGTCCACGCCAGCCGCATCGCCGACGTCATTGCCGGGCTGAAGGGCTCGACGGTCTGGGGCAATCCAGATCACGACGAGCACAACCTGGCGGTCTACGTCGTCAAGGGGTCGCTCGTGCCCCTGGACGATGCCGAGCGCCACTACTCGCTGGAACTCGGCGAAGAGACCATCAACGAGTACAAGGTCGAACTGCATTGCCACGACGAAGATGTCCCCGCGCTGGTGGACGTCATCCGGCGCACGGCCAGGACCGGGTCGGCCGTGGCCGGCTGGATCTACGTGATGGACATAGCCTCGGCCGAGCCGATCCGATGACGCGGCAGCAGGCCTGCCCGGTTCGGTGGCGAGGGAGAGTCGGGCGATGAGCGCGGGGCACGACCACGCCTTGCCGGCGACGACCAAGGAGCGCTCGCTGCGCTGGGCATTGGTGCTGACCTCGGCCTTCCTCATCGCCGAGGTGGTGGGGGGCGTCGTTCTGAACAGCCTTGCGCTGCTGTCCGATGCTGCGCACATGTTCACCGACGTGGCCGCGCTCGCGATTGCATTGGCGGCCATCAGGATCGCCCGCCGGCCGGCGGATCAGCGCCGCACCTACGGTTACCACCGCTTCGAAATCCTGGCGGCAGCCTTCAATGCGCTGCTGTTGTTCGGCGTCGCCGGCTACATCCTGTTCGAAGCGTGGCAGCGCTGGCGCCAGCCCGAGGAGGTGCAGACGACCGGGGTGCTGGTGGTGGCGGCGCTCGGGCTGATGGTGAATCTCGCGAGCATGTGGATGCTGCGTTCGGGCAAGGACGCCAGCCTGAACGTCAAGGGTGCCTATCTCGAGGTGTGGAGCGACATGCTGGGATCGATCGGCGTGATTGCTGGTGCGATCGTGATTCGCGTCACTGGGTGGAACTGGGTCGATTCGGTGATCGCGGTGGCCATCGGGCTGTGGGTTCTGCCGCGGACCTGGGTGCTCTTGAAGGACACGCTGAACATCCTGCTGGAAGGGGTTCCCGAAGGCATCGACATGGCGGCGGTCAGGCAGTCCCTGCTGGGCCTGCCGGGCGTTCTGGGCGTGCACGATCTCCACGTGTGGGCCGTCACCAGCGGCCGGCCCAGTCTCACGGTTCACCTGGTGCATGCCCCCGACGCCGCGGCGCCGGCAGATCTTCTCGAGCGGGCACGCGCAGTCCTCGCGGCGGAACATCACATCACCCACACGACGGTTCAGCTCGAGACGCAGCCCTGCGCACAGGCCGGCGTGGCCGTTGGCCGTGGGGGCAGTGGCGAACCGGCATCGCGTGAGGATGCCCATGCCTAGACCCGCCGCGTGGGCAGCCGGACCGGCGCGCGCCATGGCGTCTGGGTTGCATCCGGAGCCACAGCCACCGCATCCCCAACCACCCCGTGTCCGGTCGTCGACGCGGCGACCACGCGCCATCTCCGCCAATTGAAGGAGAAGTGGATGAGCTTTGATCGAAGCAAGTTGCTCGCGGCAGCCTCGGGTGGCACAGCGCGGCTGGCCACCCGTTGCATGACCAAAGCCCTGCGCTCGCCCAACGCCGACGGGACGTACTGCTACCGCATCGGCAAGAGCTCCCGCTCCAAACTGACCGGCACGCCGGTTCCCGTTCCCTCCGCGGCAGTCGAGTTGCAGGCTCGCGCTTTCAGTGGATCGGCCGAGAGCTTCGCGCGCCTGCGGTTGGCGCCCGCACAGCATGTGCTGACCGCCACATGGCCCGAAGGAACGGCAGCCCTCGAGGCCTCTGGCAAGGCTGGAGAAGTGCGGGTGGTGGAAGTGATCGGCCGAGCCTGGGTCTGGGGCAGCAAGTACCGTCTCGAGCCCGGAACGATCGGCGACGCCCGCGAACGCACGCGCAACCTCCGACTGGTTGCGGACCTTGGTTGAAGACGCTTGCGACCTCGTGACGCAAGCGATTGCCGGTGCCCGAACGGCACGGGCCAGCGAGTTCCAGCATGAGACCCCGACTGGCCGATCCCGAGCTCTCGCTGGCGATGACCTGGATCTGGATCGGCGTGCTGCTGGCCGCGCTGGTGGCGTATGGGATCTTCCGCTGGTGGCGCCGTGGACATCCACGCAAGCAGCCACCAGCACCGCTGAGCTACTCCGCCGACCTGAGCCAGCGATTGCAGAAGAACATGACCAACGGCACGAAGCGCAGGCGGCGCGGCAGGCCCGCGAAGAAAAGACCTCCGCGCCGGCCGTGAAAGGTGTGCCGCGATCAGCCGCCCGTCAGCAGTTCGAGGCGCGCGCGCCGGGCGTCGGGCGACTCGGCGCGCATCTCGTCGATGACCTGCTGCCGCGACTTCGGCGGCTCGGAACTCTTGACCGGCACGGGCGCTCCACGCTGCAACAGCGCCAGCGTGCCGTCCTTGCGCGCTGCCTCGACCTCGGCCATCACCTGGGCACGGGTCTTGGCGCTCTTGAAGTGCTCGGGGTGGTAAGTCACACCGGCTTCGCCGCCAGCGGGGTGCCAGACCGAATTGGCCTGCGCCGCCAGCGGCAGCGTGAACGCGAAGGCGACGGCAGGGACCAGAGCGAGACGGAAGACATTCATGTCGAGATCCTTTTAGAAGGAAGAGCAGGAGACCTGCGATGGCATGCCCGAAGGCATGCGCCCACTGTAGGAATCGGCACCCCACACGAAGGAAACGAGCAGATGACAGTTCGGACAGGCCTAGTGCGCCAACAGGCGGGGGCACGGCCATGAAGCTCCTGATCGTGGAGGACGAGGCCAAGCTGGCCGACTACCTGCGCAAGGGACTGGTGGAAGAGGGCTACGTCGTCGAGGTGGCCGGCAACGGCATCGACGGGCTGCACATGGCGACCGAAGGCAGCCACGACCTCATCGTGCTCGACACCATGCTGCCCGGCATCGACGGGCTCGGCCTGCTCGCAGCGCTTCGCCAGAGCAAGCAGACGCCGGTGATCATGCTGACCGCGCGCCACCGTGTGGAGGACCGGGTGCGCGGCCTGAAAGCCGGCGCGGACGACTATCTCGTCAAGCCGTTCGCCTTCTCCGAACTGGTGGCCCGCATCGAGGTCCTGCTGCGCCGCGCCGCCGGCGCCGCGCCGGCGCCCGACGCCCTGCTGCTGTCGCTGGGTGACCTGCAGGTGGACCTGGCGCGGCGACGTGCCGTGCGCGCCGGCCAGCGGCTGGAGCTGTCGGCGAAGGAGTTCCAGCTGCTGACGCTGCTGATGCGCCGCCAGGGCGAGGTGCTCTCCCGTACCGAGATCGCCGAGCAGGTCTGGGACGTCAACTTCGACCACGGCACCAATGTGATCGACGTCGCCATACGGCGCCTGCGCGGCAAGCTGGACCTGCCCTTCGAGCACCCGCTGCTGCACACCGTGCGCGGCATGGGCTACGTGCTCGAGGACCGCAGCCCATGAGTCGGCTGCACGCTGGATCGCTCGACCGCCGCCTGGCTCGCTGGCTCGCACTGCTGGCCCTGGCGGGGCTCACACTGACGTGCCTGGGCGTCTACACGGCGACGACCCTGAGCTTCGAGGACCGGCAGGCGGACACGCTGCACCAGAAGCAACTCCAGGTGCGTCACCTGATCGCCGAGGCCGGCGTGGTCGGGAATGCGGCGCTGATGCACAAGCTCGACGATGCGATGGTCGGCCGGCAGGACCTGGCACTGGTGCTCACCGATGCGAAGGACCAGGTCCTGTATGCCGGACCCACCGCGCCGCCATTGCGCCAGACCCTGGTCACGCGGTTCGAGGCGGCAACGGCATCCGGGCCGGTCCGGGCGACCCTGACGCTGGACACCACCGAAGACGACCGAGTGCTGTCCCGACTCGCCCGCACGCTCGCCGCGGCCGCGCTGGCCGGATCGATCATCATTTCAATCGGCGGCTTTACGCTGGTGCAGCTTGCACTGCGCCCG
>CAKZXL010000292.1 GCA_937883885.1 uncultured Aquincola sp. | reverse complement strand
CGGTCATGTCGCGCTTGAGCACCTTGTCGATGATGTCTTCGCGCAGCAGCCGCTGCGCCTGCGTGATGCTGTCCACCTGAGCCGTCTGCGGAAAGCCGCCGCGCACCAGGTACTCGTGAAAGTGGCCCACGTAAGGCGCGGCCAGGTCGGTGACGCGGTGGAAGTCGGCCGCGCTCCAGCCCATCAGGTCGCGCAGGCTGCGCAGGCGCGGCAACGCGGGCAACTGCAGCTGCTTGATCTGCAGGTACTCGTAGAACGACAGCGTCGTCAGCCGGATGGTGTGCCAGCGGCCCACGCCCGATTCCTGGCCGGCTTCCACCAGCGGCATGGCCGAGCCGGTGAAGGCGATGCGGCGGTCCTTGCGAAAGTCCACCTGGTGCTTGACCCAGGTACCCCAATCGCGGATGAATTGCGCCTCGTCCAGCAGCAGGTACTCTGGCCCGTCCACGCGCGGCTCGCGTTCGCGCCAGGCTTCGAGCACCGCATCGATGCCCGCCAGCTTGAGGATGGGATGGTCGAAGGTGGCGTACAGGAGGTTGGCCGGCGGCACGTCTTGGCCCAGCAGGGCGTCGGCCGCCTGCATCAACAAGGTCGTCTTGCCGATCTGGCGTGCGCCCGACAGCAGCACCGCCCTCGGTGCGGGTGGCTGCGTCATCCACAGCGACAGCTCCTTGAACGCCGCACGTCGCCAGCTGGGCAGGTCGGCCACCGGTTCCCCGCGCCACCACGGGTTGAACTGGCCCAGCACCGTGAGCAGCTCGCTCCTGGAGACCTGCATGCGCAACTTCCTCACTAAAGGTGGTCTTTAATGCAAGTGTAAGTTATCTAAATTGAGCAGGGAAGTTGGTTTTTGACGTGGCGGGGTGCTCCAGCTGCCCCCTGGGAACAGCCCTCATGCCCCCAGGGAAGTTTTCCCTTCGCGCGGCCGACGGGCGCAGGCCCACTGGTGGCAAAGCGCTTCTGGAGGAGACCCATGCCCGCGTCACGATCCCTTCGCCCCCGCCTGCTGGCCCTGGCTGCCGCAGCGGCCTGCCTGGCAACCGCCGCCCAGGCCCAGACCACCGACACCCCCGCCAGCCAGGTCACCATCATCGGCGTGACGCCGCTGCCGGGCCTGGGCCTGCCGCGCAACGAGGTGCCGGCCAATGTGCAGACCGGCCTCGCCGCCGACATCGAGCGGCGGCATGCCGCGGACCTGACCAACTTCATGAACCGCACGCTGGGCGGTGTGCATGTGAACGAGGTGCAGAACAACCCGTTCCAGGCCGACGTCAACTTCCGCGGCTTCACCGCCTCGCCGCTGCTGGGCACCGGGCAAGGCCTGTCGGTGTACGTCGATGGCGTGCGCATCAACCAGCCCTTTGGCGACGTGGTGAGCTGGGACCTGATTCCCAAGGCCGCCATCAGCAGCATCGCGCTGATGCCGGGCAGCAACCCGCTGTTCGGCCTCAACACCCTGGGCGGCGCGCTGAGCGTGCAGACCAAGGACGGCATCAGCCATCCCGGCACCTCGGTGGAGCTGCTGGTGGGATCGCATGCACGGCGGCAGCTCAGCTTCGAGACCGGCGGCAACCAGGGCGCCACCGGCATCGACTGGTACGTCACCGGCAACCGCTTCAAGGAAGACGGCTGGCGCGATGCGTCGCCCAGCGACGTGCGGCAGCTGTTCGGCAAGCTGGGCCTGCGCACGGCCGACACCCGCATCGCCCTCAGCGCCGCGGTGGCCGACAACGCGCTCACCGGCAACGGGCTGCAGGAGCAGCAGCTGATGGCGCGCGACTACAGCAGCATCTACACCAAGCCCGACGAGACCGACAACCGCGCGTTGATGCTCAACCTCACGGCCACCCACCAGTTGGGCAACGGCTTTTCGCTCTCGGGCAACACCTATTGGCGGCGCATCCGCACGCACACGCTCAACGGCGACCTGAACGACGACGCGCTGGACCAGTCGGTCTACCAGCCCAATGCAGCGGAGCGTGCGGCCCTCACCGCGGCCGGCTACACCGGCTTTCCCACCAGTGGCGAAAACGCCGGCAACACGCCCTTCCCGAAGTGGCGTTGCATCGCCCAGGCCCTGCTGGTGGATGAGCCGGCCGAGAAGTGCAACGGCCTGCTCAACACCACGCGCACCACGCAGCGCAACTGGGGTGTGCAAGGCCAGCTCAACTGGGAAGGGCAGGCCGCCGGCGTGGACCATCAGCTGGCCGTGGGCGGCGCGCTGGACTGGAGCCGCGTGCAGTTCAACCAGCTGTCAGAGCTGGGCTACCTGACGCCTGGCCGCGGCGTGGTCGGCGTGGGCGCCTTCGGCGACGGCGTGACCGGCGGCGACGTGGACGGCGAGCCCTACGACACCCGGGTGGACCTGGGCGCCAAGACCCGCACCTGGAGCCTGCTGGCCACCGACACCATCGCCCTCAACCGCAATACCCACCTCACGCTGTCGGGCCGCTACAACCGCAGCACCGTGACCACGCGCGATGCCATCAACCCCGGCGGCGGCAGCGGCTCGCTGGATGGCCACCATGTGTTCAAGCGCTTCAACCCGGCGGTGGGGCTCACCTTCTCGCCCAGCGCCACGCTCAATGCCTACGTGGGCTACAACGAAGGCAGCCGTGCGCCCTCGGCCATCGAACTGGGCTGCGCCGACCCGGCCAACCCCTGCAAGCTGCCCAATGCGATGGCGGGCGACCCGCCGCTCAAGCAGGTGGTCACCCGCACGCTGGAAGCGGGCCTGCGCGGCGGCACGCCCGGTGGCATGAGCTGGAACGTCGGCATCTTCCGCGCCGACAACCGCGACGACATCCTGTTCGTGGCCGACGACCAGGCCGGCTTCGGTTACTTCCGCAACTTCGGCAAGACGCGCCGGCAAGG
>CAKZXL010000291.1 GCA_937883885.1 uncultured Aquincola sp. | reverse complement strand
TTCGGCGGCCGGCGGCAGGCGCATGCCCGCTTCACGCATCGACGCGCACGATCAGCTTGCCGCGCGCATGACCGGTGGCCAGGCGTTCCAGCGCGGCACGTGTGTCGTCGAACCTGAAGAGGCCGTCGGTGACGACCTGCAGCCGACCGGCTTCGAACAGCTGAAACGCCGCGGGCAGGTAGCGCGCGGCATCGGCGAAAAACACGAAGCTGCCTGCGTGACCCTCCCGTGCCTGGATGCCGAAGTCCACCGTGGTCGCGATGCGCCCACCGGCACCCAGCACGGCCCATGACTGCGCCAGCGTGTCGCCACCGAGGGTGTCGATCACCAGGTCGATGCCGCGCAGCTGGAAGACGTCCTGCGTGCGGTAGTCGATCACGTCGTCTGCGCCCAGGCTGCGCACCAGCTCGTGGTTGCTGGCGGACGCGGTGGCGATGACGCGGGCGCCGGCCTCGTGGGCCAGTTGCACCGCCATGCTGCCCACGCCACCGGCGCCGGCGTGGATCAGCACCGTTTCACCGGCCTGCAGCTGGCCGGTGTCGAACAAGGCCTGGCTGGCCGTGCCGAAGGCCGTCGGCAGTGCCGCGCCCTGCTCGAAGCTCATGCCCGCGGGCATGGGCACCACGGCACTGGCCGCCACCACCACCTGCTTGGCCAGGGCGCCACCCAGGCTCGGCGCACTGCGGCCCACCACACGGTCGCCGACCTTCAGGTGCCTGGCCTCTGCGCCCACCGACTCGACCGCGCCGCTGAAATCGGTGCCGGGCACGTAAGGCAGCACGATGGGAAACACCTGCTGCATCGTGCCCGCGATGATCTTGAGGTCCAGCGGGTTGATCGCGGTGGCTTCGACCCGGACGACGATCTCGTCGGCTTGAGGCGCACGAAGCCGGGCCTCGCCGAGCGCAATGGCTTCCGGCCCGCCGAAGGCTTGAATGAAGGCTGCTTTCATGGGGCTGCCTCTCCTTCAGGCCTGCGCCGGGAACTGGCCCAGCTGCAGGAAAAGGCCGAACCAGTCCTCCAGGTGCCAGGTGGTGGTCACGCGGCCGCCTTCGAGGGTGTGGAACTCATGCAGGCGGAAGCTCACCGCCTGGCCCGTGGGCGCGATGCCGAACAGCGGGCCGCGATGGGTGCCGCTGATCTCGGCGCGCACGCCGATACGGCCGGGCTCCTGCACCATGTCGTGCAGGGTGATCTTCACGTCGGGGAAGGCTTGCGCAACGCTGCGGATGATCGTCTTGATGCCTTCCGGTCCGGCCACCTGGCCAGGGGCCAGCGGGATGTCCTGCCAATCCGGCGCCAGCACGGCATCGACCAGATCGACGTTCTGTTCGGTGAAGGCGCGATAAAAGGTCTCGATGGCCTGGCGCTCGGCGCGCAGACGGGCGGCGCGTGTCTGGTCTGGGGTGTGCATGGGGTGAGCCCGTCGGTTGCTGTTGATGAGCCGATTCTGGGAACCCCCCCTAAAATCTGTCCAACAACTAGCGCGTATACAGATTCATCCACGGCATGGATTTTCACGGCATCGACCTCAACCTGCTCGTCGCCTTCGATGCCTTGATGGCCGAGCGCAACGTCACACGGGCGGCCGCGCGCGTGGGCGTCAGCCAGCCGGCGATGAGCGCGGCGTTGGCGCGGCTTCGCACGCTGCTGGGCGATCCGCTCTTCCTGCGTGGTGCCGGTGGCCTGCTGCCCACCCAGCGCGCGCGGGACCTGGGCGAGCCCTTGTCACAGGCGCTGGCGCAGATCAAGGCCACGCTGGTCAGCCCGGCCGAGTTCGTTCCGCACAAGGCGTCGCTGGTCTTCAACCTCGGGCTGCAGGACTACCCGACCTTCGTGCTGTTGCCCGCCTTGATGGAGGCGCTGGCCGCCCAGGCACCAGGCATTGCCTTGAACGTGCGGGCCTTCAATGACCGCGACCAGGCGGTGGACCTGCTCGATGCCGGCGCCATCGATGCGGCGGTCGGCGTGCTGCCGACGCAGGCGGATGGCCGCATCCTCACGCGGCCGGTGCTGCAGGACGAGTTCGTGACGATCCTGGCCCGCGACCATCCGGCGGCGCGGCGCGGGATGAGCATGAAGTGCTTCCTGTCCTTGACGCATGTGCTGGTGTCGCCCGAGGGCGACCGGCACGGCATCGTGGATCAGACGCTGGCGCAGGACGGCAAGGTGCGCAAGCTGGGCTTGACCGTGCCCCAGATGTTCGCGGTGCCGGGTGTGGTGGCGCGCACCCGGATGACCGCCACGCTGTTGAAGCGCTTTGCGCTCGCTTCAGAGGCGGCAGGCCAGCTGCTGCTGTTTCCGCCGCCGCTGGCGCTGCCGCCGATCGGCTTTCACCTGACCTGGCATCGACGCAACGACAGCCCACCTGCGCAGGTGTGGCTGCGCGATCTCATCGCCGCCACCGCCGCGCTGCTGTAAGGGCGGCAGGCATGGCTGCAGTGTGACGCAGCGCCCACCGCCCAGCCCTGTCAGCGGCAGGCCGTGCCTGCGGGCAGCAGGCGCGAGATGGCGGCGATGTCGCGGATGTCGATGGCGCCGTTCTGGTCCATGTCGGCCGCGTAGACGAAGCCCGCCTGGCCGGTGCGCTTGCCCACGGCCGCGGTGGCGGCCGTGAGGTCGGCGCAGCTGACCTGGGCGTCGCCGTTCACGTCACCGGGCACATAGGCTTCGATGTCGTAGGCATACAGCTTCACGCTGGTGCCGGCCTGCGGGCCCGCGGCCTGCAGGGCCACGAAGCCGCCGGTGGCGCCCTGGCGCTGGCTGATGGCATTGCCCGCGTCGCGGTTGGGCGTGGTGCCGCTGTCCACTTCCTTCAGCGCGTAGTGCTGGCTGTTGCCGGCCGAGAACAGGAACATCTTGAACTCGCCGGTGGCCGGGTCGATCGGCGTGTTGAACCACACCGCCTGGTCCAGCGCACGGTCGGCGATCTGCGAGCCTTCCTGCCCGTTGGTCTGCCGGGTGATCAGCGAGTTCTGGCCGCCCGCCACGGTGCCGGTGGCGCCATTGCCGCGGAACACGACGTGCGGGTACACGTTGGTGCCGTGTATGAAGCTTTCCATCGTGTGGCCTGCCTGGCCGGCGTAGGGGCCGGCGGCGGGGCTCGCCATCTCCTCGAACACGAACTTGGTGTTGTCCTGCGCCAGGGCCGGCTCGCCGTCGGTCGCGTTGGTGCTGCGCAGCGGCCACACGGTGTTGCCCCGCAGTGCCACCGGCGTGCGCGACAGCGACTCGGGCACCGCCGGCGCGGTGGTGGCCGGTTTGGTGCGGTTGGTCAGCGCAAAGGCGCGGGCGTCGCCGTTGTCCTGGTAGGCCGACTCCGCCGACACCACCATGTAGGTGCGACCCGGCTCGATGCGCTTGGCCACGCGCCAGGCCTTCTCGGTGGAGGCGTCCCGGGCCAGCCGCAGGCCGATCGGTCCGCTGATCGGGTCCTGCGCCTTCAGCACCAGCGTCTGGCGGCCATGCTTGGGCACCGCCTTCAGCTCGGCCGTGCCGGTGGCGCGGGCCAGGCCGTCACCGCCGTAGTAGGTCTTGTACTGCTTGAACCGGGTGGCACCGTCGCTGAAGCGGACCTCGGCATACGACAGCGGCTGCTCCAGCGTGTTGGCGTCCTGGAACCACGACACCGCCATGTGGCCGAAGCTCAGCACGTAGGTGGCGGTGTTCTCCACGCCCACGTTCTTGTAGGCCGGCGCAGGATCGGGGCCGCGGGCGGTCACCGTCACATGGCAGGGCTTGCCGGGGATCACGGCGCAGTCCGACGGGCTGTACTGGATGCGCTCGACTTTGAAGCCGGCCGGCAGCGACACGTTGTCGGCCGTGAAGTTCACGGCGCGGGTGCCGGCAGGCACGCTGATGTCCAGCGACGACTGCGCGTTCTTGCCGCCCCAGGTGCGGGCGCTGAAGGTCTCGCCGCCCCAGCGGAAGGTGGCGGTCACGCCGTTGGGGGGCAGGCCGGCATCACGCAGGTACTGCTCGGGGTTGGCCGCGGCCCAGTAGGCTTCCTTGGGCTGGCCGACGGCCGACCAGGGGTAGCCGTTGGTGTGGTAGCCGGGGTCGGTCATGCCCCACCAGGTGACACGGTGCACGCCGCCCTTGAACTCGGGGTGGCGGCCGCTGCTGCCCAGCGCGTATTCCTTGAGCAGGCTGAACAGCTTGGCGTACTGCACGCCCTGCACCATGAACAGGTCGTTCATCTCCGGCCCGTTCTGGATGCGCTGGCCCTTGTCCAGACCCAGCGAAGGCGCCAGGTCCAGCTCGGTCAGGTCGACGTTGGCGCCGGTGGACAGGTAGGTGCGGATGGTGCGCTCGAAGGCGTCCATGTTCAGGCGCATGTCCCAGTGGCCCTGGGTGCCGATCACGTCCACCAGCGGCCGCGGGTTGCCCTTGGCGTCCAGCAGCTGGCGGGCCTTGCCGGCGGCCACGTCGGCGGCATGGCGTTCATTGAACTCGCGCACCATGGCCGCGATGGCGCTGGCCTTGGAGTCGCGCTCGTTGTCGTTGAAGTCGTTGTAGTTCAGGATGGCCGTGGTGTTCTGCCGCGCGAAGAAGAACGCGTCGTACATGTAGTCCCAGCTCTTGCCACCCTTGGCATAGGCCTGCGCCCAGCGCGAAGGGCGCTCTTCCGGGCTGTAGCCCGAGCGCAGCGCGCTGCGCCAGTCGGCCGGGTTGTCGGGGCTGTCCTTGAAGGCTTCGTTGACCACGTCCCAGGCATAGGTCTTCTGCGGCTGCTTGTCGAAGTGGCCGGCCACGGTGCGGATGTAGTACTCCAGGTTCGAGCGCGCCATCGCGTAATCCCACGGCGTTTCCCAGCCGCCATTGGGCGTGAGCACGTTGGGCGCGGGCCACTGGGCCGACTGGTTGTGCCACAGCAGCGTGTGCCCGACCACCTTGACGCCACGGCTGTTGGCCGCGGCGATGTCGACGTTGATGCCGTTGCTGAAGTTGGTCAGGAAGGTGGGGTTGGGGTTGCTGGCGCCGCCGTTCCAGAACTCCGGCTTCATCGCATTGCCGGGGGTGACGATGTCGAAGTGCTTGATCGTCATCGCCGCCGTCGAGTTTTCGCCGGCCGTCACGCCGGCGGCGAAGTTGCTGGCGCTGAGGTTGGTGCTGCCGATGAGGAAGTGGTTCTTGTAGACGTCCTTCAACGCGGGCCAGTCGGCCGGGTTGGCGGGACGGTCGGCCGCCAGCGCGCCGTTGGCCACCGCGAACACGGCGGGCAGGGCGAGCGCCAGGCGCTTGATGTCGAAACTGCTGAACATCATGGATTCCTTGGGGTCGTGAGACGGGGTGGGGTCTTCAGACGGCGCCGGCCTGCGGCCGGCGTTGGCGCGTGGCACCCAGCAGGGCCACCAGGCCGAGGGCGAACAGGCCGTAGGTGGCGGGCTCGGGGACGGCGGTGACGAGGTTGTCTACGTTGACGTCGATGGTCGCGATGTTGGTGTCCACCAGCCCCACGTCGGACAGGCTGAAGCTGGCCAGGCCCGCCTGCCGCACGCCGAAGTTGAAGGTGGCGAGGTCGCCCGAGCCCGAGACTCCGGCTACCGGCCCGACCAGAAAGCCCAGCACGAAGCTGATGCTGCCGGCGCTGTTGTCGATGACGCCCGGCGCGAAGTCGGTGGCGCCGCCGCTGGCCAGGAAGCCTGCTTCCATGCTGCCGGTGGCCGTCAGCAGCGACGGGTCGAACTGGACGGTGAACTGGTAGCCATACAGGTCCACCACGTCCTGGGCCGAAACGGTGAGCGCGAAGCCCGCCGACGTGTTGGTGCCCGACAGCTTGATGGACGGCACTGCCTGCGCCGAGGACAGCAGCCCCAGCGCCAGCGCGCAGGCGCCCGCGGCCTGCGCCGCAAGGTGAGTCGCTTTCTTCATCTTTGTCTCCTCCTGGTGGGCTTGCGCCCGGTTGAGCGGCATGCGCGGTGCATGCCGCGTGTGCTCAATAGAACCAGCGCAAGGGCGCCAGCACGGTCTGCGGGAACACGACCATGACGAACATGACCACGAACTGCGCCGCCATGAACGGCAGCACGCCGCGCGTGACCTCGTCCATCTTCATGCGGCCGACGCCGGCCACCACGTTCAGGATGGTGCCCACCGGCGGGGTGATCAGGCCGATGGAGTTGTTGATGATGAACAGCACGCCGAAGTAGACGGGGTCGATGCCGGCCGCCTTGACCAGCGGCATCAGCACCGGCGTCATGATCAGGATGGTGGGCGTCATGTCCATCGCCGTGCCCACCAGCATCACCAGCAGCATGATGGCGATCAGCAGCAGCGTCTGGTGGTTCAGCAGCGGTTGCAGCAGGTCCACCATCTGCGCGGGCAGGTTGGCCACGGTGATGAGCCAGGCCGACACCATGGCCGCGGCCACCAGGAACATCACCACCGCCGTGGTGCGCGCCGCGGTGATGAAGATGGTGACCAGCGCCGCCATCGTCAGCTCGCGGTAGATCACCCGCGCCACGAAGAGCGCATACACCGCGGCCACCACCGCGGCCTCGGTGGGCGTGAACACGCCCATGCGCAGGCCCACGAGGATGAACACCGGCAGCAGCAGCGCCCACACCGATTCACGCGCGGCGGCCCGGATCTGCGCGCCGGTCTTGCGCGGCGGCAGCGGCAGGCTTTCCTTGCGGCCCACCCACCACCAGGTCAGCGCCAGGCCCGCGCCGATCATGATGCCGGGGAAGATGCCGGCGATGAACAGCTTGCTGATGGACACGTTGGCCGTGACGCCGAAGATCACGAAGCCGATGCTGGGCGGGATGATCGGACCGATGACGCCCGAGGCGGCGATGAGGCCGCCCGACACCTCGCGCTTGTGGCCGGCCTTGATCATCATCGGCAGCAGCAGCGCGGTCAGCGCCGCCGCATCGGCCACCGCCGAGCCCGACAGCGCCGACAGCAGGCAGCCCGCCAGCACCACCACGTAGCCGAGCCCGCCCTTGACGTGGCCCACCAGCGCCAGCGCGAAGTTGACGATGCGCTGCGACAGCCCGCCGACGTTCATGATCTCGCCGGCCAGCATGAAGAAGGGCACCGCCAGCAGCGGAAAGCTGTCGGCGCCGTTGATGAAGTTCTGCGCCAGGATCTGCGCATCGAAGAGGTCGAGGTGCCACATCAGCGCCACGCCGCTGGCCAGCAGCGCATAGGCGATGGGAATGCCCAGCGCCATCGCGCCGACGAGGCTGCCGAGGAAGATGAAGACGGTCATGGTTCAGCGGCCGATCGATGAGGGGGCTGGGTGGGCTTGGCCGGGCTGCGCATCGCCGCGGGCCAGTTCGGCCTGCAGGCTTTCCAGCTCGGCCTGTTCTTCCGATTCCTTGACCATCACCAGCTCGCTCTCGCGCAGGCGGCCGGTGAGTGCACGCGCCAGCTGCAGCAGCAGCAGCGCACCGGCGCACACGGAAAAGAACACGCCCGTGGCATAGAAGAGGGCCACCGGCGCACCGGTGACGGGTGCTTCCACGTCCATGTTGATGGCGGCCTGCTGCCAGCTGCCCTGGAAGAACAGCCAGGTGATGTAGAGCATGAGCACATGGCCCAGCACCAGGCACAGCCGTTTGCCGCGCACCGGCAGGCGGCCCACCAGCATGTCGGTGCCCAGGTGGCCGCCTTCCTTCAGCGCGGCCACCGCGCCCATGAAGCACAGCCACACGAACAGCCAGCGCGCGACCTCTTCACTGACGGCGATGCCCGAGTTGAAGGCATAGCGCAGCACCACGTTGCCGAACACCAGCACCACCATCACCGCCAGCGCGGCGGCGATCAGCAGGTCGATGGCGCGGCAGAAGCGCTGGATGACGGCGTCCAGCAGGCTCACAGCCGAACCCCTTCCAGCAGCCCGCGGGCGGCCAGGTTGCCGATGAAGGCCCGCAGGCCGAAGCGCCAGGGCGGCGCCGTCTCGCAATGCGTCACGCGGTTGCGCAGGCTGCCCAGCCACTGGCTCTGGATGGTGACCACGTCGCCCAGCTTGTGGGTGAAGCCGCCGCCGGGCTGGTCGCGGTCTTCGGTGGGCGCGAACAGCGTGCCCAGGAACAGCATGAAGCCGTCGGGGTACTGGTGGCAGGCCAGGGTCTGCGCCACCAGGTCGGCCGGGTCGCGGCTGATGCTGGCCATGGTGTTGATGCCGCGCAGCGTGAAGTCGTCGGTGCCGGCCACTTCCAGGTGCACCGTCTCGCTGCGCAGCTGCGCCAGCCCGAAGGTGTGGTCGAAGAGGCGGATGAACGGGCCGATGGCACACGACGCGTTGTTGTCCTTGGCCTTGCCCAGCAGCAGTGCGCTGCGGCCTTCGATGTCGCGCAGGTTCACGTCGTTGCCCAGCGCGGCGCCCACGATGCCGCCGCGGCTGTTGACGGCCAGCACCACCTCGGGCTCGGGGTTGTTCCACTGCGAATCGGCGCGGATGCCGATGTCCTGGCCATGGCCCATCGAGGCCAGCACCGGCGCCTTGGTGAACACCTCGGCATCGGGCCCGATGCCCACTTCCAGGTACTGCGACCAGAGCTTGCGCTCCTGCAGCAGCTGCTTGAGCGCCATCGCCTGCGGCGAGCCGGGGCGGATGTTGGACAGGCTGTCGCCGATGAGGGCTTGCACCTGCGCGCGCAGGCCCTCGGCGCGGCTGGCATCGCCGCCGGCCTGCTCTTCGATCACCCGCTCGATCATGCTGGCCGCAAACGTCACGCCCGCGGCCTTGACCACCTGCAGGTCGCAGGGCGCCAGCAGCCAGGGCTGGCTGTCGTCGCGGCCCTCGGGCCGGCTGTTGTCCAGCAGCGCCTCGACGCTGCACAGGCGCTCGCCGATCAAGGCACTCACCGCCTGCGCCGGCTGGGCCACCTCCAGCAGCGTGCTCATGGTCGGGAACTGTTCGCTCAGGTCGAACACGCCGTCGGCGCGCAGCGCCACCACCGCCGGGCCGGCCGGTGCGCCAGGGCGCCACACGCGGCCCACCAGGGTGCCGGCCAGGCCGTCCCGCGGCAGCACGGGATGCAGGCCATCGGTGCGTGCCGGCATGGCCGTTGTCGTTGCAGTCATGAAAAGCGTTCCTCGTGCGGGTCTAGTGGTTGTGGCGCGGCGTGCGCTCGGCGATGCGGCGGTACTTCAGGGCCATGTCCAGCGTGGCGCCGTCCACCAGCTGGCCGGTGTGGCTGCGGTAGATCTCTTCCCAGGGCGACTGGCTGGCCGGCACCGGCGGTGGCGGCAGCTCGCGCCGGCGGCGCTCGATCTCCTCGGGCGGCACCAGCGCATCGCAGCGGCCGGCGTTGAGGTCGATGCGCAGGCGGTCGCCGGTCTGCAGCCAGCTCAGGCCCCCGCCCACCGCGCTTTCGGGCGACACGTTGAGGATGGAGGGGCTGTCGGCGGTGCCCGACTGGCGGCCGTCGCCCAGCGTGGGCAGGGTCTGGATGCCGCGCTGGATCAATGCATCGGGCGGCTGCATGTTCACCACCTCGGCCGAGCCGGGCCAGCCGATGGGGCCGGCGCCGCGCATCACCAGGATGCAGCCTTCGTCGATGGCCAGCGCCGGGTCGTTGATGCGGGCGTGGTAGTCGTCGGCGCCGTCGAACACGATGGCACGCGCCTCGAACACGCCTTCCTGGCCGGGGCGGCTCAGGTAGCGCTCACGAAAGCGCGGCGAGATGACCGACGTCTTCATGATGCCGAAGTCGAACAGGTTGCCCCGGAGCACCAGAAAGCCGGCCTTGTCCATCAGCGGCTCGGCAAAGGGCCGGATCACCTCGCGGTCAGTCGCCTGGCGGCCCTCGATGTTCTGGGCCACGCTGCGGCCGGTGACGCTGGCGCAATCGCCATGCAGGCGGCCGGCCTGCTGCAGCTCCCACATCAGCGCGGGCACGCCGCCGGCGCGGAAGAAACGCTCGCCCAGGAAGCGGCCGGCCGGCTGCATGTCCAGCAGCAGCGGCAGGTCGTAGGCCTGCTCGGTCCAGTCTTCGGGCCGCAGGTCCACGCCGGCATGGCGGGCCATGGCCATGATGTGCACCTGCGCATTGCTGGAGCCACCCGCGCAGCTGACCACCGACAGCGCATTGAGGAAGCTCTCGCGGGTGAGGATGCGCGAAGGCCGCAGGTCTTCATGCGCCATGCCCACGATGCGGCGGCCGGTCTCGTACGCCATCTGCCCGCGTTCGCGGTAAGGCGCCGGAATGGCCGCGCAGCCGGGCAGCGACAGGCCCAGCGCCTCGGCCACCGCGTTCATGGTCGAGGCGGTGCCCATGGTGTTGCAGTGGCCGGCCGAAGGCGCGCTGCTGCAGGCGCGCTGCAGGAATTCGTCCTCGTCGATCTCGCCGGCGGCCAGCTGCCGGCGGCTGCGCCAGATCACCGTGCCCGAGCCCACCAGCTGGTTGTCGTGCCAGCCGTCCAGCATGGGCCCGCCCGACAGCACGATGGCCGGGATGTCCACGGTGCAGGCGGCCATGATGCCGGCCGGTGTGGTCTTGTCGCAGCCGGTGGTCAGCACCACCGCGTCGATGGGGTAGCCGTACAGCACCTCCACCAGGCCCAGGTAGGCCAGGTTGCGGTCGAGGGCTGCGGTGGGGCGGCGGCAGTTTTCGAAGATGGGGTGCACCGGGAATTCCATCGGAATGCCGCCGGCGTCGCGGATGCCGTCGCGCACACGCCGCGCCAGTTCCAGGTGGATGCGGTTGCAGGGCGACAGGTCGCTGCCCGTCTGTGCAATGCCGATGATGGGCCGGCCCGAGCGCAGCTCTTCAGGGGTCAGTCCGTAGTTCATGAAGCGCTCGAGGTAGAGCGCGGTCATGTCGGAGCGTTGGGGATCGGCGAACCAATCGCGCGAGCGAAAGCGCCGCCCAGCCGGGTTGTCCATGGCGTGGTCGAAGAGAAAGGGCAGGAAAGAAGGGGCGTCGGCAGGGCCGCCCCGGCAAAGGCAGGCCGGCTTACTTGGCCGCGCCCGCGGCGCCGCGCGCCTTGGCCAGTTCGCTGTTCATCTCGGCGGTGGTGTCTTCGCCGAATTCCTTGCTGAACTTGGCCAGCACCGGCTGCAGCTTGGTGCGCATCTTGGCCTGCTCGGCCGCCGGCAGCTCGGTGATCTGCATGCCGGCCTTCTTCAGGTCGGCCAGCGCGGTGTTGGAGAAGGCGCGGATGGTCTTGCGCTCGTACAGCGTGGCTTCACGCGCGGCATCGCTGACGATCTTCTGCTCGTCGGCCGACAGCCCGTCCCAGGTCTTCTTGGACATCAGCAGCACCCAGGCGCTGTACATGTGCCGCGACAGCACCAGGTGCTTCTGCACCTCGTAGAACTTGCTGGCCAGGATGGTGGCCGGCGGGTTCTCCTGGCCGTCCACCGCGGCCTGTTCCATCGCCGAATACAGCTCGGTGAAGGGCATGGGCGTGGCATTGGCACCCAGCGCGCTGAAGGTGTCGAGGAACAGCGGGCTCTGGATGACGCGCAGCTTCAGGCCGCTGAGGTCGTCGGCCTTGTTGATCGGCCGGCGCGAGTTGGTGACGTGGCGAAAGCCGTTCTCCCAGAAGCCCAGGCCGATCAGGCCCTTCTCGGGCAGCTTGGCCAGCAGCTTCTGGCCGAAGGGGCCGTCCAGCACCGCGTCGGCCTCCTGCTCGTTGTTGAAGGTCAGCGGTAGGTTGAGCACGCCGAAGGGCTTGACCAGCGTGACCAGCGTGGAGCTGTCGGGGATGGTCATCTCCAGCGTGCCGCCGCGCAGGGCCGAGGTCATGCTCACGTCGTTGCCCAGCGAGCCGCTGGCGTACACGCGGGCCGACAGCTTGCCGCCGCTCTTGGCGGCCAGCTGCTCGCCGAAGTGCTTGAGCGCCATGGCCTGCGGATGGTCTTCGCTGAGGCCGGTGCCGATCTTGAACACATGTTCCTTGACCTGGGCGGACACGGGGCTGGCCAGTGCGGTGAGCAGGGCGGCGGCAAGGGCGAGGGACTTGAACTGCATGGATGTCTCCGGAAGAGGTGATGGCCTTCTGGGGGGCCTTGTTGGTGGGGCTGAAGGCTAGGGGGGCACCCCCGTCCGGTCCACTGACTTTTTCGCTAGCATCCATTCCAAATGGTGATGAGTAGCGAATCAGATTCTGGAAAACCCTTGGTGATGGCCCAGGTCGCGCGGCTGCGCTTCCGTCATCTGCAGTTCCTCGACATCCTGGGAAAAACGCGCAATCTGCGTTTAACGGCAGAGCAAATGCACATAACGCAGCCGGCTGCCACCAAGGTTCTGATGGACATCGAAGAAATGCTGGCGGCGCGGCTGTTCGACCGTTTGCCGCGCGGCATGCGGCCGAATGAGCTCGGACTCTTCACTTTGCGTTATGCCCATGCGGCGCTCGACGGGCACCGCAAATTCGTCGACGAATTCAGCACGCTCAAGCAGGGGGGGCATGGCCACCTTTCGATCGGCGCCATCTCGGGCTCGGCCGCGCACCTGCTGATCGCGGCGGTGGCCGAGCTGCAGCGGCTGCGCCCGCTGCTGGTGGTCAAGGTGCTGGAGCAAAGCAGCGACCAGCTCATCGTGTGGCTGGCCGAGCGCAAGATCGACGTGATGATCGGCCGCTTCACCGACGAGGCGCAGCGCGACCAGTTCCAGTACGAACGCCTGGCCGGCGAAAGCCTGCAGATCACCGCCGGCGTGCACCATCCGCTGCGCGGGCCGCAGGCGCCGGGGCTGGCCGAGCTGTCCAACTGGCCGTGGATCCTGTATCCGGCGTCCACCGCGCTGCGCAAGGTGTCGGACGAGATCTTCAGCAGTACCGGCCTGTCGCTCACCTCCGGCATCGTCGAGACGCCGTCCTTCCTGTTCGCGCTGGAGCTGCTGCAAAGCACTCACATGCTGTCGCTGCAGCCGGCGGCGCTGGTGGACAAGTTCGTGCGCCGCGGGCTGCTCACGCGCATTGCCGCCGACCTGCCCGAGCGCATGCCCGACTACGGCCTGATCACGCTGCAGGGCGAGCCGCCCAGCACCGCGACGCTGGCCTTCATGGAGGTGATCCGCGGGCTGGCCGGCGCGGAGGTGGCGCCCACCTGAGCCGCGTGGCGGCCGTGGCCCGATTCAGGGCGGCGGCGCCAGCGGCAGCTCGCACCAGAAGCTGCTGCCTTCACCGGGCGCGCTGCGCAGGCCGATGCGCCCGCCCATCGCCTCCACGATGCCCTTGCTCACCGCCAGGCCCATGCCCGAGCTGGCACTGGCGCAGTGGGCCGCGCCGCTGGCCGATTGGTAGAAGGCCTTGAAGATGTGCTGCTGCTCCTCGGCCGCGATGCCGGGGCCGGTGTCCGTCACGCTCAGCCTGACCCGCTCGCCGCCCGCCACCGTCTCGATGCGCAGCTCGATGTGGCCGCTCTGGGTGAACTTGAAGGCATTGCCCAGGAAGTTGGTCAGCACCTGGCGCAGCCGCTGGCCATCGGCCTGCAGCGTGGGGGGCACGTCGTCGGCGATGTGCACCCGCAGCGCCACCCGGCCCGACGAATGCTGCAGCTGGAACAGCTCCGCCAACGCCAGCGCCAGCTCGCGCAGCTGCACTGGCCCGGGGTGCAGGCGCAGCTGGCCGTGGGCCATTTCGCCCAGGTCCATGATGTCGTTGACCAGACCCAGCAGCGACTCGGCCGAGGCCTTGGTGAGCATGGCCAGTCGGCGCTGCCGTTCGTTGAGGTTGGAAGCCAGCAGCATGGCCGTGAGTCCCATCACCCCGCCCAGCGGCGTGCGCATGTCGTGGCTCACGCGGGCCAGGTCGATGGCGCTGCCGGTGGGCCGGGCGCCGGTGGCGGCGCGTTCCAGCGCCGCCATGCGCTGCGCATGCCGCGCCAGCAGCCGCTCGACCACCGCCAGCGCGCCCCAGCGCAGGCCGCTGGCCCAGGCCAGGCTGAACCAGTGCTGCGCGGCCTCGCGCTGGCCGCCCTCGAGCAGGGCTTCGCTGCAGGCCTGCTCGATCAGCAGCTGGTCGCGCAGGAAGCCGCCGGCCTGGGCGCCCTGGCGCGCACGCTCGAAGAGGCCCAGCGCCGCGTCCAGCTCGCCGGCGCGGGCCGCCTGCACCGCCTGCACCAGCTGCAGCTTGTGGGCCACGTTCACCGGGGCCGCCTGCGCCCACACCGCCAGCTGCTCGCGGTGGCTGCCGGCCGGGTCGGCCGGCGCGCTCAGGGCGGCCAGCACCAGCAGGTCGATGGACAGCACGGTGGCGGTGCCGTTGGCGGCCAGCGGCAGCGCCTGCTGGCAGGCGGCCCAGCAGGCATCGGCCTCGCCGCGGTGCCAGGCCAGCAGCGCGCGCAGGGTGTGCGCGGTGAACAGCGAGAAGGCGTTCTGCGCCTGGGCCAGCCGCTGCAGCTCCTGCGCTTCGTCGAAGGCGGGGCCGTCCAGCTGCAAGGGCTTTGCTGCGGCGTCGCCGCGCAGCGCGCGCAAGCCCTGCAGCCACACCCGGCAGTGGTGGTGCGAGAAGTCGTGGCCGAACTGGCGCACGGTGTGGCTGCGCAGGCCGTGGCCGGCCAGCAGCTCTTCCAGCGGCACCATGCCGAAGGCCTTGTCGCAGTACAGGAAGGCGGCATAGCCCAGGTACTCCTGGTCGCCGGCCACCTGGCAGTCTTCATAAGCCTGCAGCATCGGCGCCAGCTGCTCGTGCAGCGGCAGCCGCCAGTGCCGCAGAAAGCCCAGGCACAACACGCGCACCTTGCAGCCCAGCGGCGGGTGTTGCAGGCGCGGCAGCAGGGCCAGGGCCACTTCGCTGGCCTCGAAGGCGGCCTGCGGCCGGCCCATGCCGCACAGCGTCAGGCCGTAGTTGGTCCAGGCCAGGGCGGTCCAGTCGGAGGCCGGCCACTGCACCGCCAGACCGATCATGGTGCGGATGACGCGGGCGTACATCTCGAACGAGGTGATGTAGGCGCACGGCGTCAGTGCCACCAGCAGCCGGTGGGCGCAGTCGACGCGCGGGTTGCCGGCCTGCGGTGCCACGTCGGGCAGTGCCGCCGGCACGTCGGGCCAGGCCGCGGCGTCGGCCAGCGACAGCAAGGGCACGCCCAGTGCGGCCAGGGTCTGCTGCCCCAGTTGCAGCGCCTCGGCCAGCCGGTTGCGCGCCAGCAGGATCAGCAGCCGCAGCTCGTCGATGCGGGCCGATTCCAGGGCATCGGGCTGGTGATCGGCCGCCTGCTGCAGCAGGTCTTCGGCCACGTCGAAGCGGGCCGCGGCGCAGGCCACCTCGGCGGCGCGCCGGTACAGCGCGAAGGCCTGCGCGCTGCCGGCTTCGTCGGGCTGCAGGCGGCGCGCCTGCACCGCCCGCAGGAAGTAGTTCAGCGCCTCGCCGGTGGCACCTTTGGCGCTGGCCAGCTGGCCGGCGCGCTCGTTCAGCTGCGCGGCGGTGGCCGGGTCGAGCCCGCCCGCGGGTGTCTGCTGCACATCGTTGAACTGCTGGACGATGGTGAACAGGAACTGGTTCAGCCGGCCTTCTTCCACCGCATGCTGCAGCAGGCCGGCGCCCAGCCGCACGCGCAGTGCGTCGCGCCGGGCGGGGGTGATGCGCTCATAAGCCGCCTGCTGCACCGCGTCGTGCAAAAAGCGCAGGCCCAGCGCAGGGTCGGTCGCCGTCTCGTCGTCGGCCGGCAGCAGCAGCCCGGCCGACAGCGCCGGCGCCAGGTCGCGGCACACCTGCAGCGCCGAGCTGCCGCGGCCGGCGGCCAGGCTGTCCACCGACCAGGCAGCGCCCAGGTGGGCCGCGTCGCTGAGGGTGGATTGCGTGGCCTCGGGCAGCGTGTGCAGCCGCGCCTGCACCAGCTCGGCGGTGCTGCGGTAGGCCGACAGATCGGCCAGCCGCGCCAGGTCGACCTGCCAGCCGCGGCCGTGTGCATCGGGCGCGATGGCACCGAACTGCTCGGCCGCCCGCAGCAGCTGCAGGGTCTTGAAGGGGTTGCCCTCGCCTTGCCGGGCCAGCAGGGCGGCGGCCTGGTCGATCGGCTGGCCGGCCCCCGCGCCGGCCGCCGCCAGCAGGGCCGTGATGTCGTCGGCGGTCCAGGCCTGCACCGGGATGCGGCGCAGGTCGAGCCCGGCGGTGGCCTGCAGCCGGGCCAGCCAGTGGTGCAGCGGATGGTCGTCGTCCACGGCCTCGCTGCGGTAGGCGCACAGCACCAGCAGGCTGCCCATGCGCGGCTCGGCCAGCAGGCTTTCCATCAGCTCCAGCGAACGCGGGTCGGCCCATTGCAGGTCGTCGATGAACAGCACCAGTGGCGCATCACCGGCCGTCAGCGCCACCACCAGGCGGCGCAAGGCCAGCTCGAAGCGGATGCGGCTGGCATCGCCCCCCAGCTCGGGCGCCGGCGCCTGCGGGCCGATCAGCTGGGCCAGCCAGGGCAGCGCGGGGGTGAGCACACCGGCCATCGCCCCCAGTTCGGCGCGGATGGCGCCGGCCACCGCTTCGCGCGCGGCGGGCAGCAGCAGGCCGCAGCCGGCCAGCGCTTCGTCCAGCGCGCCCAGCAGCGGGGCCAGCGGCGACTGGCTGCCGTACTGGTTGAACTTGCCGGCGGCCACCCGTGCGCCCAGCGCGCGCATGGCCTGGCAGGCGGCCTGCACCACCGAGGTCTTGCCGATGCCCGACTGCCCCTCCACCACGGCCAGCACCGGTTGCGCGCTGCTGGCCGCGCTGCAGGCATCGCGGCGCCGGTCGGCGGCGGCCAGGGCCTGCAGCATGCGGTCGCTCTCGTGCGCACGGCCGATGCGGTCGGCCGGCAGCTGCCAGCAGGCCGGGCGCCCCAACGCCAGCGCACCGTTGTGCGCCGTGCCGCGCACCAGCACCTGGCACAGCGCCTGCGCGCTGCGAAAGCCGCCGGGGCCGCCGGCCTGCCACAAGGCCAGCAGCACCTGCCGCATGAAGCCATCAACCGGCAGGGCCTGCAGGCGCGCCAGGGGTTCGTCGGTGGCGCCAGGGGCCGGCGCTTGCAGCCAGCTGCGGTCGCCGGTCAGGCGCCAGGCCAGCAGGCCGCCCAGTGCGGCCAGGTCGGCCGCGGCGGCGGGCAGCGGATGGGCGGGGTCGGTGGCCCGCACGAAGCCGCCATGGTCAAGATCGGTGAGCCAGGCCTGGGCACTGACCGGCTGCCACAGCACCGTCTCGGGCGACAGCCGCCCATGCACGATGCCGTGGCGCTCCAGCGATTGCAGCACCCGCCCCAAGGCCAGTGCCAGGGCCAGCACATCGGCCTGCGGGGCGGGAGCCGTGGCCTGGGCCGCAAGCGTCTCGGGCCAAGCGTCCAGGTCCAGCGATTCGCGGTAGAGCAGGCCGTGGGCATCGGCCTGCAGGGCCAGGGGGCGGGGGCAGCCCGCGCCATCGAGCGCGGCGCTGAGCAAGGCATGGCGCCGCAGGCAGGCGCGTTGCACACGTTCGGCGAAAGACCAGCCGACCTTGCACACACGGCAGACGATGGCGCCTTCCTGGGCGAATTGCCAATTCAGCAGCAGTGGCCATCCGGGCAGGGCGTGCAAGACAAAGTCTCCAATCCCGCGACGAATTGCGATGCCAATGGCATGGCTACTGCTGACTGAATGACCGCAATCGCGCTGATTTCACTTTAGCCAATTCACACCAGGCGATTGCAGTTTTTTGAGTCGCCCTTACAGCTCCGAGGTCAGGAACTTCAGCGTGGTGCCGCCTTCGGCGGTGACGATCCAGTGGTCGCTGTCCCAGCTCACGCTGCCCAGGCCCCAGGTCACCAGCGGCAGGGTGTAGCGCTTCCTGGGCAGCAGCCAGGTCACGTCCTTCAGGCCTTGCGCATTGGTGGCGGTGTAGGTGCTGAGCGAGCCCAGGTTGCTGGTGCTCCAGCTGGTCTGCAGCCGCCGCTGTGCGAAGTCGGCCACCTGCGCCATCGTGTACCAGCGGAAGCGGTTGGACAGCTGCAGCCCGTCGGCGCGGTTGAGCAGCGCGTTGATGGGCTTGAGGTGGCCGGCCGCGCCGGGCGGATGGTTGTAGAACATCCGGTTGGTGCGGTGGTTGACCACGAAGCTCTGCAGATCGATCAGCCACTGGCCCGATTGCTGGTCGCTGATGCCGAAGTCGTCGAACTCTTCGAAGGTGGCGTACTTGCCGTTGGGCGTGACCGGAATGGCCCACAGGTTGCGGGTCAGGCGGGCGCCGTCGCGCCAGGGCCGCACCGCCGGTGCGCCGCCGTCGCCCACGGTGTAGTAGGCCACCACGCCGCGGGCTTCCAGCCATCGCACGGCCCAGGCGGGGTTGTTGCCGGTGGGTGCCGAGTACTCGCGGATCTTGCGGCCGGTCACCTTCTCGATGGCGTCGAAATTCTTCGACAGCAGTGTGGTCAGGTCGGGTGAATTGGCTTCGTTGGCAAAGGCGCCCCAGTAATCGTGGATCCAGCCGCCGTGCGAGCCGATCTCATGGTTCACCGGCAGCGAATAGGCATAACGGCCGACGTTGCCCAAGCGGCGCAGCAGGTCTTGCGACTGGGCATTGCCGTCCAGGTTCATGCCGTTGCCGTCGCCGAAATTGATGACGTCTGGCCCCGCCGTCAAATGGATGCTGAAGGCGCCGCGGCGCAGCACGCTGGTCTTGTCGAGCAGGCCCTTGATGTCCGTCAGCAGGTCGTCGCCGTCGTCGATGTGCCAGTTGTAGATCAGGCCGCCACGGCCGCGCGGCTGCGCCGACAGCGTGGTGATGCGCACCTCATCGCGCGCGAACTGGCTGAGAAAGCCGTGCAGCGGCGCGCTGTCGGTGCCCACCGCCTTGAAGTAGCCCAGCGGGATGTTGACGAACAGCACCTGCCCGCTGCCGTAGCTGCGCTTGCCGGCCACCACGCCGTGGTCGGGCGACGACAGATACACCGTGCCCGGGAACTGCCCGGTGGTCACGTAGCTGAAGTAGCCCAGCGCGCCGTAGCCATAACCGCTGATGGTGTGCAGCGAGGTGTCGGTGCTGGTGCTGGACACGTTGCGCTCCAGGGCCACCGTGCCGTCGCTGCTCAGCACCGCTTCCACCTCGTCGTTGCCGCGCAGCCAGTTGTCGAAGCTGAGGAAGGCGGTGGCCGCGGTGGCCAGCGTCTGGCGGGTGCCCAGGCGGGTGGCGGACGAGGTCTCGGTGCCGATGCCCAGCACGTCGCGCAGCGCGCGCAGCCGCAGCCGGCGCACGTTGGCCGAGCCGTCGTCGATCCAGCGGTGGCGGCTGCGCACCGTCTCGCGCATGGCCTGGGTGGCGCCGGGGTCGGCCACGGTGGCGGGCACGTAGGCGGCGGCAGTCACACCGGCCACGCTGGTCACCGGTGCATACGGGGCGTACTTGCCCGGCGGGATGGACAGCGCATCCAGCCGTGCCTTGGTGCCCACCACCGGACCGAAGCCCACCATCGTGGCGGCGCCGCTGCCGTTGTTCCAGTTGACGTAGTTGACGCCCACCATGTCGGAAAAGCGCGAAGGGCCGGTCAGCGGGTAGAAGCCGGCGTCGGTCTGCGCACCGGCGTCGTACACCAGCATCAGCTTGCCGCCCAGGTAGGCGTACTGCTTGACGGCGGCCACCACCGCATCGCTGGCACGGATGTGGGCGCTGTCGGGCACGATCAGCCCGCCGATGTTGGCCGCGGCATTGCGGCCCAGGGCCAGGAAGGCCGAGTCGGTGATCACGTCCAGGCGGATGCCTTCTTCGGCCGCCGAATCGGTCCACACCTGCACCTGCCAGCTGCTCAGGCTGGCGCCATCGGGCACCAGCATCGTCAGCCGGTCGCGCGGCGGGCCGGCCAGTGCGGCGGTGCAGGCGGTGGCCAGCAGCGTGGGGGCCAGCAGGCGGGCCAGGCCGCGCTGCAGCCGTGCCAGGCGGCTGCTGTGGATGGGGGTGGGGTGCATGGTTCCTCCTTCTTCAGTGGGTGGTCGGGGTGCAGGGAATCAGGGGCGCGCCACCGGCGGGGCCAGCCAGAGCAGCCACAGCAGGTCGCCGATGTGAAAGGGCGGTGCAAAGCCCGCCGGCCCCAGCCAGGCGCTGCGGGCGCGGGCCAGCCAGGCGCGGGCGCGTTCGTCGTCGCCGGTGCAGCGGGCGGCCACGGCCACGGCGGGCCACCAGAAGCCGTCGGGGTCGACGCTGCGGCTGCTCCAGTCCAGCGGCGGCTGCTGCCAGCCCTGGATGGCACGGCGCCAGGCCTCGGCATTGCGCTGCGCATCGCCGACGCCCCATAGCAGCGGCCAGGCCTGGGCCATGGTGTCGGGGTACCAGCGCGGCGGGCGCGGGCGGGCGGGCGTGCCCAGGCTGACGCGCCACCAGCCGGCGTCGGCCTGCCACAGCCGCTCCTGCATGGCGGTGGCCAGCCGGGCGGCCATCTCCTCCTGGTGGCGCTGGCCGGCTTCGTCGGCCCACAGGGCGCGCAGCAACCGGCCCCAGGCCAGGCGCGCGGCCAGCACTTCCACCTGGTCCATGGTGTAGACCACGCGGTGCAGCGGCTTGGCCAGCGTCAGCCCGTCGCCCAGGGTCAGCCGTTCGATGGCGGCGGCGGCCTGCGCCAGCGCATTGCGCACCGGCGCTTCGGCCAGCACCGCATCGGCGCCCTGGCGCTGCATCGCATCGGCCAGCAGCAGCAGCGAAGCGGCGGTGCTGTCGTCAGCGTCCACGTGATGGCACAGGCTGCGTGCCAGGTCGGGCGGGCAGGGGGTGGCGGTGGCCTGGCCTTCACGCACCCAGTGGTCCAGCACCACGCCGGCCGAAGCGCCGCCGGTGGCCGCATGCCGGGCCTGCCAGCGCAGCCAGTCGGCGGCCAGCGGCAGCGTGCCCGGCGCGTCCACCGCCAGCGCGCCCAGCACCGCCAGGTTGGCCTGGTAGGCCGAAACCTGCTGCCAGGCGCGGCCGGCGCCGTCCACATGGCCGGCGGCCAGGCTGTGGCGCAGCGCGCCATGCCTGGGCTGACCGGGCGCCTGCACCGCCAGCCGCTGCAGCATCTGCAGGCCGGCATCGCGCAACGCCGGCTCCACCAGCGGCGCGGCGGCACAGCCGCCTTGCACCGGCACGGCGGCCAGCGCGGTGGCGCCGGCGGCCAGCCAGGCGGCCAGGCCGGTGGCCAGCCGGCGCAGCGGTGGGGTGGTGCAGCGTGGCTTCATGCCAGGTCCAGCGCGGGCCGGCGCCAGCTCATGCCCCAGCCGTACAAGGCCACGAAACCCAGGATGGGCAGCATCACGCCGCCCAGCAGGTGCAGCACCGGCATGGCCACCAGGCCCAGCAGGACCACCAGCGCCGCATGGCAGGCGTACTGCAGCGGCGTGAGCACCAGCACGAAGAGCAGCGTCAGCAGCGTGAGCAGCACCCGGTGCCACCAGGCCACCGGGAAGATGTAGAAGGTGGCCAGGTGCAGCCAGGGCGTCAGCAGCATCAGCATCCAGGCCTGGCGCAGGCCGCTGCCCACGTGGCTGCGCACCGAATGCGGAAAGCTGGCCGGCCACAGCACGAAGAACAGCAGCGCGGCGCCATGCGTCAGCGCCACGAAGCGCAGCAGGAAGGTCAGCGGCCGCGCTGCATCGGGCAGGCGTGCGGGCAGCCACCACAGCAGCACCAGCGCCACTGCATGGCCCAGCACCGCCAGGCCGGTGAGGCCGCGCAGGCGCACTTCCAGCCCCGGCACCGCCAGCGTGGCCACCTCGCCGCCGCCCACCGCGGGCGTGAAGTCGCCGGGCAGGGCCAGGCCCCGCATCCACCACAGCAACACGTCGCTCCAGGCCTGCGCCACCCAGGGCTGCAGCCGCAGCAGCGCGACCGTGAAGGCCGCGGCCAGCAGGGCCCCGGCCAGCAGCCGGCCCGGCGGCAGGCGCAGGCTCCGGATGGAGCGGTGCGGCAGGATGGTGCCGCCGCGGTGGCCGCGGCGGTGCAGGTCAGGAGGCAGTGCGGCGGGCATGGGGGTCACCATTGGTAGAAGAGGCCCAGGCTGAGCGAGGTGCGGCGGTACCCGCGGGAGCTGCCGTTCACGTACTGCTCAACCATGCCCGTCATGCCCCACAAGGGGCCCAGCCACAGCCGGCCGGTGAGGCTGGCCGAGTGGCTGGGAAAGTTGGCGATCTGGCGCTCGGGGCCCACCGCCTGGTAGGCCTCGCGGCCGCGCGACCAGCGCAGGCTGAGGTAGTAGTCGCCTTCCAGGCCCTGCGTGGCGGCCAGGTAGGGCATGGCCGAGCGCACCTGGCCGGGCTGGCTGATGTTGAGCACGGTGCCGGCCTCGAACGACCAGCCGCCGGGCAGGTAGGCCGCGCCCGAGACGCGCCAGCCACCGTCGCTGCGGCCACCTTCGTAGCGTGCGTCGTACCAGCCCAGGCGGGTGACCCAGGCCAGTTGCTCGCCCCAGGCGCGGCCCAGGTCCAGGTCGATGCGCCGCTGCGGCCAGATCGGGCCGCCATGGCCGGCCGCAAACGCCGCCGACGCATTCCAGCGCGGCGACAGCACATGGGTGTAGCCCAGCGCCACCAGGCCGCCATGGGCACCGAAGCGCTG
>CAKZXL010000290.1 GCA_937883885.1 uncultured Aquincola sp. | reverse complement strand
GGCCCGCAATGGCTCCAAAATGGCGCCATTGCGGAACCGAGGCAGCCATGAGCATCAACCTGTCCATCAAAGGGGTGCCCGACGCCTGGGCACAGCGCCTGCGCGAGCGTGCGGCGCGCCATCACCGTTCGCTGCAAGGCGAGCTGATGGCGCTGCTGGGCGCCGCCGTGGGCGACGACACACCGGCCCCGTCGGCCGGCGTGCCGGCTGCGGTCGCTCGGCCGCAAGCGGCGCCCGCCGTGGACTCGTTGACGCTGGATGAACTGGCCCTGCGCGCCCGCAGCCGCTTCAGTGGCCTGGCGGCGGACAGTGGCCGCTCGGCCGACATCGTGCGCGCGTTGCGCGACGAGGCCGATGGCCGCTGACCGCGCGCCGCGCACCCTGCTGGTGGCCGAGCCGGCGCCCGTGTACCACGCCCGCCCGCCCGCCGTGGTGGACGCCAGCCTGGTGTGTGCGCTGCTGTTCGGTGAACCTGAAGCCGAACAGGCCCGCGAGGCCGCACGCGGTTATGCGCTGCATGCACCCACCTTGATCGACTGGGAAGTGGCCAGCGTGGCCGCCACCAAGGTGCGCCGCGGCGTGCCGGCGGCTGCGGCGGGTGAGGCCCTGGACGACTTCGGCCGTCTGGCGCTGCAACGGGCCGAGGTGGACCTGCGCCTGGTGCTGGCGCTGGCCGGGCGCTATGCCTTGTCCGCTTATGACGCCGGCTACCTGGCCCTGGCCGCGGCGCTGCGCTGTCCGCTGCTCACCTTCGACCGCCAGCTGGGCGAGGCGGCGCAACGCCACCTGGCCACGCTGGACTGAGGGCCGCGATGCGCGCCGACCTGCTCCTCGTGCAACTGGGCCTGGCCCCCACCCGCTCGGCCGCGCAGCGGCTGATCGAGCGTGGCGCGGTGCAGGTGCCCGGCCCGCAAGGCGGGCGTGTGGTGCGCAAGGCCGGCGAAGACCTGGCACCGGGCAGCGTGTTGACGCTGACCGACGACGCCGAGCTGCGCTGGGTGTCGCGCGGCGGGCTCAAGCTGGAAGGCGCGCTGGCCCACACCGGGCTGGACGTGAGCGGCCGGCATTGTCTGGACGTGGGCCAAAGCACCGGCGGCTTCACCGACGTGCTGCTGGCACGCGGCGCGGCGCAGGTCACCGGCATCGACGTGGGCCATGGCCAGCTGCATCCGCGGCTGCGGCAAGACCCGCGGGTGCAGGCCATCGAAGGCGTGAACGCGCGGCACCTGGACGCGTCGCTCGGGCGCTTCAGCCTCATCGTCGGCGACCTGTCCTTCATCTCGCTGACGCTGGTGCTGCCCGCGCTGGCGCCGCTGCTGCAGGGCGACCTGCTGATGCTGGTCAAGCCGCAGTTCGAGCTGCAGCCCGAGCAGATCGGCAAGGGCGGGCTGGTCAAGAGCGCCGCTTCCTACCCGGTGGTGGAACAACGGCTGCGCGAGGCCTGCGCGGCCCAGGGCCTGCAGGTGGCCGACTACTTTCAAAGCCCGATCGCCGGTGGCGACGGCAATACCGAATTCTTCGTGCATGCACGAAGCACCTAGCGAGACACAGCCATGAACACCGTGCCGATCAGCTTCGAGTTCTTTCCGCCCAACACCCCGGTGGGCGACGAGAAGCTCAAGACCGTGGTGCAGGAGCTGGGCGCGCTGAAGCCCGAGTTCTTCAGCGTGACCTACGGCGCCGGCGGCGCCACCCGCGACAAGACGCTGGCCACCGTCAGCGCCATCGCCAAGGCCGGCTTCGAGGCCGCGCCGCACCTGTCCTGCGTGGGCTCCACGCGGCAGAACATCGCCGAGATCCTGGCCACCTACCGGGCGCAGAACATCCGCCGCATCGTGGCGCTGCGCGGCGACCTGCCCAGCGGCACCGCCACCGCGGGCGAGTTCCGCTATGCGTCGGAGCTGGTGCGCTTCATCCGCGAAACGCAGGGCGACGACTGGCAGATCGAGGTGGCGGCCTACCCCGAATATCACCCCGAGCAGCGTTACGCGGCGCGCGACCTGCAGCACTACGCCGACAAGGTGAAGGCCGGCGCCAATGCCGCCATCACGCAGTTCTTCTTCAACCCCGACGCCTACTTCCACTTCGTGGAGCAGACGCGCAAGCTGGGCGCCGAAGCGCCGGTGGTGCCGGGCATCATGCCCTTCCACAACTTCTCCCGCATCGCGCAGTTCGCGCAGCGCGACGGCATCGAGATTCCGCGCTGGGTGGCGATGAAGATGGAAGGCTTCATGGACGACGCCGCCTCCATCCGCGCCTTCGGCCTGGACGTGATCACCGCGCTGTGCGAACGCCTGATCGCTGGCGGCGCGCCGGGCATCCACTTCTACACGATGAACCAGAGCGCGCTGACGCTGGAGCTGTGCAGGCGGCTCAAGCTCGGCGCTTGATTCTGAAAGCAGCCACCACGCCCAACCCGGCCAGCAGCAACAGCGCGCTGGCCGGCTCGGGCACCGGTGAGATGCTGATCGCGCCCAGCGCCACCTGCGCGCTGCCGCGGCTGCTGTCGTCGCCGAAGAACACCAGGTTGGGCACCGTGTACGGCAGGCCGCCGCTGCGGTAGTCCTGCAGCGTGCCGCTGAACAAGGCCTGGCCGCCGGCGCTCACGCTGTAGCGGCCACCCTGCACCTGCAGCCGGTAGTCGGTGAAAGCCGCGGTGGTGTCGAAGCCGGCGCCCTCGCCCTGCACGAAGCGGTCGGCCGCCGATGCATCCACCGTCGGCACCCACACCCGGTCCTGCCAGAACGACAAGGCCACCGACTGCGCCGGATCGCTGCCCACCAGCAGCAGCGAGAAGCCGGCGCGGTTGGGGCTGCTATGGGTTTCCGCCAGCACCTGCAGTGAGAAGTCGACTGCATAGCCCGCGTTGCCGTCCAGCGCCACCGGGCTGAGCCGGGCGTTGCCGAAGGCCACCACGCCGCTGCCGGTGGTGTCGATCGCCAGCCGGCCGCCGCTCAAGTTTTGCGTGCCCGGCGCCGCGCCGCTGGTCGCGCTGGTCAGCCAGCCCTGGGCCGCAGGCAGGCTGCCGGCGGCCGGGTCGTACAACACCACCGCCTGCGCGGCCGGAGCCGCGGCCCACAGCGCGGCGCATGCAGCCGCCCACCGCAGCGGCCGACTGACGTGAACAGACATGGCATGCGGGCAAGCGGTCATGGCGTTCTCCTAAAGCATCAGGGGCCGTCGGCATCGACGTCGCTGACGACGCCGTTCTCGTTGAGCATCGCGTCCAGCGGCACGTCGTGCGGCTCGGGCGTCAGCCAGGGCAGGTAGCCGTGGGCATAGCCTACGCCCACGGTGTAGGGCCGCGGCTCGATGGCGGCCAGCGTGCGGTCGTAGAAGCCGCCGCCATACCCCAGGCGCAGGCCCTTGGGGCCGTAGCCCACGCAGGGCACCAGCAGCATCTGCGGCGTGAACTGCTCGGTGTCCTTGGGCTTGGGAATGCCGAAGGCGTCTTCTTCCATCGGGCAGCCGGGGTACCAGACATGGAAGCGCAGCTGCTTGGTCTCGCGGTCAATCACCGGCAGGCCGATGCGGCGCTCGGGCGCACCTTCGGTCCAGCGGTAGAGCGCGGGCAGCGCATCGAATTCGCCCTTGATCGGCCAGTAGGCGCCGATCGTCTGTTCCTTGCGGGTCACCAGCCACACCCGCAGCACCTGCTGCAGGTGCATGGCGCGCTCATGCCGGTCGATCATGGCCAGCCGCTCGGCCTGCAGCTGCCGGCGCAGCAGCTTCTTGTCGCGGGGGGGGTCCAGGCTGAAATCGGGCATCGGCATGGTGGCGGGCAGGTCGACAGTGACGGGAGCTGCGATTGTGGCTGCCACAACCTGCCTAGACTGCGCCGATGCGCGCCGCCACCCCGCCAGCCTCGCCGGCCGATGCCTTCGTCCAACACTGCATCGAGCTGCTGTCGCCGCTGGGCCGGGTGCGCGCCAAGCGCATGTTCGGCAGCCATGGCCTGTACCTGGACGAGCACTTCATCGCCATCGTGGTGCAGGAGCAGCTCTACCTGAAGGTCGACGCCACCACCCAGCCACAGTTCGAAGCCGCCGGCGGCGAGCCCTTCGTCTACAGCCGCAAGGGCGAGCCCACGCAGCTGGGGTTTTTCACGGTGCCCGCTGAAGCCCTGGAAGCGCCCCCGCTGATGGCCCCCTGGGCCAGGCTGGCGCTGCAGGCGGCGCTGGCAAAGGGGCGGCGGAAGCCGCGGGCAGGCCGCGGTTGACCGCCCTCAACCCGCGCAGGCCGCCGCTGGCGCGCCCCACTGCACCGAGCGGCGCAGGCTTTCCAGCGTGCCGGCCGTGCGCTGCCAGGCGCTGCGGCCGGGCACCTGGCGGGGTTGCGGTGCTTCCAGCAGCTGGAAGCTGGCGGGGCCGCGGCCTTCGACCACGGCGCTGATGCCCGCGCCCAGCGCAAAGCCTTCGCCGGGCTGCAGCCACACATCGCCGGCGGTGGCTTCGGGGCTGTCGGTGAGGGTGAGCCAGAGCTGCCCTTCCGTGACCGCGATCCAGCGTGCATGGCCCGCTGCGGCGATGGTGCGCGCGGCGCCGGCCGGCAGCGCGACCGACCATGCAGCCGCGCTGGTGGCTTGAGGAAAGCTCATCAATGCGTGGGCCATGACATACTCCTGAAGAAGTGGTGTGAGAGGGATTCTGGTGGTGCCGCCGCTTTGTGTCGAATGATGGATTTGCCCGCCATTGATGCTTTCTGATCATGAATAGACTGCGCCAGCGCCCGCTCGCCATCGGCCCGCTGCGCGCGTTCGAGGCGGTGGCGCGCCGCCTCAGCTTCAGCGGCGCGGCCGACGAACTCCACCTCACCCAATCCGCCATCAGCCGCCAGATCCGCGCGCTGGAAGACGAAGTGGGCGCGGTGCTGTTCCTGCGCGGCACCCGGCATGTGGAGCTCACCAGCACCGGCGCCACGCTGCTGCGCACGGTGGCGCCGCTGCTCGACCGGCTGGACGCCACGGTGCGGCAGATCCGCGTGACCAGCGGCCGGCGGCACGTGGGCGTCACCACCTTCGCCTCATTCGCTTCGCTGTGGCTGATTCCGCGGCTGCATTCCTTCCAGCGGCTGCACCCGGACATCGACATCCGCATCTCCGCCTCCGACGTGCTGGCCGACATGGACGACCCGGAGCTGGACGTGGCGCTGCGCTACTGCCACCCGAACGACGCGCCGCCCGGTGCCACCAAGCTCTTCGGCGAGGTGCTGACGCCCGTCGTGGGCCAGGCGCTGGCCGAGCAGGCCGAGCGCGGCCAGGCGCCGCCGCTGCGCGCACCCGCCGACCTGGCGCGCCACACGCTGCTGGAAGAAGACGACCAGCGCCCCAGCGCCGAGTACCTGAGCTGGCGCTACTGGCTGGCCCGGCGCGGGCTGCCGCACCAGGAGCCGCTGCGCTGGCTGTACATGAACTACACCCACCAGCAGGTGCAGGCGGCGCTGTCGGGCCAGGGCGTGGCGCTGGCGCGGCTGGCGCTGGTGCAGGAATCCATCCAGCGCGGCGAGCTGGTCGAGCCCTTCGGCGAAGCCGGCCGCGAACGCTCGCCCTTCACCTACTGGCTGGTGCACAGCGAAGCGGCGCTGCAGCGCAGCGAGCTGCGGCCGTTCATCGACTGGGTGATCGAGCAGGCGCGCGAGACGCGCCGCGCCGTCGGGGAACCAGACTGACCCGACAACGGCCGCCCCGCGTCAACCCGGGGCGAAGTTGCTGCGCTACATTCAAACGCGCCTGTCGCCATCCCGCGGCTCGGGGTGCGCTTTTGAGCCACCGACCGTGCTTTCCCTGTTGACGCCGCCCCGTCGCGGCGCAGCCCCATCCACCGCCTGCCCATGCCCAAGCCCCGCCTCCTTGCCACCCTCACCGGACTGGCCGCCGTCCTGCTGGCCACGGCCTGCGCCCCGATTGCCCAGGCGCAAGGGGCCGACGGCCTGGTGACCGAGGCGCGGGAGGCCGCCCGCAAGCGCGACAAGGTGCGGCTGGTGGCGCTGCGCGACGCCGCCCAGGCGACGCGCCACCCGCTGGCGCCCTGGGTGGACTACTGGGAGCTGGGCAGCCGACTGAACGAGGTGCAGCAGTCCGACCTGGAAGCCTTCTACGCCCGCTGGCCCGGCAGCTACGTGGAAGACCGGCTGCGCAACGATTGGCTGCTGGAGCTGGGCCGCCGCCGCGACTGGGCCAACTTCAGCCGCGACTTTCCGCGCTTCCGGATGAACGACGACCGGCAGGTCACCTGCTATGCACTGCTGACCGCGCACCTGGGCGGCCAGCCGGTGCGCGACGCCGCCCTGCCCGCCTGGCGCGCCCAGCGCGACATGGACGACGGCTGCGCGCTGATGGCCGCCACGCTGTTCGAGGCCAAGGTGTTCACCAAGGACGACGTGTGGACCCGCATCCGCGACGCCGCCGAATACAACAAGCCGGCCGCCGCCCGCTCGGCCGCGGCGCTGCTGGGGCCGACCACGGCCACCGCCATTGCCGAAGCGTTTGCCAGCCCCGCCAAGCCGCTGGGCCGCAAGAGCGTGGTGATGGGCCACGACACCGCAGAAGTGACGGCCGTGGCCCTGGTGCGCATGGCCGCCGACGACCCCGACAACGCGGTGGCGCTGCTGCGCGCCCGCTGGGGCCGGCTGCTGCCGCAGGGCCAGGCCGGCTGGGTGTGGTCGCAGATCGGCCGCAGCTACGCGCAGCGGCTGGCACCCGACGCAGTGACCGCCTTTGCCGAGGCCTTTGCCCAGCGCGACCAGAAGCCCCGCGCCGCCGATTCGCAGTGGACCAACGAAACCCTGGCCTGGGCCGTTCGCGCCGCCATCCGCTACCCGGCCGCCGAGCGCTGGACGATGGCCGCGCAGGCCGTCAGCGAGATGGGCGTGGAAGAACAGGCCGATGCCGGCTGGCAGTACTGGAAGGCCCGTGCGCTGAAGGCCACCGCGGTGGAAGGCCCGCGCGGCGACAAGCAGCGCGCCGAGGCGGAGCAGATCCTGCAGACCATCGCTTCGCCGCTGAGCTTCTACGGCCAGCTGGCCACCGAAGACCTGGGCCGCACGCTGGCGCTGCCGCCGGCCCCCGCGCCGCTGACGGCTGAAGAAAAAGCCGCCGCCCGCAACCACCCCGGCCTGCAGCGGGCGCTGCAGCTCATCGGCCTGGGCCTGCGCAGCGAAGGCGTGCGCGAGTGGAACTTCAGCCTGCGCGGCATGAGCGACCGCGAGCTGCTGGCCGCCGCCCAATGGGCCTGTGAGCGCGAGGTGTGGGACCGCTGCATCAACAGCAGCGACCGCACCCGCAACGAGTTCGACCTCGAGCAGCGCTACCCGATGCCGATGCGGCAGAACGTGCTGGCCGCGGCCAATGCCATCGGCCTGGACCCGGCCTACGTGTACGGCCTGATCCGCCAGGAATCGCGCTTCATCATGGATGCGCGCTCCAGCGTCGGCGCCTCGGGCCTGATGCAGATCATGCCGGCCACCGCCCGCTGGACGGCCAAGAAGATCGGCCTGGACTACAGCGCCGACATGATCACCGACCGTGACACCAACCTGAAGCTGGGCACCGCCTACCTGAAGCTGGTGCTCGACAGCTTCGACGGCTCGCAGGCCATGGCCGCCGCCGCCTACAACGCCGGCCCCGGCCGCCCGCGCCGCTGGCGCGAAGGCGCCACCAGCGAAGCCGCCGCCTGGGCCGAGAACATCCCGTTCAACGAAACGCGCGACTACGTCAAGAAGGTGCTGTCCAACGCCACCGTCTATGGCGCGCTGATCAACGGCAAGCCGCCCGCGTTGAAGCCCCGCCTGGGCGGGCCCATCGGCCCGCGCACCGGCGGCACCGGCGACCGCGACATGCCCTGACCTCTCACACGTTCATTCATCCGGAGTTAAAGACCCATGCGCAACATCCTGGTGCTCGGCGGAACCGGCTTCGTCGGCCGCGCGGTGGCCGAGCGGCTGGTGCGCCGCAGCGGCGGCGCCGGCGGCCGCATCGTGGTGCCCACGCGGCGCTACTACCGCGGCAACCACCTGCGCTCGCTGCCCACGGTGGAAGTGGTGCAGGCCAACGTGAACGACCCGCAGCAGCTGGCCCGGCTGGTGGCCGGCTGCGATGCGGTGATCAACCTGGTGGCCATCCTGCACGGCAATGAAGAAGCCTTCCGCCGCACCCACGCCGAACTGCCGCGCCAACTGGCCGAGGCCTGCCGCGCCGCGGGCGTGCGCCGGCTGCTGCACGTCAGCGCGCTGGGCGTGAGCCCCGACGCGCCTTCGCGCTACCTGCGCAGCAAGGCCGCCGGCGAGGCGGTGCTGGCCTCCTCGGGCCTGGACGTGACCATCCTGCGGCCCTCGGTGCTGTTCGGGGCTGAAGACCGCTTCACCAACATGTTCGCCGGGCTGCAGGCGGTGTTCCCGCTGATGCCGCTGGCCGGCGCCGACGCCAAGTTCCAGCCCTGCTGGGTGGACGACGTGGCCGAGGCGCTGGTGCGCTGCCTCGACCGGTCCGAGACCATCGGCCAGACCTACGAATGCGCCGGGCCCGATGTCTACACGCTCAAGCAGCTGGTGCAACTGGCCGGCCGGTGGGCGGGCCATGAACGCCCGGTGATCGGCCTGCCCGGCCCGCTGGGCCGGCTGCAGGCGGGCGTGATGTCGCTGCTGCCGGGTGAGCCGCTGATGTCGGGCGACAACCTCGATTCGATGAAGGTGCCCAACGTGGCCACCGGCACGCTGCCCGGGCTGCAGG
>CAKZXL010000289.1 GCA_937883885.1 uncultured Aquincola sp. | reverse complement strand
ATGCCACGGCTGGGTGTTGGTGCCACTGGGCGCGCTGGCTGCCACCGACAGAATCTGGGCCACCGCTTCTTGCGACACCGGGGTCGGCAGAAAGGCGCGCACGGAACGACGTTCGCGCATCACCGCATCAATCAGCATGTTGCGCAAAGGCACGGCGCAGACAGACATTCACTCTCTCCTGGTTGCTGGGCTATTCGGGTGAGCACACCGACATGCCGTTGCCGAAGAAGCATTCATGCGAATGCATCGATGCCGAACGTCCACGGGTCGTCCCTGGGTGTGCTACCAAGCGGTATTCTGGGCACTCGGCACATACGCGTCTTGCCCGCCAGTGCATGGCGAGTTGACTTTGTATGCACAAGGCAAAATCCGGTTGACCGCAGCCGGACGCTACATCGTTAGCGGGCCGTTTTCTTGGTGTAATTTCGGATTCAGCGCCAGCTATCGTTGCTCCCTTTGACCATGTTGAAACCCGTCGTCACTGTTCCTGTTTTTGCCGTGCATGGCCTGCTCGACGGCGCGCGCAGCAAAGGACTGGCCACCGAGTCCTGGCTGGATGGCGTTCTGGCGCAGGCCCGCATCGCCGAGTCGCTGCTGCATCTGGAGCAGTCGCGTGTGACCATAGAGCAATACATCGCACTCTTCAGTGCCGTGAAGAACAGCTTGGACGACGAATGCCTAGGCCATCTACACGGTCGGCCGTTGCGCTGCGGCAGCTTTGCGCTGATGGCTCGCTCTACGCTCGGGGCCAAGACGCTGGCAGCCGCCTTGCAGCGCGTGAGTGCATCCTTCGCCCTGCTGCAGGACGACGTGGCGCTTGTGCCCGTCTCTGATGGCTTGCTCAAGGGTGCTGCTCTGGACGTGCGCCACGCCCTGGGCAAACATTCAGACTTCCTGCACGGGCTGCTGTTGCGCGTTTTCTGGCGTCTGCTGGTATGGCTGCACGGCGGCCGACTGGTGCCCAGAGGGCTCGATTTTGCCTTCGAGCCACCGCCGCGTGCCGCAGACTATGCCCAAATCTTCTCGGGCACGTTGCGGTTCGGGCAGGCGCGGTCGGCGGTCTGGTTCGAGGCATCCGCATTCACGCAGCCGATGCGCCGTGACACCGCCGCGCTCCAGACCTTTTTGCGTGCCACACCGGGCAACCTGATCGGCCCGCGTCTAATCGAGCGGACAGCCAGCGCGCGGGTGCGCGCGCTATTGCAGCAAGCGTGCCCGGAGTGGCCCGATCTGACTGTCGCCGCGCAGCGCTTGCACATGTCGGTCAGCGCACTGCAGCGGCATCTGGCCGTGGAGGGCAAGTCCTTTCAGGTGCTGAAGGACGAGTTACGGCGCGACATGGCGATCGTTCGGTTGACCAGCACCGATGCCGCGCTGAGCGCCATCGCCGCCGAGTTGGGGTTCGCCGACGGCACCGCCTTCCAGCGGGCCTTCAAGTCATGGACCGGCAGCACGCCAGGCGTCTATCGTTCGCGCACCCAAAAAACGTAGCGCTGCTTCGACGCGGTCGCACTCAAAGCGACGAGCACAGATGCCCGCCATCCACTGGCACGCAGGCGCCGGTCATCCACGACCCGGCCTCGGTCGCGAACAGCAGGAACAGACCGTTGAGCTCCTCCGGCTTACCCAGGCGGCGCATCGGGATGCGCTTGATAAGCGCCTTGCCATGGTCGGTATCCCACATGGCATCGGTCATCTCGGTGTCGATGTAGCCCGGCTCGATGGCATTGACGCGAATGCCGTGGCGCGCCCATTCGAGCGCCAGGCTCTTGGTCATGTGCACGACTGCAGCCTTGGACGTGGCATACAGCATGGCGCCCGGCATCACGCGTTCGCCCAGGATCGATGCGATGTTGATGACTGAGCCTCCCCGCCCCGCATCCACCCAGCGCTGCGCGGCACGCGCGGCCACCAGCCACACGCCGCGCACGTTGGTCTCCATCAGCGAGTCGAAGTCGGACACAGGCAGCGTGAGCGACAAGGCGTCGTTGGAAGCCCCGGCGTTGTTAACCACCACGTCGAGGATGGTGCCCGAGGCGTCTATCTCGGCGAAGGCGTCGTCGATGGACTGCTCGGAAGCCACATCCATTTCCAGCACCGTGACCTGAGGCGAACCGAGCTTTTCGAGTTCCTGGGCGAGTTTGTCGAGCCGCGCCTTGCGCCGCGCCCCAATCACTACCTTGGCCTTGCAACCAGCAGCCAGCCGAGCGAAGTTCTCGCCCAGGCCCGACGAGGCCCCCGTGACCAGCACCCGCTTGCCTGCCAGCATTGCACCCAGATCCATCATCGTCTCCTTGCATCTTCAGTTCGCCGTCGATGCCGGGAGGTTAGCGCAGGGCCGCTCGGCTGCGGGGTTGCCTCGCTCCCCCATCCGTCGAAAGAGGTGCCTTGTCAGTTGATCGAGACCATCCGTCATTGCCGCGCCAAGCACCGCTGCCTACGATTGCCTGTATGCCTTGGGTACCCTGAGCGCCGCACGAAAGCACGCCACGGTGTCGACGCTCCGGTCCCGATGGGCTGCGGCGTCTGGGGGCAGATTCAGGAGACGACAAGTGCTGCAACAGTCACCCATGGAATGGTCCATCGACCATGCGCCCATCGAGGGCAGGATAGATGCGACGGAAGCGATCCTCAAGGACTCCTTCCAGCGCTGGAGTCTTTCCTCCCCGGCGAAGCCTGCTGCATTCCAGGCGAAGTTGCGGCGACACGAACTCGCCGGAGCCTCCTTGGTATGCACCGTGACCGGTGCTTGCGTCGAGCAGTCTCCTCCTGGACATTCGTCATTCGACGATGAGTTCTGCCTGGGGCTGCAGCTGAACCTGAGCGGCCGAGTACAGTTGCAGCAGTGGGACACGCCAATCTGCGAGGGCGACATGTTCCTCTGGCGTACCGATCAGCGGCAAGACTATGAGGTGCTGGAACGAACCCACAGCGTGTCGTTGATGATTCCCTGGCAGCTCATGCGCGAGCATCTACCGGGCCGCAAGCAGCCGCCCGCAGCCTGCCGCATTGACAGTCACACAGGCGTGGGCTCACTGCTCAGCCAACACCTGATGGGGTTGGCAAAGGAGATCGGCGCCGTGCCGCCCTCCGCCCACGTCGCCCTTTGCCGCACGGTGATCGGGCTTCTGGACATTGCGCTGCCAGAGCCGGAGAGCGCCACTCGATTCACGGCCATGGCCGCGTTGCGCGAACGAGTACTTGCCTACATCGCCCAGCATTTTCAAGAGGATGACCTGAGTCCGGCACGCATCGCCGCGGCGCACGGTATTTCACTGCGTTACCTTCATGCGCTGTTTGCGCAGGGCGATACCACGGTGGTCGGCCACATCCTGGAAAGCCGATTGCAAGCGTGCTGGCGGACACTCGTTGACCCGGTCTGCCGGCATCTGCAGGTCTCGGCGATCGCCTTTCACTGGGGCTTCAACTCCACCAGCCATTTCTGCCGCGCATTCAAACAACGCTTTGGAGTGTCGCCCAGCGATGCACGCGGCATGACTGCTCACGGCTCCGCCATCGGCCCGGTCGAGTCAGCCGGGCTTTCCCTTGCACACGCAAAGTCAACTTGCCATGCACTGGCGGGCAAGACGCGCACGGGCTGAATGCCGACCATATGCCCTGGACAGACTGAGAACGCAGAGATTCGACGCTTCGCCCGCCCCGTTGTGGGTATGCGGGCATGACCCGGGGCCGCATCGCTGGCCAAGTTTTCAAACCTTCATCGTACAAACCTTCTGAGGAGCGCTCCCATGCTGCCGCAATTGCACCGTCAACCCTGGATGGACAGCGACATCGAGACCTTTCGCGACCAGGTGCGCCGCTACATCGCCGCCGAGATGGCTCCGCACCTGCCCGCTTGGCGCGAACAGGGCTACGTCCCGCGCGAGACCTGGCGGCCCTTCGGCGAGATGGGGTTCATGCTGCCCGAAATGCCCGAAGCCTACGGCGGCACCGGGGCCAGCATTGCCTACCAGCTGGTGGTACAGGATGAGTTGACCAGAGCGGAAATGCCCAACAACGTCCAGGTGAACAGCATCGCTGCGCACTACATCATGGACTACGGCACCGAGGAGCAGAAGCAGCGCT
>CAKZXL010000288.1 GCA_937883885.1 uncultured Aquincola sp. | reverse complement strand
GCCGGTGGCGGCGCAAGGCCTGGCCCTGGTGGTCGACCGCGTGCGCAACCCGCGGCCGGAAGACAACCTCAGTGGCTCCCTGCAGCTGGAGCTGTGGGCGCTGGACCAGCCCTGCCGCGGCGGCCCCTTCAGCGGGCGCTGCATCGCCTCGCTGGCCCTGGGCGCGCTGCCGGGCCAGGCCGAAACCGGCCCGCTGGCCATGCCGGTGGCGGCCACCGCGGCCGATGCACAGCGCCCCTGGGGCCTGATGCTGCGCGAGTGGACGGCCGTGGGCTACGTCACCCGCGATTGCGCCGACGTGGCACCACCCCACGGGCTGGCAGCGCCGGCGGCTGCGGGCAAGGCGGATGCCGTTGAGCCGCCCGCAGCGGAGCCCGCGTACGCGCTCGCCCTGCCGCTGACCGCGCCTGCCCCGCCGCTCACCGCGCCTGCGGCGCTGCTGCCCCCCGGCGGCGCCCCGCGCCCCGCCACTGGGCGCCCCGTGCCGCCCCAACGCGCGCAGCCGCCTCGTTTTGCGGCCCGGGTGAAGGCCAACCTGCGCCAGTTGCTGCAGGGCTGACCCCGCCCCCAGGGCGCCCGCGCACGCGCGGTCGCCGCGGATCACGCTACTTCGCAGATGAGAATCATTTGCGATAGCATCCGGGTCCTTCCGCCAGCCGCCGCTCGCCCACCGCCACTGCGCCTGCACCCCCGCGTGCGCCAGTGCCGGCGTTGCTGCGGGCTGCTCACAGGCCCGGCCGGGCGCCTGCGCAGGCGCGCCATGGCCCGGGGCAGGCGTCCTTCTGCAGGACCCCCGCATGACGAGCCACCACCGCCGCGCCAGCCGTACCCCGCTGGCCTGCGCCGCCACCGCCACCTTGTTGCTGGGCGCATGGCCCCCGGCCTTTGCGCAAAGCGCCACCGCCGTCGCAGCCGCGCCCGAGGCGCCGGTGACGCAGGTGCTGATCACCGGCAACGCCGACCGCCAGACGGCCACCGGCCCGGTCAAGGGCTACAACGCCCGCCGCAGCGCCACCGCCACCAAGACCGACACGCCGCTGTCGGAAACCGCGCAGTCGGTGACCGTGATCACCCGCGACCAGCTGGTGGACCAGGCCGCCACCAACCTGCAGGACGCGCTCAACTACGCGGCTGGCGTGCGTTCCGACGCCTACGGCCTGGATTCGCGCAGCGACGGCTTCCGCATCCGTGGCGGCAATGCCGACGAGTACCTGGACGGCCTGCGCAAGAACTTCGACTACTACACCAGCAACACCCGCACCGACCCGTACACGCTGGAGCGCATCGACGTGCTGCGCGGCCCGGCGGCCATGCTGTTCGGCCAGGGCTCCACCGGCGGCGTGGTCAACATGGTGAGCAAGCGCCCGCTGGACGAGGCGCAGGGCGAGGTGGGCCTGCAGATCGGCAGCTTCCACCGCCGGCAGGTGCAGGCCGACCTCACCGGCCCGCTGACCGCCGACGGCCAGTGGCTGTACCGGCTGGTGGCGGTGGCGCGTGACGCCGACACCCAGGTGGACCAGGTGCGCGACGACCGCGGCCTGCTGGCGCCCAGCCTCACCTGGCGGCCCAGCGACGCCACCTCGCTGACGCTGCAAGGCCTGGTGCAGAACGACAAGAGCGGCTCCACCTCGCAGTTCTTCCCGTGGTCGGGCGTGATCACCGCCAACCCCAACGGCCGGCTGCCCACCAGCCGCTTCATCGGCAACCCCGACTGGGACCGCTACGACTCGCAGCGGCGCACGCTGGGCTGGTTGTTCGAGCACCGCTTCGACAACGGCTGGCGCCTGAACCAGGGCCTGCGCTACAGCCGCAACACGGTGGATTACCGCACCACCTATGGCGACTCGTTCTCGCTGCCGGGTGGATGGAACGCGGACCCGCAGGGCCAGCGCCTGCTGGGCCGCTACGCCAGCGCCACCTACACGCAGACGCGGCTGCTCACGCTCGACCAGAACCTGCAGGGCCGCGTGACCACCGGCGCCGTGCAGCACGACCTGCTGGTGGGCCTGGACTACGCCCGCTACCGCAAGACGGGCACCAGCGGCTTCGCCGGCTCCGACCCGGCCCAGGTGCCGCTGATCGACGCCTACAACCCGGTGTACACGCCCTTCACGCCGCCGGAAAGCGTGGCCATCGATCCCTCCACCCAGCGGCAGCTGGGCGTGTACCTGCAGGACCAGATCCGCTTCGGCGAGCACTGGCTCATCACCGCCGGCCTGCGCCACGACCAGGCGCGCAACCAGACCGACGGCCAGGACGACCAGAACAGCAGCGCCACCACCAAGCGCCTGGGTGCGATGTACAACATCGCCGGCGGCTGGTCGCCCTACCTCAGCTACAGCGAGTCGTTCACGCCGGTGGCCAACATCGGCAACCAGCGCTTCAAGCCGCTGCGAGGCAAGCAGTGGGAAGCGGGCGTCAAGCACGAATCGGCCGATGGCCGGCTGATCGTCAATGCCGCGGTGTACGACCTGCGCGAGAAGAACCAGCTGGTCAGCGACCCCAGCACCAACTTGTCCAGACAAGTGGGCGAGACCCAGGCCAGCGGCGTGGAGCTGGAAGTCAAGGCCGCGCTGCGCAAGGACTTCGACCTGGTGGCCAGCTACACCTACACCAACGTCGATGAGCCGCTGGAAGAGGTGCCGCACGACCAGGCCTCGGTGTGGGGCAAATGGCGCTTCATGGTGGCCGGGCAGCCGGGGTTTTCGGTGGGCGCGGGCGTGCGCTACAAAAGCAGCTTCCACGACGGCGCAGCGCCCACGGTGCCTTCGGTCACGCTGCTGGACGCGATGCTGGCCTGGGAGAACACGCACTGGCGTGCCGCGCTCAACGTCAGCAACCTGACCGACAAGACCTACGTGGCCACCTGCCTGGGCCGCGGCGACTGCTGGTTCGGCGCGCGGCGCAACGCGGTGGCTTCGCTCACCTACCGCTGGTAGGCGCGGCCGGGGCGTCGGGCACGTCGCTCTGCAGGCGCGGCAGCTCGCGCGGCGGCGCTTGAGGCGCCTGCCGCGGTGGCTCGGCCACCGCTTCGTCCGCGGCCGTCGGCCAGGCCGCTGCCATCGCGGCCGCCACGTCGTCGTCGGTGGCGGGCAGCGGCGCTGGCGGGGGCGACACCGGCACCGCCTGCTGCACCACCGGCAGGGCGGGTGGCGCCGGCACGGGCGCAGGCGCGGGCCGTGGCGCGGGCGCTGCCACACGGGGCGGTGGCGCGGGCGTGGCCGCCGGGCGCGGCATCGGCGGCAGCGGAATCTGCTGCCAGTCGCCCCACAGCGGCTGCCGTTCGCCGGGGCCGGCCAGGGGCAGCTCTTCCACCAGTTCGCCGCGGGCATCGGCAATCACCACCCGGTGCGATTGCGAGTTGGCCGCCAGCGCGCGGCCGAAGCGGCGCAGCCGGTCCAGGTCGGTGTGCCAGATGCGGCCTTGCAGGCTGAGCCGGCCATTGGCGTCGCGCGTGACCTCGATCACCCGGTACACCGGCTGGCTGCCGAAGCGGCGCAGCGCGGCCGGGAAGGCGGCGCGGGGCAGTGGCATCGCCGTCGGCGTGCCGTCGAGCGGAGCGGGGGCGGTGTCGCGGGGCGGCATGACGTGACTCATCGGCCCGCGCCTTCGCCGCTGAAGCGGCAGAACACTTTGTTTCCGCCGCCGCCGATAGACTGCGCCGATGTCCTTGCCGCACACCATCTGCATCGAGCCAGGCGCTTACAGCTTCACGGCCCAGCCCGACCAGACGGTGCTGGCCGCGGCGCTGCAGGCCGGGGTGCCGTTGCGCAGCGCCTGCCGCAACGGCAGCTGCCGCGCCTGCCTGTCGCAGCTGCTGGCGGGCGAGGTGCACTACGTCATCGACTGGCCTGGCATCAGCCGTGAAGAACGGGCCGAGGGCGCGGTGTTGCCCTGCGTGGCCCAGCCCCGCAGCGACCTGCGGCTGCAGGCCGGCCGGCTGGTGTGGGGCTGAAGCGATGGCACACCTGACCCCGGCCGATGAAACGCCCCTGCTGCAGGCCGCTGCGCAGGCCCGGCTGCAATCGCATTCGCCGTATTCGCGCTTTGCGGTGGGCGCCGCCCTGCTGGACGAACAGGGCCGGCTGCACCTGGGCGCCAACATCGAAAACGCGGCCTACCCCGAAGGCCTGTGTGCCGAAGCCGTGGCCCTGGCCCACCTGGTGATGGCCGGCGGCCGGCGCGTGATGGCGGCGGCCGTGGTG
>CAKZXL010000287.1 GCA_937883885.1 uncultured Aquincola sp. | reverse complement strand
CGCTGGCCATGGCGCACTCCACCGGCACCCTGTACAACATGCCGCCGCCCACGCAAGGCCTGGTGTCGCTGCTGATCCTGGGCCAGCTCGACCGCCTGTTCGATGCCGCCAGCATGACACCCGACAACGCGGCCTATGTGCACGCCTGCGTCGAAGCCACCAAGCAGGCCTTTGCCATCCGCGACAGCCTGATCACCGACCCCGCGTGGATGAAGCAGGACCCACAGGCGCTGCTGGCGCCCGAGGCGCTGGATGCGATGGCCGCCAACATCCGCCCGCTGCAGGCGCAGGCCTGGCCCGGCGGCCAGGGCCCGGGCGACACGGTGTGGATGGGCGTGATCGACCGCGACGGCGTGGCGGTGAGCTTCATCCAGAGCATCTACCACGAGTTCGGCAGCGGCATCGTGCTGCCCGAGTCGGGTGTCAACTGGCAGAACCGCGGCTGCAGCTTCTCGCTGGACCCGGCGGCGCTGAACCCCCTGACGCCGGGCCGCAAGCCCTTCCACACGCTGAACCCGGCACTGGCGCAGCTGAACGACGGCCGCACGCTGGTCTACGGCAACATGGGCGGCGACGGCCAGCCGCAATCGCAGAGCGCGGTGTTCAGCCGCATCGTGCACTTCGGCCTCAATCCGCAGGCCGCCATCAGCGCGCCGCGCTGGCTGCTGGGCCGCACCTGGGGGCAGGAGAGCGAATCGCTGAAGCTGGAGAGCCGCTTTCCGCCCGAGACGGTGCAGGCGCTGCTGGACGCTGGCCACGAGGTGGAGGTCTACGACGATTTCGACGAGACCATGGGCCATGCCGGCGCCATCCTGCGCAGTGCGCAAGGCACGTTCGAAGGCGGCAGCGATCCGCGCAGCGACGGGGCGGCGCTGGGCTGGTAGTGCTGCGGTCCGGCGTGCGGCTGCTTTTCAGAGCGGCCGCGTGGCCGGGGACACGGCCAGATCCTGCCAGGGCTCCAACTGGGTGACGTAGTCGGCATCCAGCGGCATGTACCGGAAGATGCGGTTGCTCTTGAAGATCTTGAAGCGATCGAACTTGCGGGACCGGAAGATGCCGCGGTGGATGCGGATCAGCTCGCTGTAGCGGTCGCCCACGAATTCGCGGTGCACGTCGGTGAAGGGCAGGATGCGCTCTGCCAAGTCCGATGCGCCTTCGGACTCATAGCGTTGCCGAAAGTCGCGCAGCGCGCCGAACTGGTCCTGGCAGATCACCTGGATCGCCGTCTCCGGAAAGCCGTAGTGGGCGCACCACATCACATGCCAGCCTGTGCGGGCCTCGTTGACGCAGTCGAAGGCGCGCTGGGTCAACAGGAAGGCGTCCGACTCCACATGGACGATCTTGTCGGCACCGAAATGCTCGGCCAGATCCAGCGACTTGAAGAAGCTGCGCCACCAGCCGGGGTAGTGGTCGACACGGGGTCGCCCCAGCCGCTCGGCAAAGCGGTACAGCAGCAGGCCGTCGCAGCGGGCTGGCAGCGCGGCATCGTCGCCGGCCAGGCACAGGCCAGGCACCTCGGGAACATGGCTCGCACCGTCGTCGATCATCACCAGGACGTCGGCCTGCAGACGGCCCTGCTGGTAGTAACGCAGCCAGCGCTGGTAGCGCTCTTCCCAGGCGCGCGGGCTGTCGATGTAGCTGGTGCAGAACAAGAGAGTGGTCATGGCGAACGAGTCTCGCGGGCCGCAAGGGCAAGCATTGTGGAGGCTGTGTGGCTGAAGGCCGAGCCCGCAGCGCGGCAATGATCCATGGCTCGTGCGCCCGGTGCGTCATCCGCGGGCGATGAGCACCGAACAGAGGCGTTGAAGGCACCAAAGGCAACCCGTTCGGCGCTTCAGTGGCGCAAATCACCCGCCGTGACCAGGCACAGCCCTTGCGTTGTTTCAGGCAAGGGAAGCGGTCTGGCGATCGCTACTGAATGGTGGCTAGGGTTCCGGCCGGGCAGTGCAAGCCTGGTGTCTGGTCCAAGAGCCATCGGCCTCAAGCACCCATGCGCGGCATGACGGTGCTCAGGCTCCACGGCGGGACAAAAGCCCGGGAGGTTCACTTCGTTTGCGAGGTGGCTTCCCGACGTTTTCAAGCAGCCCTTGCCCTGGAGCCTTCCATGCGACCCCTCTTCCGTTCCGCTGCCCGTGGCCTGCGCGCCGCGCTGGCCGTTGCCCTTGTTGCCACCGGCCTGGGCCACGCCCTGCCGGCCGCCGCCGAAGTCAAGGTGGGGGTCTCCGACTGGCCGGGCTGGGTGGCCTGGTACGTGGCCGAGCAAAAGGGCTTCTTCAAGAAGCACGGCGCCGACGTCAAGCTGGTCTGGTTCGCCAACTACACCGATTCCATCAGCGCGCTGTCTTCGGGCCAGCTCGATGCCAATTCGCAGACCTGGTCCGACACGCTGGGTCCTTTGGCCAAAGGCCTGCCGCTCAAGGCCATCCTGGTCAACGACAACTCGGCCGGCAACGACGCGCTGCTGGTCAGCCCGAAGATCAAGTCCTTCGCCGAGCTGAAGGGCAAGTCGGTGGCGCTGGAGCAGTACAGCATCTCGCACTTCGTGCTGGCCACCGCGCTGGCCAAGAACGGCATGAAGCCGTCCGACGTCAAGATCACCAACCTGTCGGCCGGTGACGCGGCCGCCGCCTTCATGGCCGGCCGGGTGGACGCCGCGGTGGTGTGGAACCCCTGGATCGACCAGATCACCAAGAGTGGCAAGGGCCGCGCGCTGTTCACCTCCAAGGACATGCCGGGCCTGGTACCCGACCTGCTGGTGGCCCAGGAAAAGGCGATCGCCACCAAGCGCAAAGACCTGGTGGGCATGATCAAGGCCTGGATGGACACCGAGAAGTTCATCCGCGAGCAGCCGGCCGAGGCCGCCCGCATCATGAGCAAGGTGGTGAGCCTGAAGCCCGAGGAATACCAGGTCTTCATGCCCGGCACCCGCTTCTTCGATGCAGCGGCCAACCAGGCCGCACTGGCCGGCAGCGGCCCCGATTCGCTGGCCGCGGTGGCGCCCACCATCGCCGGCTTTCTGCTGCAGCACAAGCTGATCGACGGCAAGCCCGAGGCCGCCAAGGGCATCGACGCCAGCCTGCTGGCCGAAGCGCTGAAGTAAGCGGGAGCCTGCGATGACGACGCAGACGATGCGTGGCGCCGCAGCGCCGGCGCAGGGCACGGTGCCGCCCGCGATGCCGGTCATCGCGCCCCCGGTGCCCACGCTGCTGCCCGAGCCGCGGCCCTGGTGGGGCGTGCGCACGCCAATCCCGCGCACCCGCGCGCTGGTGCTGGTGGCGCTGGGCCTGTTGCTGCCGCTGCTGGGCTGGATGGCGCTGGCCGCCAGCGGCTGGGTGCAGCCGGTGTTCATGCCCGGCCCAGGCGCGGTGCTGCAGCGCATGGCCGACTGGTGGGCCGACGGCCTGCTGGAAGACGTGGCCATCAGCACCTTGCGGGTGGTCTCCGGCTGGGCCTTGTCGGCCTTGATCGCGCTGCCGCTGGGGCTGCTGATCGGCAGCTTTCGCACGGTGCAGGCGCTGCTGGAGCCGCTGACCGACTTCATCCGCTACATGCCGGCGGTGGCCTTCATTCCGCTGGTCATGGTGTGGGTGGGCATCGACGAGGGCGCCAAGGTGGCCATCATCTTCATCGGCACCTTCTTCCAGATGGTGCTGATGGTGGCCGAAGACGTGCGCCGCGTGCCGGCCGCGCAGATCGAGGCGGCGCAGACCCTGGGCGCCACCCGCGGCGAGATCATCCAGCAGGTGCTGGTGCCCTCGGCCAAGCCGGCGCTGCTGGACACGCTGCGCGTGACCATGGGCTGGGCCTGGACCTACCTGGTGGTGGCCGAACTGGTGGCCGCCAGCTCGGGCCTGGGCTTCGCCATCCTGAAGGCGCAGCGCTTTTTGCAGACCGACAAGATCTTCGGCGGCATCCTGCTGATCGGCCTCATCGGCCTGGCGATCGACCAGCTGATGCGGCTGGCCCACCGCAAGGCCTTCGGCTACCTCTACCTGCGGCGCTGAGCATGAGCACATCACCCAAGATCCGCGTGCAGGGGTTGTGGAAGCACTTCGGCGCCACCGTGGCGCTGCAGGACGTGAACCTGGACATCGAAGAGAACGCCTTCGTCACGCTGGTGGGTGCCTCGGGCTGCGGCAAGAGCACGCTGCTGCGCACGCTGGCCGGGCTGGAGCACCGCAGCGCCGGCACGCTGCTGTGCGACGGCCAGCCCATCGAGGGCCCGGGCGCCGACCGCGCGATGGTGTTCCAGCACTACAGCCTGTACCCGTGGCTGACGGTGCTGGAGAACATCCGCTTCAGCCGCCAGCTGAAGGTGCACACGCAGGACCGCACCGCCGCTGATGTGGAGGCCGCCGCCGGCCGCGCCGATGCACTGCTGCGCCTGATGGGCCTGACCCACGTGGCCCGCCACTACCCCAGCCAGCTGTCGGGCGGCATGCAGCAGCGGGTGGCCATTGCCCGCGCACTGATGAGCCGGCCGCAGGTGCTGCTGATGGACGAGCCCTTCGGCGCGCTGGACGCGCAGACCCGCGAGGTGATGCACGACCTCATCCTGCACGTGCACCGGCTGGAGCGCAGCACCATCGTCTTCGTCACCCACGACGTGGAAGAAGCGCTGTACCTGGGCCGCCAGGTGGTGCTGATGGCACCACGCCCGGGCCGCATCGACACCGTGTACCAAGTACCACTGCCCGCCGAACGCCAGCAGGACATGAAGCTGGCGCCCGCGTTCAACGAGCTCAAGCGCGAGGTGCTGGCGCGCATACGCGCCACCTCGGGCATGCAGACCGACTTCGAGCTGCTGGCCAAGCTGTCGCAGGCCGGCTCCATCGACCTCACCGAGTGAAGGAAGCAACCGACATGTCTAGTCAAGTTCACCCCCCGGTGCACACCCAGGACAACCCGCCCGCCGAACGGCCGGTGGATGCGCTGCCGCTGTGGCGGCGCTTTGCGCCCGAGCTGCCGGCCGAGCTGGTGGCCTTCAGCGAGATCGTGCCCGGCGGCGCGCACTGGAGCTGGCGGCTGCGCCGCGGCACCGCGCTGCGCTTCGTGGCGCTGGACGAGCGCGTCAATGCCTCGGTGGTGCTGTACGCCGCCCATGACACGCTGGAGCGCTACAACATGCCCGACAGCCTGAAGGCCCAGCACACCGCCCACTACCGCGCCGGCCATGTGCTGATGAGCGACATGGGCCGGGCGATGGCCTCGTTCACGGTCGATACGCTGGGCTGGCACGACCCGCTGGGCGCGCTGCTGGACACGCCGACGATGGAGGCGCGCTACGGCGCCAAGCGCTTCGAGGACCACCGCAACGCGATGCAGCGCAGTGGCCGCGACGGCCTGCTGATCGAGACCGGCAAGCACGGCCTGACGCTGCGCGACCAGATCGCGCCGGTGAACCTGTTCAGCAAGGTGGTGGTGGACGGGCAGGGCCGCTTCGTCTTCGATGCCGAACGCAGCACCAAGGGCGCGCAGTTGGAGCTGCGCATGGACATGGACGTGATCCTGGCGCTGAGCACGGCGCCCCATCCGCTGGACCCGCGCCCCGGTTATGCGCCCGGCCGCCTGGGCATCGCGGCCTGGCGCCGCGGGCCGGCGCCCGCCGACGACCCCTGCCGGCGCTTTCGCCCCGAGACGGCGCGCGCGCTGCACAACAGCGACGTGTTCGCGATCAGCTGAGGACCGACTGCCATGACGACCGACACCCCCATCGAGCTCACCACCCAAGCCACCGCCATGCGCCTGCAGCCCAGCACGCTGCAGCCCGAAGACGCCGTGCTGCGCCACCGCCAGCCTGCCGGCGAGCCCTGGTTCACCGAGCTGCGCGCCGGCCAGACCCTGCGCATCGTCGACCTGGAAGGCAACCAGGCGGTGGACGTGATCTTCTACGCCCGCCACGACGCGGCCGAGCACTACAGCGCCACCGGCACGCTGCTGCGGCAAGGCGGCATCTACCTGACCACCGGCTCGGTGCTGGTGAGCAACCTGGGCCGACCGATGCTGCGCATCGTGGCCGATACCTGCGGCCGCCACGACACCCTGGGCGGCGCCTGCGCGGCCGAGAGCAACACCGTGCGCTATGCGCTGCAGAAGAAGTTCATGCACAGCTGCCGCGACAACTACCTGCTGGCGCTGCAGAACGCCGACGTGGGCCTGGGCAAGCGCGACTTGGTGCCCAACGTCAACTTCTTCATGAACGTGCCGGTGACCGAAGACGGTCAGCTCACCTTCGCCGATGGCGTGAGCGGCCCCGGCAAGTACGTGGAGCTGCGCGCCGAGATGGACCTGTACATGCTGGTGAGCAACTGCCCGCAGCTCAACAACCCCTGCAATGCCTACCACCCCACACCGGTCGAGTTCCTGGTGTGGGACGGGGTTTGAGACGCACCATGTTCGATACCGTCCTCATCGCCAACCGCGGCGCCATCGCCTGCCGCATCCTGCGCACCCTCCAGGCCCTGGGTCTGAAGTCGGTGGCCGTGTACTCCGAGGCCGATGCCGATGCCGCCCATGTGCAGCAGGCCGATCGCGCGGTGTGCATCGGCCCCGCCCCGGCCGCGCAAAGCTACCTGAACGCCGATCGCATCCTGGCCGTCGCGCGCGAGACCGGCGCCGGTGCCATCCATCCCGGCTACGGCTTCTTGAGCGAGAACCCCGACTTCGCCGAAGCCTGCGAGGCCGCGGGCATCGCCTTCATCGGCCCTACCGCGGCGCAAATGCGGGCCTTTGGCCTCAAGCACACCGCGCGGCAACTGGCCCAGGCCCATGGCGTGCCGCTGCTGCCGGGCACCGGCCTGCTGGCCAGCCTGGCCGAGGCCCAGCAGGCGGCCGAGCGCATCGGCTACCCGCTGATGCTCAAGAGCACCGCGGGCGGTGGCGGCATCGGCATGCGGCTGGTGCGCAGCGCGGCCGAGCTGCCGCCCGCCTGGGAAGCGGTGCAGCGCCTGGCCCAGGCCAACTTCAAGGACGCAGGCCTGTACCTGGAGAAGTTCGTCGAGCGGGCGCGCCACATCGAGGTGCAGATCTTCGGCGATGGTCATGGCGAGGTGATCGCGCTGGGCGAGCGCGACTGCAGCGCCCAGCGCCGCCACCAGAAGGTGGTGGAAGAAACCCCGGCGCCGGGCCTGCCCGCCGACACCCGCGCCGCGCTGTGCGAAGCCGCAGTGCGGCTGGCCGCGGCGGTGCAGTACCGCTCGGCCGGCACGGTGGAATTTGTGCTGGATGCCGACGGCGGCGAGTTCTACTTTCTGGAAGTGAACACCCGGCTGCAGGTGGAGCATGGCGTGACCGAGCAGGTCACCGGCATCGACCTGGTGGCCTGGATGGTGCAGCTGGCGCAGCAGGGCCGGCTGGCTTTGCAGGCACCGCAGCCGCAGGGCGCGGCCATCCAGGTGCGCCTGTATGCCGAAGATCCGGCGCGGCAGTTCCAGCCTTCGGCCGGCTTGCTCACCGAGGTGCTTTTCCCGCCCGGCGTGCGGGTGGACACCTGGGTGGCCCGCGGCACCGACGTGCCGCCGCACTACGACCCGATGCTGGCCAAGCTGATCGCCACCGGCCGCGACCGCGCCGAGGCCGTGGCCAGGCTGCAGGCCGCGCTGGCCGACACGCGGCTGGCCGGCATCGCCACCAACCTGGATTACCTGCGCGCGCTCAGCCATGAGCCGGTGTTCACCGAAGGCCGCATCGTCACCGCCACGCTGGGCGGCTTTGCGCCGGTGCCGCGGGCGGTGGAGGTCATGGCCCCCGGCGTGATGACCAGCGTGCAGGACTGGCCCGGCCGCCTGGGCCACTGGGACGTGGGCGTGCCGCCCTCGGGCCCGATGGACGAGCTGGGCCACCGCATCGCCAACTGGCTGGTGGGCAATGCGGCCGATGCCGCCACGCTGGAATGCACGCTGTCCGGCCCCACGCTGCGCTTTCATGCGCCCGCGGTGGTGGCGCTGGGCGGCGCGCCAATGCCGGTGACGCTGGAAGGGCCCGACGGCCGGCAGCCGCTGGCCCCCGGCCGTGCCCATGCGCTGCCGGCCGGTGCGGTGCTGCGCCTGGGCACGCTGGAAGCCGGCGCCCGCAGCTACCTGGCGGTGCGCGGCGGCCTCGACGTGCCGCTGTACCTGGGCAGCCGGTCCACCTTCACGCTGGGCCAGTTCGGCGGCCACGGCGGGCGCACGCTGCGGGCGGGTGATCTGCTGCCGGTGGGGGCTGAGCCGGCAGGTCAGCCGCTGTTCGAGCCCCCGGCCGGGCTGCCGCCCGCGCCCACGCGCGAGTGGCGCATCGGCGTGCTGTACGGGCCGCATGGTGCGCCCGACTTCTTCACGCCGGCCGACATCGCCACCTTCTTTGATGCCGACTGGCAGGTGCACTACAACTCCAGCCGCACCGGCGTGCGGCTGATCGGGCCCAAGCCGCAATGGGCGCGGCCCGATGGCGGCGAGGCCGGGCTGCACCCGTCCAACATCCACGACAACGCCT
>CAKZXL010000286.1 GCA_937883885.1 uncultured Aquincola sp. | reverse complement strand
GGTGTCCGCCATCAGAACGGAACGCTGTCCGCCTTCAGCCTGGAACGCTGTCCGCCATCACAGCGGAATGCTGTCCGCCATCACGGCGGAACGGTGTCCGGGATGGCGTGGAATACGCACTCACGCGAGCGCAGTCGCTTGGCGGCGAATGGGAACGACGTTGCCGCCGTTCCGGATCCACTCATCCAGCATGTCGGCCCAGCTTTGCATCATCGCGCGTCGTTGCTCCGCGTACTCCGCCTTGTTGTAGACCGCACGCACACCCCGCTGCTCATGAGCAAGGCACTTTTCGATCCAGTCGCTGTTGAAGCCAGCCTCGTGCAACAAGGTACTGGCCGTCCGGCGCAGGTCATGCACCGTGAAGGGTTCGAAGTCTTCGCCCCGATCACGGATGAGTTCGACCGTCACGTCGATGACTCGATTCAACGTGGCCGCACTGATGGGCAGCGTGGTTTCGTAACGTCCGGGGTGCAGATACGAGCTCGCGCCGAAGCAGGTCTTGAAGGCGACCAGGATGTCCAGGGCCTGTTGACTGAGATAGACGTTGTGATGCCGCCCGGCCTTCATGCGCTCCTTCGGAATCGTCCACGTCGCCGTATCGAAGTTCACCTCGCCCCAGGTTGCGTCGATGAACTCCGACTTGCGCACCAGCGTCAGCAGCATGAACTTGATGGCCAGGCGCAGCGTGGGCATGGTCGCCGTCTGCTCGAGTGCAGCGAAGAACACATGGATCTCGGACGGTGAAAGTGCCCTGTCCCGCGCCTTGAACGTAGCGATCGCGCTGGGCCTGATCGCCTCCGCGGGGTTGTCGATCTTCAAGCCGCGCGCCTGGACGAACCGGAAGACTTGAAGAACGATCTCCCGGGTGTGAACGGCGGGAGCAGCCGCACCCCGTTCCTTGATCCTTTCGCACCGTGTCATCAGGCGCGTTGGAGTGATCTCCTCCAGCTTCAATCGGCCGAACTCTGCCGCCAGGTTCCGGTCGTAGATGGACTTGCGCATCGCTCGGGTGGACTCGGCCAGCTTGGTTTCGGCAAAGTACTTCTCCGCCCATCTGCCGAACGTCAAGGCTTCTGCAGCCTCGACACGCTTCTCCGCCTTGTCGCGCGACGGGCTCTCGCCGCGTTCCACGGATCGACGCGCCCGCGTCATCAGCAGTCGTGCCTCGGCCAAGGTCAAGGACATGCCGTAGTCCAGTTCCTCCGGATCTCGTGGCTTCTTGGCGCCGAGCGTCGAGTCGTACTGGCCCAGCACCAAGGTCTCCCGGCGGCCGTTGATCCGGTAGTCGAACCGGAAGCTCACCACGCCGGTGCGAGTGACGGCGACGTACAGCCCCTGCTGATCGGCAACCTTGTAGATCGTTCCCGTGGGCTTGAGCGCCCTCAACCTCATGTCAGTGAGCATCGTGTTCCCCCGTCGGATCCGACAACCGATACCGTCAAGGCATTTGACGGTACCGGGAGGGGTCGTCCAAGGGCCGGCTCTTCGATACCGCCAGCAACACCGCCAGAATCACGGCGCTTTGCTGAGGCGAGTTGAAACCGGCTGAGACGCTAAGTCACTGCCCCGATTGAACTTTCAGGGGGAAGTGGGACTGCATGGCACGACCTGGAAACGAGGTTAGATCATTCCCACTCGATCGTCGCCGGCGGCTTGCTGCTCACGTCGTAGGTCACGCGGTTGATGCCGCGCACCTCGTTGATGATGCGGCCCGAGACCTTCTTGAGCAGGCCGTAGGGCAGCTCGGCCCAGTCGGCGGTCATGAAGTCGCTGGTCTGCACCGCACGCAGCGCCACCACGTAGTCGTAGGTGCGGCCGTCGCCCATCACGCCCCCGCTCTTGACCGGCAGGAACACGGTGAAGGCCTGGCTGGTCAGGTCGTACCAGCTCTTGC
>CAKZXL010000285.1 GCA_937883885.1 uncultured Aquincola sp. | reverse complement strand
GGGCGGCGACCCGCTGGGCCACCGCTACATGTGGTGGAACTTCGTCTCCAGCCGCAAGGAGCGCATCGTGCAGGCGGCCGACGACTGGGCGGCGCAGCGGTTTGCGCCGGTGCCGGGGGAAACCGAGTTCATTCCGCTGCCAGACAAACGGCCGGCCTAAAACGCAATCGTCCCTTCCCCCCGCGCGCCGACCTGCAACAGATGGTCGATGCCGCTGACGATGATGGCGTTCATGCCGAAGGTGAGGGCGCCGTTGAGCCGCGGGTCGGCGCGGTAGCCCAGCAGCGTGTCGGTGATGGCGTGGCCGGTCTGGGCCGTCGTCGGGTCCACGTCGGGGATGCTGCAGCGTGAGCAGGGCTTGACCAGCTTGAGCACGATGGGGCCCTGCGGCGATTCGATCGTCAGCTCGTCGATGAAGTCCTCGGCATGCGCGTCCTCCAGCCCTTCCAGCACCAGGTTGGGCCGGAAGCGCTCCATCGCCGCGGGCGGGTGGCCGGCTGCGGCCAGGCGGCGGTTCAGCTCCGCCAGCGAGGCGGTGGAAGCCACCAGCAGCGGGAAACCATCGGCAAACGCCGTCTGCGCCGGCAGGCCGCCGGTCCAGCGGGCGTCGCAGGCGCGTTGGTGCTCGGGGTCGAAGCGCACCAGCCGCGCCGGCCGGCCCAGGTAGTCGGTGAACCACTGCGCGGCCACTTTGCCCATGTCGTAGGCGGCCACCTCATCGCCCCACACGGTGGCGCGGCAGGGTTCTTCCACCGCGTGGATGGCCAGGTGCAGCGCCAGCATGCCGGGCGCGCGCAGCACCAGGTCCTCGGTGCGCAGCGTGGGCTTGACCAGCTGCATCTGCGGCAGCTCGCGCTGGGTGAGGAAGCGGCCCTCGTCGTCCACCACCATCCAGGCGCGGTCCAGCTCCAGGCCGGTTTCGATCAGCAGGCCCTCGCGCACCGCGATGCCGGCGCAGGACTTGATGGGATGGAGGTGCAGCGAGTGCACGGTCACGGAATGGTCGCTCATGCGGCGCATTCTGCCCGCCGCCACCCCCTTTCGGGCGCGCCCGGCAGGGCCGGCCCCTGCAGGCGAGGCGGGCAGGGGGCCGCTCCCTACAATGCCCTGCATGACTTCCAACCGCATGGGCAGCGAGCCGACCGACGTGTGCATCCGCGGCGCGGGCGCCGTGGGGGCGAGCCTGGCGCTGGCCTTGTCGCGCCAGGGGCTGCGGGTGGTGCTGCAGGCGGGCCCGGCGCCCACCGGCCAGCCCGATGTGCGCACCTATGCGCTCAATGCCGCTTCGATGGCGCTGCTGCAGTCGCTCAAGGTGTGGGAAGCGCTGCCGCCCGATGCGGTGACGCCGGTGCACGACATGCAGGTGCAGGGCGATGCACAGCCCGGCGCCATCCGCTTTTCGGCCTGGGACCAGGCGGTGCCTGCGCTGTGCTGGATCGTCGATGCCGCGGCGCTGGAAGAAGTGCTGCATGCGGCGCTGCGCTTTGCGCCGCACGTGCGCCGCGCCGGCCCCGACGAGACCGTGGACGCGCCCCTGACCGCGCTGTGCGAAGGCAAGCATTCGGCCACCCGCGAGCGCCTGGGCATCCACTTCGACATGCACTGGTACGGCCACCGCGCCATCGCCGCCCGCCTGGTGGCCGACCGGCCGCACGACGGCACGGCCCGCCAGTGGTTCCGCTCGCCCGACGTGCTGGCGCTGCTGCCCTTCGACCGGCCGCAGCCGGGCTGTTCCTACGGCCTGGTGTGGTCGCTGCCCGAGGCCCGAGCCGCCGAGCTGCTGGCACTGCCCGGCGCCGAGTTCGAGCAGGCCCTGAACGACGCCACCGGCGGCGCCGCCGGCCGCCTGCAACTGGGCAGCGAACGCGCCGCCTGGCCGCTGGGCGTGGGCCAGGCCCGCCGCTTCAGCGGCCCCGGCTGGGTGCTGCTGGGCGACAGCGCGCACGTGGTGCATCCGCTGGCCGGGCAGGGCCTGAACCTGGGCCTGGCCGATGTGCAGGCCCTGGCCGAGACCCTGGCCGCGCGCGAAGCCTGGCGCCCGCTCGGCGACGAGCGGCTGCTGGCGCGTTATGCCCGCCGCCGCCTGGGCCCCACCGCGGCCATGGCCACCGTCACCGATGGCCTGCTGCACCTGTTCGCTCCGCCCGCGCCCTGGCTGCGGGAACTTCGCAACCGCGGCCTGAGTCTGGTCGATCACCTGCCCGGCGCCAAGCGCTGGCTTGCCGGGCGCGCGCTCGGCCTTTGAAGGACACCCCATGCTGAACCGAACCCTCGCCGCGGCCGCCGCCGTGCTGGCCATCGCCGCGCTGCCCGCAGCCGCCCAGGAAGACGTCATCCGCAAGAACCTGATGGAGCGGCTGCCGCAGATGCCCAAGATCGACGAGGTGACCAAGACGCCGATCCCGGGCCTGTACGAGGTGCGCATGGGCACCGACGTGCTGTACAGCGACGAAAGCGGCAACCACGTCATCCAGGGTTCGATCTTCGACACCCGCAACAAGACCAACCTGACCGATGCCCGCATCCAGAAGCTGACGGCGATCGACTTCGCGTCGCTGCCGCTGAAGGACGCGATGGTGCAGAAGCAGGGCAATGGCTCGCGCAAGCTGGCGGTGTTCGCCGACCCCAACTGCGGCTACTGCAAGCGCTTCGAGCGCGACCTGGCCACCGTCAAGGACGTGACCATCTACACCTTCCTGTATCCCATCCTGGGCGCCGATTCGGACGCCAAGGCCAAGGGCATCTGGTGCTCGAAGGACGCGCAGAAGACCTGGCGCTCGTGGATGCTGGAAGGCGCCACCATTCCCAAGCAGATGGGCAGCTGCGATGCCGCCGCCATCGCCCGCAACGTGGCCTTTGGCCAGAAGCACAAGCTCAACGGCACGCCGGCCCTGGTGTTCCAGGACGGCCGCCGCCTGCCGGGCGCCATTCCGGCGGCGGAGATCGAAAAGCAGCTGGCCGAGGCCTCGGCCAAGTCTTGACGATTCACCGCGGCCGGCGCGGGGGGTGACGCCCGTGGACAATGCGGGCGCCATGTCTGCTGCCCCCCTGTCCGCCCCTGCCGCCGCTGCGGCCCCTTCGGTCCAGGCCCTGCGCCTGGGATATGCCGGCCTCATCCCGTTCTTCACCGGCGCGCTGCTGGTGTGGCTGGTACGGGCCGACACCTTGCCCTACGTCACGCTGGCGCTGGCCACCTATGCCGCGGTGATCCTCTCGTTCCTCGGTGGCATCCACTGGGGCATCGGCTTTCGCGACGGCACGCCGGGCCTGTTCAGCTGGGGCGTGGTGCCCTCGCTGGTGGCCTGGGTGGCGGTGATGATGCCGCCCAACGCCGGCTTGGTGATCAGCGGCGCGATGCTGGTCGGCTGCTACCTGGTCGACCGCCGGGTGTACCCGCGCCACGGCCTGTCGGCCTGGCTCACGCTGCGCTTCCGCCTCACCGCCGTCGCTTCGCTCAGCTGCTTCATCGGCGCCGCTGGCGCGTGACCTGATTTCCCCTCTGCTGCAGTCCATGATCACGTACCGCATCGACGTCGCCGACGTCCACGCCCACCTGTACCGCGTCACCCTCACGGTGCCGCAGCCCGCGGCCGAGCAGGTGCTGAGCCTGCCGGTGTGGATTCCGGGCAGCTACATGGTGCGCGAGTTTGGTCGCCACCTGTCGCAGCTGCAGGCGCGCCAGGGCCGCACGCCGGTGGCGCTGCAGCAGCGCGACAAGACCAGCTGGATCGCCCGCCCCACCGGCCGCGGTGCGCTGACGGTGAGCTACCTGGTGTATGCCTTCGACACCTCGGTGCGCACCGCCTTCCTCAATGCCTGGCGGGGCTTCTTCAACAACACCAGCCTGTGCCTGCGGGTGGAAGGGCGCGAGGCCGAGCCGCACCGCATTGAGCTGGGCACGCTGCCGCGCGGTTGGGAAGTGGCCACCGCGATGGAGCCCGACGGCCCCCGCGCCTGGCGGGCCGCCGATTACGACGAGCTGGTGGACCACCCGTTTGAACTGGGCAGCTTCTGGCGTGGCCGCTTCGAGCTGGCCGGCGTGCCGCACGAGTTCGTGGTGGCCGGCGCCTGGCCGGGCTTCGACGGCGACCGGCTGCTGGCCGACACCCGCCGCATCTGCGAGGCGCAGATCCAGTTCTGGCATGGCCCCAAGGGCAAGCCGCCGTACTCGCGCTACGTGTTCATGCTCAACGTGGTGGAAGATGGCTACGGCGGCCTGGAACACCGCGCCAGCACGGCGTTGATCGCCAACCGCCGCGACCTGCCGCGCCCGGGTGTCACCGCCAGCAGCGACGGCTACGTGACGCTGCTGGGCCTGATCAGCCACGAGTTCTTCCACACCTGGAACGTCAAGCGCCTGCGGCCCGCCGAGTTCGCGCAGTTCGACTACAGCCGCGAGAACTACACCCAGCTGCTGTGGTTCTTCGAGGGCTTCACCAGCTACTACGACGACCAGTTCCTGCTGCGCACCGGGCTGATCGACGCGCCGCGCTACCTGAAGCTGGTGGGCAAGACGATCAACGGCGTGCTGGCCGCACCCGGCCGCCAGGTGCAAAGCGTGGCGCAGTCCAGCTTTGACGCCTGGGTGAAGTACTACCGCGCCGACGAGAACACGCCCAATGCCACGGTGAGCTACTACACCAAGGGCTCGCTGGTGGCGATGGCGCTGGACCTGACGCTGCGCGCCGAACGCCGCGGCACGCTGGACGATGTGATGCGCGCGCTGTGGGCGGCCAGCCGCGGCGGCCCGATCGACGAGGCGGCGATTGCCGCCGCGCTGCGCCAGGTGGGCCGCCGCAGCTACGAGGCCGAGCTGGCCGCCTGGGTGCACGGCACCGACGACCTGCCGCTGCCGGCGCTGCTGGCCAAGGCCGGCGTGGCGGTGAAGGCGGAGCCGGGCGGCTGGTCGGCCGGCCTGGGCCTGCGGCTGGCGGAAGGTGCGCTGAGCGGTGTGCAGGTGCGCCAGGTGCTGCGCGGCAGCGTAGCCGAAAAGGCCGGCGTGTCGGCCGGCGACGAGGTGCTGGCCGTGGACGGCTGGCGCGTGCGCCGGCTGGACGACGCGCAGCAGTGGATCAGCGCCGGCCAGCCGTTTGAACTGCTGCTGGTGCGCGACCAGCGCCTGCTGACCGTGCGCCTGGTGCCGCCGGCCGAAGCCGCGGCGGGCAACCTGGCCCTGACGCCGGCTGACAAGCCCTTGAAGTCCGCAGCGGCCCTGCGCCGCGAATGGCTGGGCTGCTGAACCGCGGTGCTGCCGGCGGCCGCCGCCGCCGCTGGGCGGCGCTGGCCGTGGTGGCCGCGGTGCTGGGCGTGCACGGCTGCCTGGGCAGCGAGGTGGCCGAGCTGATGGTCGATGCCGGCAGCGCCAGCAAGCCGGCTATGCAGCGCATGGACGTGGCCTTCGTGCGCGAGCTGCAACAGGCCGCGCCGGCGCCCGTGGCGCCCCGGGTGGCGCCGCCGCCGGCGCCCCGCGCCGTGCCGGTCGAGCGTGCGGCAGCGCCGGATCCCGCGGCATCGGCTGCGGAAGCCGCCGATGCGCAGGCGCAGGCCGAGGCGAAGGCGCGCGCAGAGGCCGTGCGGGCCGAGTGGGCAGCGCTGGCGGCGGCCGAGGCGGCTTCGGCCGCGGCTGCTCAAGCCGCGCAAGAAGCGCTGGCGGCTGCGCCAGCCGCTTCGGCCCCTGCGGCCGCTGCTTCTGCGCTGGCGCAGGCCGCCGCCACCGCGGCCAGTGCGCCGCCAGCCCCGTCGCCTGCCGTGGCCGCCGCCAGCATGCCGCCCACCAGCGCTTCCGCCCCCGCCGCGGCGCTGTCCGTCGCCTCCGCCGTCGCGCCCCACTTCGACTGGCCGCCGTCCACCCGGCTGGACTACACCCTCACCGGCAACTACCGCGGCGAGGTGAACGGCAGTGCCCGCGTGCAGTGGATCCGCCAGGGCCAGCGCTACCAGGTGCAGGTGGACGTGCGGGTGGGCCCCAGCGTGGCGCCGCTGGTGGCGCGGCGCATGACGAGTGACGGCAGCATCGGCGCCAGCGGCCTGGTGCCGCGCCGCTATGAAGAAGAAACCAGCACCTTGTTCGGCCAGCCGCGCCGGCGCGGCCTGAGCTTCGAGCCCGACCGCATCGTGCTGGACCGCGGCACCGCCGAGCCCTGGCCCGGTGTGCAGGACACCGCCAGCCAGTTCGTGCAGCTGACCTGGCTGTTCACCACCCAGCCGCAGCTGCTCAAGGTGGGGCAGGCGCTGGAATTTCCGCTGGCGCTGCCGCGGCGCATCGACCGCTGGCACTACGACGTGGTGGCCGAAGAAACGCTGCACACGCGCGTGGGTGAACTGCGCACCTTCCATGTGAAGCCGCGGCGCGAATCCACCCGCCCGGGCGAGCTGACGGCCGAGCTGTGGTTCGCGCCCACGCTGCAGTACCTGCCGGTGCGCATCCTGATCCGCCACGAGGGCGACACCTACGTCGACCTGATGCTGAACGCGCCACCGCTGCAAACGCCGTGAGGCCATGCGGCCGGGCCGCGCCTATAGTCGCCGCACGACGTTCACCCCCACAGAGACAAGCGATGGACTACGAACACATCCTCACCGAGCTGCGCGGCGACGGTCCGCTGAAGACGGCGCTGATCACGCTCAACCGGCCCAAGCAGCTGAATGCGTTGAACGACGGCCTGATGAACGACCTGGGCCATGCGCTGCTGGCCTTCGATGCCGACCCGGGCGTGGGCTGCATCGTGGTCACCGGCAGCGAGAAGGCATTCGCGGCCGGTGCCGACATCGCGGCCATGGCCAAGTACACCTTCGAGGACACCTACGGCGGCAACTTCATCACCCGCAACTGGGAAACCATCCGCCAGGTGCGCAAGCCGGTGATCGCCGCGGTGGCGGGCTTTGCGCTGGGCGGCGGCTGCGAGCTGGCGATGATGTGCGACTTCATCATCGCGGCCGAGACGGCCAGGTTCGGCCAGCCCGAGATCAAGATCGGCATCATGCCCGGCGCCGGCGGCACGCAGCGGCTGCCGCGCGCAGTGGGCAAGAGCAAGGCGATGGACATGATCCTGACCGCCCGCATGATGGACGCGGCCGAGGCCGAGCGCGCCGGCCTGGTGTCACGCGTGGTGCCGGCCGACAAGCTGATCGATGAGGCACTGGGCGCCGCTGCGGTGATCTGCAGCTACGGCATGCCCAGCGTGATGATGGCCAAGGAATGCGTCAACCGCGCCTTCGAAGGCAGCCTGTCGGACGGCGTGGCCTATGAGCGCCGGCTGTTCCACGCGATGTTCGCGACGGAAGACCAGAAGGAAGGCATGGACGCCTTCCTGAGCAAGCGCGCGCCGGTGTTCAAGCACCGGTAAGCGCGCGGCGTGTCAGGCGGGCAGCGCCTCGGCGCGCTGCCACAGCTCGGCGACCTGGCGCGCCCAGTTCAGGTAGTGCGCGTCGGTGGGCGAGAAGTAGGGCACGCCGCGGTCGACGACCTGGTGCACACGCTGCGCCAGCGATTTTTCGCCGGGGCGGCTGTCGACGAGCTTTTCCAGCTCATGCAGCAGTTGCTGGCGAGCCAGCGGGCTCTGGGCGGCGGTCAGGCGTTCGAAGACGGGATGGGCGTTGGCTTGCATGGTGGGAACGACTCTCTTTGGCGAGGTGTTCCTATATCGGTCGAGCCGGCTTTCGGTTGACAGCCGCACCCTGGCGCAACGTGCCGAAAAGTGTCGGAAACACGGCTTGTCCGTGCTTGACAACCGCCGGGCCTAGGGCTGCACCCAGGTGGCGTGGTCGGCCTGGAAGATGGCCCGGCGGTGGCCGTCTTCATGCAGCTCGGTCCAGTCGAGGGACAGCACCCGCGCCGTCACCACGCCGAAATGCTCGCGCGAGGCGCGCTCGGGCACCAGCGGCGTGGGCAACTCGCTGCCCGGCGCCACGCCGGCCAGGTAGTCGGCGGCGGATCTTGTGCGCCGCACTTCGGCCCAGCGCTGGGCCACGTCGGGGCCATCGGTGTGCACGCTCAGCTGCACCCGCAGCCGCAGCTGCCAGGCCAGGTCGCGCGACCACATCACCAGCGTGCCCTTGGGCTGGCGGGCGATCTGCTGCACCTTGCCGGCACGGGCATCGGTGTAGAAGACCAGCTCCTGCGGGCCGCGGCGGGCTTCGCGCAGCACCACGCTGCGGGCGTCGGCCTCGTCGC
>CAKZXL010000284.1 GCA_937883885.1 uncultured Aquincola sp. | reverse complement strand
TGTACTGCAGCCGTAAACCTGGCGACCCCTCGGAGCTGCCCCCATTGGCCAGTGCAGTCTCATAGGCCCGTTCGACCTCGCCCCAGCTCGTCGCGCGAATCGCCACCATCGTGCCATTGCCCGCCGTTGCAGGCCGACCATCCTGCGGCTGGCAGACCCAAAGCGCGAGCTGAACCAAGCCGCTCTGCTGGTAGGTCCCCCATCCGGCCCATCCCTCCCAGTCACCCTCGGCAGAGGTGTCGCAACGCGACATGCCGAGCACCTGCAGAACGGGATCGTAAAAGGCCAGGGCACGCGCAAGATCGTTGGTGCCGAGCGTGATGTAGGTGAGCATGCGTCATGTGCCGCCCACCGGGCGGAGGAGCCGAACGTTCGGCGCAAGCATCCAGCATGTCAGGCCGGATGTCCACGCTCCCGCCCCCAGGAGACCCGCACCGCGGTCTGGCCAGAGGCTCGGATCACATCTCGTCAATCGCCGTCTGCGTGCTCGGCTGCTCGCTGCCATCCACCGCGAAGCGGTCGCGCGTGGTCACGTAGAAGCTGGCGCCGAAGCGGCCGACCGGGTGGTAGTCCTGCAGGCGCACGCGCCAGCGCTCGGCGTCGATCAGGCCTTCGCGGGCGCTGAGCCACAGCACGCGGCCGATGAAGACGTAGCGGCTGGGCGTTTCCATCGTTTCGTGCAGCACGCAGCCTGAGCGCCCCCAGGGCCGGGCTGCGCCCAGCCCGCCCCCCGTGGGGGTCAGGAAACTTGGGGCGGCCCGGCGTTTCCTTCAAACGCCACCGGCGCTTCGGCGATGCGCGGCGGCGCCACCGCGCGCGACGGCGTGGGCGTGAGGCCGGCATGCACCAGCTCGCTCTCGTGCGGTGGCAGGCGGTCGCCACAGGCGTGCATGCGGGCGGCCATCGGCTCGTCGGTGATGTGCACCACGAATTCGCGGCGCGCCAGGATGTTGGCGGCCGTGTCCTTCAGCTGGCCGTCGGTCAGCCGGTTGATGCTCAGCATCACGATGGGCGGGTCTTCGCCCAGCATGTTGAACATGCTGAACGGTGCGGCATTGACGGTGCCGTCAGCGCCCAGGGTGGTCACCAGCGCGATCGGCCGCGGCACGATCAGGCTGGCCATCAGCTTGTAGCGGGCGTAGCTGTCGAGCTGGGTGAAGTCGATGTCCACGAACGGGTGCTCCTTGTGCTTCGTTCAACGCGGCGGCGGCTCGTCGGGTCCGTGGCCGGTGGGTCCCAGCCCGGCCCCCATGCCGAAGCCGGCGCCCATGCCGCCACCCGCATCGGCCTGGCCGCCGCCCTTGCCTTGCCCACGGCCCTCGCCGCGGCCTTCGCCAGCCGCAGCCCGGCCGCCGCCACCGCGTGTGCCACCAGGCGCCGGCCGCAGCGGGCCCTGGCGCGGGATCACCAACTCCTGGGGCACCGGGTCCAGGTCCAGCACCTCGCGGATGAAGTTGCGCAGCGAGACCACGATCTCCGCGGTTTCCACCGGCCGGCCGGCGGCCATGTCGTTGGCGGCGCGCACTGCCAGCCGCACCTGTTCTTCGGTGCCCAGCAGGATGATGTCGGACAGCGCGGCCTCCACCGCATCGCGGATGCGGCGGCGGCGCTCGGCGCCGGCCAGGCCATCGGCTTCAGGGCCTTGCGCCAGCCGCTCGCGCCGGTGCGCCGGGTCCACCGCCAGCGAGCCGGTGAAGCTGCCTCCCAGCGTCTTGTAGGCCGCGATCAGCGTGCGCAGGCGTTCGTTGATCTGGCGGTTTTCGCGCTGGCGGCGCTCCTGCACCGTCTGCATCACCAACAGCCGGATGCCCACCATCACCAGCGTGATGGCCACCACGCCGGCCAGCGTGGTGAGCAGGGCCTGCCAGGAGCTGAAGTCGAGTCCGCGCATGGCCAAGGCTAGCGCATCGCGTTGCCCATCAAGGACAGCGCATTCAGGCAGCGCACCGCCTCATGCACCGTCGCGCAGTCGATGGCGATGGTGTCGCCGGCCTCGCGCCGCACCGTGGGCCACAACGCAAAGGCATCGGCCAGCGCGGGCGACTGGCATTGCAGCCGCAGCGCCACCGGCGCGGCGCCGGGCCCGGCCGCCGGCAGCCGCAGCACCGGCGGCGCGCCACGGGCCAGCCCTTGCACCGCGGCCTGGGCCGCCTGCTCGATCTGCCCGCGCGAGGCCTGCGGCGACAGCGACCGGCCGCTGCGCGCACCGTCGGACCACTTGACCACGCAGCAGGCCAGCTCGGGCATCAGCGCCCGCGCTTCTTCGGCGGTCACGTCGCAGCCGCTGACCATCAGCACCGGCACCTGGAACTGGCCGGCCAGCGCGGCATACAGGCCGATCTCACCCAGCTCCAGCCCGTTGAGCCACACGCGCGCGAACGCCAAGCTGTTGCTGGTGTGGGCCAGCACGCCGGTGGCCTTGGCACGGGCATGCCAGCCGACCATCAGCACGCCGTCCACCTGCTGGTCGACGCCGGCCATCATGCCCAGCAGCCGCGGCTTGCCCTGGATGAGCTCGGCCCGCGGGTCCAGCTCATCGGCCAGCAGGTTGCCGAAGTGGCCGTGCGAATCGTTGACCAGCACGCGACCCGCGCCGCCGGCAAAGGCGCCGCGCACCGCGGCATCGGCCTCGGCCGTCATCCATCGGCGGGCACGTTCGTAGTCGCCGTTGCCGGCCTGCGTCTGCTCGGGCCGCCAGACGCCGGCCACGCCTTCGATGTCGACGGCGACGAGGACCGTGGGTTGCTTCATGAAACGCTCTTCAGGCAAAGAATTCGGGCGCCGCTTCACGCAAGGTGAGGCGGCGGTGGCCGTCACGGCCGGTGACGGGGGTGGCCGCGTACAGCGCATGCAGGATGGCCTGCTCGGTGGCCTCGGCCGCGGCCTGGAAGAAAAGGTCGAGCGCCGCCTCGTGCAGCAACGCCACCGCCGGCATCGGCGCCGTGGGCCGCTGCGGGATGCGCAGCGCGGTGCTGAAGGCCAGCGCGATGTCGCCGCTGCCGTGGCCGTAGTCGCTGCCGGTGCGGGCCAGCCCCGCGGCCGCGCGCCGCGCCACGCGGGTGAGCTGGCGCGCATCCAGCAGCGCATCGGTGGCCAGCAGGATGATGATGGAGCCGCGCTCGGTGGGTGGCTCGGTGCTTGGCAAGGGCACGGCCACCCGCCGCCCGTCCACCAGCAACGCACCCGGCCGGCCCTGGTTGGCCAGCACCAGCGCGCCCAGCGTGTAGCCCTGCCCCCGCCAGCGCAGGCAGCGCGAGGCACTGCCGATGCCGCCTTTCAGCCCATGGCAGCTCATGCCGCGGCCGGCGCCCACGCTGCCTTCTTCCAGCCCTGCCCCGCCCTGCCGCGCCAGCGCCAGGGCCTGCGCCACATGCGCCTCCTGCAGCGCCAGCGCCTGGGCATCGTTCAGCCAACCGTCGTTGCACTCCAGCACCAGCGGGTTGACCGTGGGCAGGCTGCGCGCCAGCTCGGGCATGTGCGCGATGGCATCGCGCACCAGCGCATTGAACGCGGTGCCCACGCCGAAGGTGCTGGTCAGTGCGATGGGCGACTCCAGCGTGCCCAGCTCCTGCACCTGCATCAGCCCAGCGCTTTTGCCGAAGCCGTTGATCACCGCCACGCCGGCCGGCAGCTTGTGCATGAACAGGTCGCCGGGCTGCGGCAGCAGCACCGTGGCGCCGGTCTGCACCGGACCCTCGTCCAGCGTGCAATGGCCCAGCGAGACGCCGGCCACGTCGGTGATGTGGTCGCGCGGCCCGCTGGGCAGCAGCCCCACCTGCGGCGCGCCCAGGCGGCTGCGCGGCCGCGCGGGTGCCGCCGTCAGCGCTGCATCAGGCACGGTCGAGCTTGGGGTCGAGTGCATCTCGCAGCCCGTCGCCCAGCAGATTGAAGGCCAGCACCGTGATGAAGATGGCCATGATCGGGAACAGCGCCACGTGCGGTGCGTTCAGCATGTCGGCGCGGGCCTCGTTCAGCATTGCGCCCCATTCGGGCGTGGGCGGTTGCGCGCCCAGGCCGAGAAAGCTCAGGCTGGCCGCGGTGATGATGGAGGTGCCGATGCGCATGGTCAGGTACACCACCACCGAAGCCACGGTGCCCGGCAGCAGGTGGCGCAGCATGATCACGCGGTCGGGCGCGCCGATGCTGCGCACCGCCTCGATGTAGGTCTGGTGCTTGAGCGCCAGCACATTGCCGCGCACCAGCCGCGCAAACGCCGGCACGCTGAACACGGCCACCGCCACGATGACGTTGACCATGCCGCTGCCCAGGATCGCCACGATGCCGATGGCCAGCAGGATGCCGGGGAAGGCGAACAGCACGTCGCTCATGCGCATGACGATGCGGTCCCACCAGCCCTGGTAGTACCCGGCCAGCAGGCCCAGCAGCGTGCCGATGACCGCGCCCACCGCCACCGAGATGAAGCCCGCGGCCAAGGACACCCGCGCGCCCATCAGGATGCGGCTGAAGATGTCGCGGCCCAGCGGGTCGACGCCGAACCAGTGCTGGGCCGAGGGCGGCGAATTGAGCGCGTCGTAGTCGAAGAAGTTCTCGGCGTCGTAAGGCACCAGCCAAGGGGCCAGCGCGGCCACCAGCACCAGCGCCAGCACGAAGCCGCCGGCCACCAGCGCCACGCGCTGCTTCTTGAACTTGCGCCAGAACTCGGCGGCCGGCGTGCGCACCGGCGTGGCCGCGGCGGCGATGGAGGGGTTGTTCACTGGAAGCGGATGGTCGGGTTGATGACGGCGTACAGCACGTCCACCACCAGGTTGATGAGGATGAATTCGAGCGAGAACAGCAGCACCAGGGCCTGCATCACCGGGTAGTCGCGCATCTCCACCGCGTCGATCAGCAGCCGGCCCATGCCGGGCCAGTTGAAGACCACCTCCACCACGATGGAGCCGCCCAGCAGAAAGCCGAACTGCAGGCCCATCATCGTGACCACCGGGATCAGCGCATTGCGCAGCCCATGCTTGAAGACCACCCGCGCCTCGTCCAGGCCCTTGGCCCGGGCGGTGCGCACATAGTCTTCCTTCAGGATGTCGATGAAGGAGCTGCGGGTAAAGCGCGCCATCACCGCCGCCACGCCCGCGCCCAGCGTGAGCGAAGGCAGGATGTAGTGTTTCCAGCTGTCGGCACCCACCGTGGGCAGCCAGCCCAGCTGCACCGAGAACACCTGCATCAGCAGCATGCCCAGCGCAAACGGCGGGAACGAGATGCCCGAGATGGCCAGCGACATGCCGGCCCGGTCGGGCCAGCGGTTGCGCCACACCGCCGAGGCGATGCCCAGCACCAGGCCCAGCAGCACCGACCAGCCCATGGCCGCCACCGTGAGCCAGAAGGTGGGCGCGAAGCGCTCTCCGATCTCGTCGGCCACCGGCCGCTTGGTGCGGATGGAGTGGCCGAAGTCGCCCTGCAGCGCATGGGTGAAGAAGCGCACGAACTGCAGATGCAGCGGCTGGTCCAGGCCCAGGTCGCGGCGCACCAGTTCCACCGTCTCCGGCGTGGCGTCCACGCCGGCGGCCAGCCGCGCCGGGTCACCGGGCAGCAGGTGCACGAAGCCGAACACGAACACCGCAACCAGCAGCAGCGTGGGCACCAGGCCCACCAGCCGCTTCAGAAGGTACGCAAACATCAGCTCAGGGCTGCAGGGTTGACGTTCACTTCAGCTCGACTTCGTCGAAGTTGAAGCTGCCATCGGGGATGACGTAGAAGCCCGCCAGGTTGCGCGCGCGCACCGACACCAGCCGCTCGGTCACCAGGAAGGCCCAGGGCGCGTCCTTCCAGATCTGCTTCTGCGCTTCGGTGTAGAGCTTGGCCTTCTCGGCCTTGTCGGTCGTCACCAGCGCCTTGCCGATCGCCTGGTCCACCGCGTCGTTCTTGTAGTAGGCCGTGTTGAACAGCTTGGGCGGGAACGATTCGCTGGCCAGTAGCGGGCGCATCGCCCAGTCGGCCTCACCGGTGGAGGAAGACCAGCCCACGTAGTACATGCGCACCGGCGCGGTGGCGGGGTCTTGCGCGCTTTCCACGCGTGCCACGCGTTGACCGGCTTCCAGCGCCTGCACCTGCAGCTTGATGCCCACCTGGCCCAGCTGCTGCTGCACGAACTGGATCACCTTCTGCGCGGTGGTGTGGTTGTAGGCCGACCACAGCGTGCTCTCGAAGCCGTTGGGGTAGCCGGCTTCCTTCAGCAGCTCACGTGCCTTTGCCGGGTTGTAGGGCCAGGGGCCCAGTTTGGCCGCGTATTCCACGCCCTGCGGCAGCACGCCTTCGGCCGGAATGGCATAGCCCGAGAAGGCCACCTTGATCAGCGCATCTTTGTTGATGGCGTAGTTGATGGCTTCACGCACCTTGGGGTCGCTGAACGGCTTGTGCTGCGTGTTCATCGACAGGTAGCGGTGGATGATGGACGGCGCCGCCGTCACTTCCAGGCTGGGCTTCTTTTCCAGCGTGGCCACCGACTCGGGCGGCACCGGGAAAGCGAAGTGCGCCTCGTTGGTCTGCATCACCGCGGCGCGGGTGTTGTTGTCCACCACCGGGCGCCAGGTGATGCTGTCGACCTTGGGGTAGCCCTTGCGCCAGTAGCCGTCGAACTTCTCCACCTTCAGGTAGTCGGTGGCCTTCCATTCCACGAACTTGAAGGGGCCGGTGCCCACCGGGTTCTGCGCGATGCCCTTGTTGCCGAACTTGGCCAGCGCCGCCGGCGAGATGATCACGGCCGACGGGTGCGCCAGCGAGTTGATGAAGGGCGAGAACGCTTCCTTCAGCGTGAAGCGAACCGTGGTCGCGTCCACCGCCTCGGTCTTGGCGATGTTCTTGTACAGGTTGTAGCGCTTGAGCTTGTTGTCGGGGTTGGTCACGCGGTCGAAGGTGGCCTTCACCGCCTCGGCATTGAAGGGCGTGCCGTCGTGGAACTTGATGCCGGTCTTGAGCTTGACGGTGTAGACCAGGCCGTCCTTGCTGGCGGTGTAGCTCTCGGCCAGCACCGGCACCATCTTCATGTCCTTGTCGAAGCCGAAGAGGCCTTGATAGAACGACTTGGCCACCGCCTGCGACAGCGTGTCGTTGGCGTCGTAGGGGTCGGTGGTGGTGAAGGTGGATGGCACCGCCACCACCACGTCCTTGGCGGCGTGGGCAGCCACGGCGCTGCCGGCGATGGCCAGCGCGGCGGCCAGGCGGGTGAGCTGTTGTC
>CAKZXL010000283.1 GCA_937883885.1 uncultured Aquincola sp. | reverse complement strand
TTCGTCGTGCGGCGGGTCACTGCCGCCATGGCGATGCCGCTTGGGGCACCGTCGCCGTCTACGCCGCGTCGGCGTTGGGAACTCCGTCGATGTCGGCAACTGAAATTCGCAGGTCCGACCACCTAGACGCCCTGTTTGATGGGGCTGGGTTTCATTCGACGACAACGGCAAGTTGGTGATTTCGAAACTTTGGCGGCCGCGGAATCCGAGCGGTTGGGCGTAAGAGCGGATTGGGTTCTCGCCAGTCTGAGGCCGGCGCACTGTGTGAACCTCCCTTTTCATCGGGCTCACATCTTCCGCTACCCAGCCTGAGCAGGTGCGGCCGACCAAACAAAAACAGCCCCGGGTGGGGCTGTTGAACTTGAGGCTTGCATCTATGAAATGAACTTACGGATTGCACGCGGTGCAATCCAATACTTCAAGTCACAAGCGGTGCATACCTTGAACGTTAGGTGGTGGAGAGGAGGAGGATCGAACGACGCCTGTCGTGCATCTACCAACGGTCGGCCAGGTCCCTGGATTGGGGTGCGTAAGTGTAGCTACCTTAGTACTGATTCAAACGACGGGAACGCCACATCCACCAAGGGGCCAGACACTCTGACAGTACCGTTACTGGAGTAAGTGATTAGTCCTCGGGTGAAGTCATGTGTCACCTCGTACGCAACCGAATCTAGACGGTAAAACTTTCCCTCTAAGAAGGGGGCTATCTCTTCCGGCAGGCCCTCTTTCGAGGTTACTTCTAGCCGACCCACCGACGAAGTCGTCACTTGGAAATCTCTGACCTTTGCGGATACCAGCCTAGCCGAGCTAAAGTTCTTAGTATGCGCAGTGATTAGGGGAAGGGAGATTTCAAGCGGCTCAAGAAAAAACTGGACGTCAGGCAGCAGAACCGACAACGCGTCCAACATCGCGCGCCCACTGCGTGGAGGATCAACGATCGAGAAGAACACATTATCGTCCCGCATAAAGGCACGAATGAGTCGCCGCTCAATGGATGGGTAACTCTTAACGACCTCTTCGCCATCGGGTAACGCTTCGATAACTTGTACCTCTCGGCTGACCGTATGAGTGAAGACGATATCTGCGTCTTCCAGCCGCGTCACAACGACAGGTGAGCGATGATCGAGCCGATTTACGGCGCGCTTAAGAGCGGTTATGCCGCCTGCGGTTTTAAACCTAAAATACCGCACCTTTAACATCATCCCTCCAAGCTCGCAAAAGCTATTTTTGACGCCTTTTCTATTAAACGCGCAAACTCGTCTTGCTCAGGCTTCTTAGGACTTCGCTTCTTGCCCGTGAACTTTCCCTCTTCACAGATTAAAACAGCGCGCGCTTGGTAGGATAAGTTAGTACATTCCTTCGGCTCACTAAACTGAACTTCTAGCTCATATAAGTCAGCGTCTATGCTAGACGTCGATCGAACTTGCCACACGACTTTCACAATGTAATAGCCTCGCTCGTAGAGGCCGTCGTACACGAACGACTTTGTGACGCCGCTTCCTTTCAAAGTGACCCGTTCCACGTGGGGTGATTCTTCAAGCGGCCTGTCTGGGTCTTCGTCATCCCCGAAAGCAGAAGCCTTAGCTTTATAACAGTACGCTTCGGTCACCGTCACCGCCTGGTACCCATCAATGCTAGCCAGTAACTTAGTGAAAAACTCCGTGCGCTTAACCGGGTCAGGATACCCCGTGAGAATAATTTTTCTAGGGTTGATGGCCGTATCGCGCTCGGCGTTCAACGCTGCGACAACTTCGGCAACCACGTCATCCGCAAACGAATTCTGCGTGTTGCGGACTACGTAGTTCCCGGCCTCGTCTGGCACAAACTCAATCACTGCATCCCTGGGTTGGACTTGCCTGAATTCAACTTCAGTGTAGTCAACGTATTCGTACTCGATAAGCGCCGTGACTCGACCTCCGTCCACTGAAAGTTGAACCCGGTTCTCCTTCGCCTCAAGTTTAGCCTTAACTGCTGACAAAGCCTCTACGATTTCAGGGACCTGTAGGCTTACCTCTAAGTCAGTGGATGTTACGCGCTCTCGAGTGGCAACCTTTCCCAGCTTTTGCGCGATCTCTTGATGGTCGAAGTAATCTGCAGTGAGCCTTGAAAAGTACTGGGCTAGCTCGTACTTCGGGGTCTTTGCTGAAACGATCGTCCCTCTGTCGAAGAACAATTCGCGTACAAGCTCTGTAGTAACCTTCGCCTGGTTCAGTGCATCAAAGACAACTTTGTCGCTAGCGAAATAAATTGACGGCCCAAACCTAGTCTTCATTCCCGCCATCCAATCTCGTCCGGAGAGTAGTTAGGAGCAAGCATGGGAATGGAGTCGATTGTGATCGCCTGAATTTCCGCTTCGCGGGGGCCACTAAAGTGCCAAGTTTCGCAATATGTGCTCTTGGCTTGATTGAAGTTGTTCTTGATGGTTTCGGATTTATTTTGACTAAAGACTCTAATTCGTAGGTCTTCGTGGGAACTAATTAGTTGATAGCGTGAAAGTGCATCTAGTAAGTATATAAACTCTTGCACGGTTTCTCCTGCTCGTCCGTAGTAGACGATGCTCCCACGTCGGGCGACCGTGGTGCCGTCGCTATCCTCGACGCTAGGATAGCGAACAATAAAGTAGGGCGACAGCAAGAGTTCAATCGTTGCGGCGACGCGGGCGTCGTCAACAGTGTGGCGCTTCCATAGCGTTAAGTCTGGGTAGAAGAATCGATAAGCTGCCCCTGCCTTCTTGTCCGCGACCTGTAACTTCAAATCTGCTGCAATGCAGAACAGGTTACTTATTTGGTCGGGCCCTAGAACGTGTAACGTGTGACCGCGAGCAACCGGGAGGTTTGCCTTTGCAATCCCTTTCAACAAACGCCAGAACTCGCCTTTTGCCTTGTTATCGTGATTTGCCACGAATAAAAGACCCCGGACTTCATACTTGGAATTCTGAGTTAAAAGGAATTTCTGCTTCCAACTATCAGAGACAGCGCAACAGGCGACGGTCTGACTCAGAGAAATAAGGGCGTCACGGATTTTCGCTTGCCTGATTGAGGACTTCTTATAACTTTTTAGGTCGGTGTGTAGGTATACTAATTTATCTAAGTAGGGGTCGAAATAATGGAAAACCACATCCGCTGGATGCGTTAACTTGCGAGCGCCTCCTTGTGACTTGTGCTCCTCAAGCACGCACTCAAAGTTCACATCCTGCTGGGGATGAGATTCCCAAAAGAAAGCCTTGAATATGTCGTTTGAAATCTTGCTGGCGATCTGCGCGATGTTTGCTGTTTCAGCCATGTTTTGCCGGACTTGAGAGCACAAAGTCAGAGTATGACGTATCGGTGTGCAACATCAGGGTCACTTTTCACCTTGCAGGCTCCACGCCGCGCCACCCTCGCAATCTGGGTAGGATGCCATGTACCGCCCAGCTCTGGGGTGTGACCTTCGCTGGTAAGTACTGCCGCGATCTGCCGCAAGGAAAGTCCACCTTCCATCAGCTGCGACACGCGCTCGAAAAGAAGCGCCTCACGCCGCACCGCTCGCTGTTGACGCTCGGCGTTTGCCATAGCAGCGTTTACCCGAGCAGTTCGTCCAAGTTCGACTCCACGAGCCTGTGCAGCCCGGAGAGCGACGCGTGTGCGCAGCGAAATCTGGTCACGTTCGTGTTCTGCCATGACTGCGTGAATCTGTAGCATCGCCTTGTTTGCCTCCGGCATGTCGCACGCAATGAAGGCAACGCGGGACTCGATTAATCCTGAGACGAAGTGCACGTTACGCGCAAGCCTGTCGAGCTTGGCGATCAGCAGTGTTGCGCCCTCATGGCGCGCAAGATCGAGCGCAGCGCGAAGTTCCGGGCGAGCTCGGAGAGCGCTCGCTCCCTTGCCGCTTTCGATCTCGACGAACTCACGGACAAGATGTCCGCATCCAGCCGCTATGTAGTGGTGGATGGCGTGGCGTTGCGCCTCGATCCCGAGCCCGCTAATCCCTTGCTTGGGCGTACTGACGCGAAGGTAGGACACGAAGGAGCGCTGCAGAGTCGACATAGTTGTTACGGGCTGATCGGACGTTCAGCATGTTACAGCTAGCGGATGTGTGATGCAAATTTGCATCAACTTTGCATCAGGCTATACTGTGAGTTCCACAACTGAGGAGCAAAATGGCTAAGAACACTGTCCCATCGTCTGTCCGCGTCACCGTGGCGATACCGTCCTCGGTCCACGCCGACCTTACAACCCTCTCCGACCTTTCCGGTGTGTCGATTTCGTCGCTGCTGGTCGCATTGGTGGGCAACCAGCGATACGACTTGGCATACGCTGCGGAATGGTTCCAGGCCCATAGCGCGACCCTAGCGAAAGATGCAGCGCTCTCCGACCGCGCCCACCACGCGCTTACGATGCACGACTGGCAGCCCATCGCGGACCGCCTGCAGACCATCACACCGGGGTGGAAGTCATCGGCGGAGAGAGACCTTGCTGGATCGTCCCGAAAGCTTGCCGAAGAGGCTGAAGACATCCTGCAGATGGTCGCGCAGTGGCGGGCGAAGTCCGGGGCGGCGGCGCACTTCGACCTCCAGCAGAAATGAAGGCGTGACACCAGTAAGGCCGGCGACCTAGAATCGCCGGAAAACGCTTCTTGCGGTTATCGGTGTTCACACGTTCGCCGCAAGATCACCCATTGAGGGGCGCCCCCAGAAGGAACCAACATAGGGGGAACGTCGAACTGCTCGGAAGAACTCCGAAGTGCAAGCGGACGTGTTGGTGAGTTGCCTGAGCGAGCCTGACCCGATGCGCTCGGCAACAATACATAGCGCTGCCAAGTAGGGACGAGTACTCGATACGGATGGCTCCGGTTGAGACGGGCTGCCGAACCAAGCTATTGAGCGTGGTTAGGCGAACTCATGCCTTTCTCAACCGGATGGGGCTTCTAGCTTACTTCAATGCTTCAGTCTGCTGCTACAGCGGACGCCTTGTTTTCCGTGCTGCCTGGTACTGCGGGTCGCGCTGAAAGGCGGATTCCGATAGCAAGTACAGCGAGCCCACCAAAGACCATTGCACCGGTTTTGCCTGCATCACGTCGACTAGCCTGGGCTTCTGCGATCTCCTGTCCCTTGTGCATCGCTTCTCTGTCGGTGTACATCGACTTGAGGCGTGCCCACCGAGCTTGCGACTCATCTTCATGCTCCTGGGCGTAGAACTTCCTGGCAGCGAACGTTTGCGGGAATGTTGACGAGTAGGCGCCGTAGCTCCAAACAAGCCCGAATAGAGCAATCACCAGCAGGAAGCGTGAGAATTTCCCGAAGTCCATCGTCCATGCCCTAGGAGTGACGCCGGTGTGGCGATTGGGAATTGTCCCTGATCCCGCTAGGCTTGTACGGTGAATATTTTCCTCCCTCTCCGTTGACCAGCCTTGATTCAACTGGCAAACCCCCGAACAGGCCCTGAAACCCCCTAGGTATACGCATGCCGTATGTCACCGCGCCATACCCCCCAACCCTTAGAAAAAATCGCTCCTCTGGTAGGGGGTGACTAGGTCAACGCTGTTGTTCCACGCATTCTCTTATACCGCCGGTCGCCGCAGCGGCGGCCGTCGTGCAAGACGATGGATATCCGTTCCAAAGGTGACTTCTTCAACCGGTGGGACCAACTCGGTCAACACGGGATAACTTACGCGCTCGACGTCGTCCCGGAACTTCACTATGGAACCTGCGCGGTCTGACCAATACACCCTTCGAAGTAGGGACTGGTTGGAGTGTCCGATCAAAGCGTTGGTCGTCGTGTCAGACGTGCCGGAGTTCACCGATACCGACGCGAATCCATGCCTGGTGCTGTGGAAGACCTTTTCCGGGTCGTTAATGCCGAGCCGCCTCTTGTACTTGCTGAACCACCGGCTGGCGTCTTGCCCGTGTCCGTCGCGCTTTTCCTTGCACTCGGGAAAGAGCATCGTCTCTCCTGCGGTACGTAGTCGTTCCACATGCCGGAGCAATCCAAGACGGATGAGCTCAGAGTGGATGGGCACCTGTCGGGTGGCGTTACGGGTCTTGGCACGCTGACCGCTCGCCGCGATTGACAGAAAAGGCACCCCGTCGTGCTCGCCAAAGTCTTGCAGGCGCAGTTGACACAACTCGTTGATGCGCGCTCCGACTAGGAGCCCCATCGGGATTAACCAGTAGTAGTACGAGTGCAAGAACGTCTTGGCCCTCCATTCCGGTGCTGACAGCAGAGTCCGAAGGTCACTCGGCGTGAACGGTTGCCGCTCAATCGTCTCCACGTTGGCGATCTGCAAGCTGGCAGCGATGTTGCCCCGTACGTGCCAACGGCTCGGGTCGTGCGACATCCACGCGAAGAAGCTGCTGACTCGTTCCATGATTTGGTTCACAGACGATCCGGAGAGCTTCGGTAGTCCCGGAACGTCAAGACGCTGCTTCATGGTCAGCGGCGCCAACGTCGCGTACTTGTTGGCGTTCTTGGGATAGGACTTCAACGCCTCGAAGAACGTGACCATGTCGGCGCGGGTAAGAGAGCCCACACACGTTTGTCCAAACCAGTCGGTCAGGAGCTGCAGACGCTGCTGCACCATCATGAGCGACTTGGGAGTCCATGATCCCTTGGCGGTGTGCTCGGTGATGTATGCCGCGATCGCTTCATCCAGCGTCGGTCCCGGGGGCAAGGCGAGCGCAACAGGTGCAAACGGGCTTGCCATTCGTGCAAGCAGTTCTCGGCGCAGCTCATCTGCCTCGTCGCGCTGCCTCGCAACCTGGGCGGTTAGCCTCTCCGTTTCTGCGGCGCGGTCCCGAAGAAGTTCATCGGTCTCACCAAGTTCACGCTTCAGCACCTTCACTTGGTGCTTCGCGATCAGCGCCGCCAGGGCGTGTGGGTCGTTCTGTGCCATGGGCGGCAATTCTCTCGCCGCGGCAAGCAGACGCCCGACAGCAGCCCTCAACTCAAGGGAGCGCATCACCGCCTCACGTTTGTCAGATGTCCGAAGCGAGACAGAGATCTCGGTGCGGCCAAGTGCAGGGCGGAGTCGTGCGGGTATCACAGCGCGAAAGCACCATGTTCCGGAGCGATTTCTGTGTAGCTGCTGGCCGTATGCCATGCGGTGTCCTTGCCCCGATTGGGACATCTAATTGGGACACCGGCTTCCCTGAGCGGGAAAAGTCGTTAAGAATCAACGACTTAAGAAGAAGTGGTGGAGAGGAGGAGGATCGAACTCCCGACCTCCGCATTGCGAACGCGGCGCTCTCCCAGCTGAGCTACCCCCCCACTGCAGCCGCAGAGTATAGCCACACTTTCGGGGGATGGCGCTGCCTGCGCCGCTTGCGGGTTTTGCGCATGGTGCACCGTTTGGGAGCGGCTACAGTCGGCCTGTAAGTTGCTTTCCAGCTTCGCGCCGATTCTGTAATCCCGTTTTCATGCGTCTGCCCACCGCCACCACCGCCGCGCCCGCTGAATGGGCCGGCCGCTTTGCCGCGCTGCCCGTGCTGCAGCAGGTGGCGGCGTGCCTGCCGGGCATGCCGGCGGCCTTGCAGCGCATGGGGCAGGCGGTGCTGGCGCATCCGTTCCGGGCGGCCACGCTCAACATCGACGAGTTCGCGGGAGAGGTGTCCGTCTCCGTGGCCACAGCCAACCGCTTTGCGCGGGCGCTCAACTACCCGGGCTATCCGCAGTTCCGGGCCGAGCTGGCGCGCGGCTTCGAGGCCATCCTGGCCCCGGTGGAAAGCCTGCGCAGCAACCTGCTGCAGGGCGCCAGCACGCAGCAGGCGATGGCCGGTTCACTGACCGAGACGCTGGGCAACCTGCAGCACACGGTGCAGGCCCTGCAGCACCAGCCGTGCGATGCCGCCGTCAAGCTGCTGACCGAGGCCGAGCAGGTGATGACACTCGGCTGGGGCAGCAGCGCCTACCTGGCCGGCCTGCTGCAGCATGAGCTGGAGCCCTACTGCGCCCGCGTCAGCAGCCTGGCGCACAGCGGCGGGCCCAGCCATGCGGCGCGGCAGCTGGTCAAACGCGGCCCGCACGACGTGGTGGTGGCGCTGGCCTTTCCGCGTTATGTGGAAGACACCATCGTGCTCACCCGCCTGGCGCGCGAGCGTGGCGTCAAGGTGCTGGCACTGACCGACGTGCCCACCTCGCCGCTGGTGCCGCTGGCCGACGTGGTGCTGTATGCCCACGTCAACCGCCAGGTGGCTTCCACCAGCAATGCCACGGTGCTGGCGCTGCTGGAAGCGCTGGTGGCCGCCGTGGTGCAGCACACGCCCGACGCGGTGCAACGCGCCGAAGACATGGCCAGCGGCGTGTTGCCCTGGCTGCAGATCGACACCGGCCGCACGGCGCCACCGGCCCTGCGCCGCGCCGCCCGGCCCTTGAAGGACACTGAATGAGCGCCATCCCCGTGATCGCCATCCATGGCGGCGCCGGCACCTTGTCGCGCGCCACCATCTCGGCCGACCAACAGGCCGCCTACCGCACCGCGCTGGCCGAGATCCTGGCCCTGGCCCAGGGCGCCCTGGCCGCCGGCGCGCCCGCGCTGGAGGTGGTCACCGAAGCGGTGCGCCAGCTGGAAGAGTGCCCGCTGTTCAACGCCGGCCGGGGTGCGGTGTACACCGCCGATGCCCGCCATGAACTGGACGCCTGCGTGATGCGTGGCAGCGACCTGGCCGCCGGCGCAGTGGCGGGCGTGCGCACGCTGCGCAACCCGGTGCTGGCCGCGCGTGCCTTGCTGGAGGAGGGCGGCGCGGTGATGCTGATCGGCGAAGGCGCCGAGCGCTTTGCACGGCAGCAGGGCCTGGAAACCGTGACGCCCGACTGGTTCGGCACGCCGGCCCGGCTGGCGCAGTTGCGCGCGATGCAGGCGGGCGCCGGCATGGCGCTGGACCACGACGGGGCCGCTGCCACCGCTTCGGCGACCCCAGCCACGCCACTGGACGAACGCGACAAGTTCGGCACCGTCGGCGCCGTGGCGCTGGATGCGCACGGCCACCTGGCCGCCGCCACCTCCACCGGCGGCATGACCAACAAGCGCCCCGGCCGCGTGGGCGATTCGCCGCTGATCGGCGCCGGCTGCTATGCCAACGACCGCACCGTGGCCGTGTCCTGCACCGGCGCGGGCGAAGCCTTCATGCGCGGCCTGGCGGCGCACGACCTGTCGGCGCTGAT
>CAKZXL010000282.1 GCA_937883885.1 uncultured Aquincola sp. | reverse complement strand
CTGTACGACGGCGAGGTGTGCCTGGGTGGTGGCGTGATTTCCGCAGCAGGGTAAGCCAGCCCCCAAGCTCGCTGCGCTCGCGGCCCCCGAGGGGGCGCAGGTTCCTTGGGGCGGCCCGGCGGAACCTGACGGCCTGCCACGTCGTGAGCAAACGGCACGCCCAGTCACCCCCGCTGCCAAGCCCTTGTGCAGGCACCGGCATGGCCCCAGGCTTAGGATCATGGCCCCCTCCGCTCCCGCACGGTTCCCACCGCCGCCGACCCCTCGATGCCCGTTCAGGATGGATTGCCCACCCCCGCCCGCACGCATGCCATGGCGGCCATCGTGCTGGGCCTGGTGCTGGCGGTGCTGGACGGCACCATCGTCAACCTGGCGCTGCCGGGCATCGCGCGCGACCTGAACGCCAGCGGCGCGCAGGCGGTGTGGGTGGTCAACGGCTACCAGCTGGCCACACTGGCGCTGCTGCTGCCGCTGGCCACGCTGGGCGACCGCATCGGCTACCGCCGCGTGTACTTCGGCGGCGTGGCGCTGTTCACCGTGGCGTCGCTGGCCTGCCTGCTGTCAGGCAGCCTGTGGTCGCTGGCGCTGTCCCGCGTCGTTCAGGGCGTGGGCGCGGCCGGCATCATGAGCGTCAACACCGCGCTGGTGCGGCTCATCTATCCGCGGGCCATGCTGGGGCGCGGCGTGGCCATCAACTCGCTCACCGTGGCCAGTGCCTCGGTGGCCGGGCCCACGGTGGCGGCGGCCATCCTGTCGGTGGCGCCGTGGCCGGCGCTCTTCGTGCTCAACCTGCCGTTGGGGCTGCTGGTCATCGCGCTGGGCTACCGGGTGCTGCCGCACAACCCGGCGCCCACGCCCGAGCATCCGGCGCCGGCCGCGCCCGCGGTGCTGGACGTGCTGCTGAACATCGCGATGTTCAGCCTGGTGTTCCTGGGCGCCGACCTGCTGGGCGCGCGCCACGGCGCCGACGGCAGCCGGGCCGCCAGCGGCCTGGCGCTGCTGGCCGGCGGGCTGCTGGTCGCGGCGGTGTACCTGCGCCGGCAGTGGTTCCAGGCGGCGCCGCTGATGCCCATCGACCTGCTGCGCATTCCCATCTTCAGGCTGTCGATCGGCACCTCGGTGTGTGCGTTCGCGGGGCAGATGCTGGCCTTCATCGCGCTGCCCTTCCTGCTGCTCGACGGGCTGGGCCGCAGCCACCTGGTGGCCGGCCTGCTGATCACCGCCTGGCCGCTGGCCATCGTGGTGGTGGCCCCGATCGCCGGGCGGCTGATCGGCCGCTACCACAACGGGCTGCTGGGCGGCATCGGCCTGGGCGTGATGTCGCTGGGCCTGCTGCTGCTGGCGCTGCTGCCGGCCCACCCGTCCGATGCCGACATCGTCTGGCGCATGCTGCTGTGCGGCGCCGGCTTCGGGCTGTTCCAGTCGCCCAACAACCACACCATCGTCACCGCGGCGCCGCCGCGGCGCTCGGGCGCGGCCAGCGGCATGCTGGGCACCGCCCGCCTGACCGGCCAGACGCTTGGCGCGGTGCTGCTGGCGGGCATCTTCAGCGTGTTCGGCAGCCAGGACGGCCGCGGCGCCGTCATCGCGCTGGGGCTGGCGGCCACCTTCGCGGGCGTGGCCGGCTTGCTCAGCCTGCTGCGCGTGCGGCACACGGTAGCCGCCACCGCTTGAAGCTTGGAGTTACGCCGCGGGCTGCGCCTGGCGCACGCGCAGGCCGGCCAGCGCTTCCACGCGGCGCAGCAGTTCGCGGTCGTTCCAGGGCTTGCGGAAGATGCCGTACAGGCCCTGGCAGTCGCGCACATGGGCCTGCAGTTCGTCGTGGCCGGTGATGGCGATGATGGGCAGGTCTTCGGTGTCCTGGCTGCCTTGCACATGGGCGATCAGTTCCACGCCGCCCATGTTCGGCATTTCCAGGTCGGTGATCAGCACCGAGAAGAAGTCGCCGGGCAGCGCCGCCAGCGCCTCCTGGCCGTCGTTGGCCAGCACCACGCGGTAGCCGGCGCCTTCGAGCAGCTTGCGCAGCTTGGCCCGCACCACCGCGGAATCGTCGACCACCAGCAGGGCCGGCGGCTCGGCCGGCGCGGCAGGCACGGGGGCCAAGGGCTCGCCAGCCGCGGCCGCGGTCACCACCGCCGTGGTGGCGGCGGCCGACGCGGCGGCATCGGCAATGGCCTGGCGGGCGGCGTGGCGCGCCTCGGCCACCGGTTCGGCCCCGCTGCGCACCGAGCTGGTGCGCGGCGTCTCATCCCGGTTCGCGACCGCCTCTCCGCGCTTGCCCAGCAGCAGCAGCACCACGAAAAGCGCGCCCGCGATCAGCGTCGGCAGCAGGTAGGGGCCGAAGGCCTCCCAGGTTTGCGACCAGAACAGGTCGGGCGTTGGCAGGCGTAGGTTCATGGACGACATCCTGAGGGCACACGGCGAAGTGGTTACATCGACCGTTGGGGCGGTGTCTTGAGCACCGCGGGGCGGGCCGGCGCCATCCCCCCAAGGTCGGGATCGACGCCCCCATCCGGATGCCCTTCAATCGCGGGTCCACCCTTTTGCTGCCCACCCACCGTGAAGCCCTCCACCGCCCGCCCGCTGCACTGCATCGCCGGCGCCACCCTGCTGGCGGTGGCGGGCTGGGCGCAGGCAGCGATGCCCGGCGGGGTGACCACGCCGGGCGGCGAGGCAGAAACCATCGAGATGCTGCGCGCCGACGCCCAGCGTTACGAGTCAGGCGGCGCCGCGATGCAGCGCGACCCCGCTTTTGCCGCCGCGCTGTACTGCCGCGCCGCCAAGCTGGGCGATGCCGAATCGCAATACCACCTGGGCTGGATGTATGCCAACGGCCGCGGCGTCGAGCGCCACGACGGCTGGGCCGCCTGGTTCTTCGAGGCGGCAGCCGCGCAAGGCATTCCGCAGGCGCCCAACATGCTGCGGCTGCTGGGCGGCGTGGCCGCGGTGCAGCCCGAGTGCCTGAAGGACCCGGTGGCGCCGGCGCCCGATGCGGCCGCCGTGGCTGCGGCCGAAGCCGCGGCCGCCTCGGCCGCCGCGATGGAAAAGCTCAAGGCCAGCTCGCCCAAACCCATCGTCGAGATGGTGATGAAGATGGCGCCAGAGTTCGACGTCAATCCCGGCCTGGCGCTGGCCATCATCAAGGCCGAATCCAACTTCGATGCCCAGGCCGTCTCGCCCAAGAACGCGATGGGCCTGATGCAGCTGATCCCCGAGACGGCCGAGCGCTTCCGGGTGAAAAACGCGTTCGACCCCAAGCAGAACATCCGCGGCGGCCTGGCCTACCTGCGCTGGCTGCTGGCCTACTTCGAGGGCGACGTGAGCCTGGTGGCCGCCGCCTACAACGCCGGCGAAGGCACGGTCGAGCGGTACCAGGGCGTGCCTCCGTACACCGAGACCCGCGCCTACGTGAAGCGGGTGCTGGGCTTCGTCGGCGCGCTGGCGCACCCGTTCGACGCGCGGGTCACGCAGCCCTCGCCCAAGCTGCCCAGGACGCGCACCGTCGCGCAGCCCTGAGCCGGGCAGGCCCTTCAGACCATAAGCGCGCCTGATGGTGCGCGGGCAATTCACGATGCCGTAGGTGCCGCAGGCTCCCTAGCATGGGGGCTCGTTGTTCACCCCGCCTCGCCGGCACCGAAAGGATCTCCCGCATGCGCACCTCGCACCGACTGGCCTTCGCCTTTGCCACCACCGCCGCGCTGTGCGGCACGGCGGCCGCCCAGACGCCGCCCACGCTCGACAAGATCAAGTCCAGCGGCACGATGACCGTGGCTTACCGCGAATCGTCGATCCCGTTCTCGTACCTGGGTGGCGACACGCAGCCGGTGGGCTTCGGCTGGGAGATCTGCCAGCGCGTGGTGGCCGAGGTGAAGAAGGCCACCGGCCGTGCCGACCTGAAGGTGAACCACCAGGCGGTGACTTCGCAGAACCGCATCCCGCTGCTGGCCAACGGCACCATCGACATCGAGTGCGGCTCCACCACCAACAACAGCGACCGCGCCAAGCAGGTGTCGTTCGCGATCAACTACTTCTACACTGGCACCCGCTTCCTGGTGAAGGCCGACTCGGGCATCAAGTCGATCGCCGACTTGAAGGGCAAGAAGGTGGTGTCCACCACCGGCACCACCAACTACCAGCTGCTGCGCAAGCTCAACACCGAGCAGAACCTGGGCTTTGAGCTGCTGGCCGCCAAGGACCACGCCGAATCGGCCCTGATGGTGCAAAGCGGCCGCGCCGATGCCTTTGGCATGGACGACATCCTGCTGTACGGCCTGCGTGCCGGCGCGCAGAACCCGGCCGAGCTGGCCGTGGTGGGCGATGCGCTGCAGGTGGAGCCCTACGCCATCATGGTGCGCAAGGACGACGCCGCCTTCAAGAAGCTGGTGGACGACACGCTGGCCGGGCTGATGAAGAGCGGCGAATTCGAGACGCTCTACAAGAAGTGGTTCCAGTCGCCCATCCCGCCCAAGGGCATCAACCTGGCGGCGCCGATGAGCAAGGAGCTGGCCGACAACCTGAAGAACCTGTCGGACAAGCCGGCACTCTGAGCGAAAGTCGAGCGGGCGATGAGCGAAGGCCTGGGCGTGGTCGGGGTGCTGGGCGGCATGGGGCCGCTGGCCACCATCGACTTCATGCGCAAGATGATCGAGGCCACGCCGGCCACCTCCGACCAGGAGCATGTGCCGGTGGTGGTGAGTTCCATCCCGCAGGTGGCCGACCGCACCGCCGCCTTCCGCGGCGAAGGCGATTCGCCGCTGGCGGCGATGGTGGCCAGCGGGCGCCGGCTGGTGGATGCCGGCGCCGGCCTGATCGTCATGCCCTGCAACACCGCCCACCTGTGGTGGGACGCGCTGGCGCCCGCCCTGGGCCTGCCGATGCTGCACCTGGTGGACGCAGCGCTGGCCGAGGGCGTGGCGCGCTTCGGCACCGGTGCCCGGCTGGGACTGCTGGCCACCGACGCCACTATCGCCTCGGGCTTGTACCCCAACCGCACACCGGCGGGCAGCGGCCTGCAGTGGCTGCTGCCCACCGCGGTGGAGATGCTGCAGGGCGTGATGCCCGGCATCGCCGCCGTCAAGGCCGGCGACCTGCCAGCCGCCCGCGGCCTGCTGCTGCCGGTGGCCGAAGCGCTGGCCCGGCGCGGCGCCCAGGCCCTGGTGCTGGGCTGCACCGAGATTCCGCT
>CAKZXL010000281.1 GCA_937883885.1 uncultured Aquincola sp. | reverse complement strand
CACGCCGAGCAACTGGGCGAGTTGTTGTCGCTCCAGTTGCCCGTCGGCGTCGAGAAAGGCTTGGGCTTGCGTGAGCGTGTAGCCCATCAAGTCACCGAGGCGGTGACCGGCGCGGATCAGGCGGGCGACGGCAGCGTCCCAGCCGAGTTCGTCAGCGAGCGCAGCGTCGGTGCGAGTCGCTGGGCCGCGCCCTGAATCGCCGGAACGACGTGCGCCACGAAAAAATCCGCATTCACCTCGAACACGGCAGCGGCCAGAAGAACGGCGTCCTCCAGCGACAGGTCATTGATCCACGCGCGTTCGCGCCGGGTGGTGATCGCCAGCAGATCGAGCACGGCATCGCCGTGCCGCCCCAGCAGCGCCATCCAGTCCGGATCACTGGTGATTTCCTCGGCCAGCGGACGCACCACGGCCAGCAGCCGTGGCAACTCGCCCAGCCGGATCGGCGTCAGTTCCAGCGCGGTACCGGACAGCGTCACGACCACAGGCTCAGGGGGGAAGGTCTTGAAGCCGTCCATCACAGCAGCACCAGACGTCCGAATTGACCGAGATCACCGCCGACTGGCTTGGTCAGATCCGCCAGTACTTGGCCCGACAGCTCGAACTTCAGCAGTTCGTCCGTGATGATCGAGAGTTCCTTGGCCGGGTTGATGGCCACGCGGTAGAGGTCGATCACCACCTCGCGGTTGCCGTCGGCGGTGTTGAGCCCCTCGAAGCGAATCCAGCGCTCGGGCAAGGGCTGGGTGAACATCGCCGTGCTCTGCGCCGCGCCATAGGCGTAATCGACGGTGAACGGCTCGGTGTACGGGCCGCCCGACGTGGCATCGAGCACCACCAGTGAACCGTGCTTGGCATTGACGCTGTACTGGCTGACCGGGAGCGTCTTGGGCGTGGCATCCGAGTCCTGGATCTGCACGGCGGACACGTTTTGCATGGCCAACGGATACAGACTGCCCGGGGTGACCGGGTTGGGCAGCAGTTCACCGGTCACCGTACCGGGGGTGATCGTGGTCGTGGTGCCATAGAGCGCGAGCGCCAGGTTGGTGGCGATCAGCTCTTCCAACGTGCAGGCGAACTCGCCTTTCTTGGTCTTGATGAGTTGCAGGTCGGTCAGGCGCTGACCCGACTGCGCTTCCTGGTGCTCGATGGTGTCCACCGACAGCGACACCTTCAGTTCGGGCACGTTGCCGACGAAGGTCAGTCCGGCCGGGTTGCCGAGTTCATCACGTGCGCCGATGTAGACGCGGCCTTGTCCGGAAAAGTAAGCCATGTTCAGTCTCCTTGGGTGGCTGCAGTTGTGGAAACACCGGACGTGGCATCACGGCGGGTGGGTTTGGAATCGGTGGCGGGGGTGGCCGCTTTGGCCGTGCCTTGTGTGATCAGCCAACGGGCGCTGGCGTCATTCAGATCAAGGCGATCACCTGCGGAGAGGCGCTTGCCTGCGTGGGTATGGGGTTTCAGTAGTTCGATGTGCATGTGGGATTCATCCTGTTTGGGTGAGGTCGATGGCGTGGGTGCGGTAACGGATCTCGTAACGGGCGGGCAGCGCGACGGCCCCGGCGTCGGCGTCGTCGAACTCCCATTCGCAGTCGATCTCGCGCACGGCGATGACCAGACCGCCCAGATTCGGGTCGGCGAGCATTGCCGCGTGGGCCGCGACCAGCGCCTGGTCGGCGACGTCGAAGGCATCCGCACCACGTGCCACCACGGCAAGCCGGACGATCAGCAGCCGGTCGACCAGGTGGTTGGCGTGGGCGGTGATGCTGTCGCCATCAACGAACAACAGCAGCGCGGGACTGGCCTCTCGGGTGACCGGCACGGCAGGCATGCGCAGCACCGGTGTTGGGGCAATCGCAGATGCCAGGCGCGTGACGATCTCCCGCAAGACGCGCTCGCGGACGGAGTTCATGGGGAGTTCCTCAGAGTTGGGAGAGCGAGGCGCGACGCTCGGTGCCGTCGCCGATGGCGCGCACGTCGCGCACCTGATAGGTATTGCCTGCCACCTCGACCGTGTCCCCGGCTGCCAGCGTCAGCCAGGACGCCGGGTAGTCGATCTGGTAGTCCCGCGATAGCGCAAAACCATCCAGCACGGTTTCGTCCGGGGCACGAAAGGCACAGTGGACTGTGGTGCCAGCTACCGTGACGGCGGTCAGCAGTCCTGCACTGCGGGCTGCCTCGTACAACGTCGCGACATCCATCAGGCGGCAACGAGCTTGATCAGCACACCCGGTCGGTGGCACATCGGCAGCGGGTTGCTCTGCGTGTGCAGATCAGTGCCCCGGTCGAATTTGCGCGGCTCCTGCTTGGCATACAGCGGCCGGCCGATGGTGTTCACGGTCTCGTTGAAGTCTGCTGGCGCGAAGTAGGTCGCGAAGGTATCCACCGTGCCGACCGGGAAGGCATGGGCTTCTCCTGCGGCAATGAAGCGGCGCGATCCCAGCGTGCCGTCGGCTTGCACAAAGGACGCCTGGCCACGGTATTCCTCGAAGGTGATGCCGCTGTAGCTGAAGCCCGAGCGCATGTCGTTGATCAGCACCGCGCCCTGCTGCCAGTTCTGGTAGGCGGTCTTGACCTCCTTGTGGGTGGTCAGCGCCCGGAAAAACTCGGTCGAGCACAGCACATGCACGCCGGTCGAGAACTCGCCGGTGAGTCCATCTTCCATGAGGCCCAGCAACTCCAGGCAGGCAGTCTTGATTTGCCCGTTGTCGGCCGCCGTCGAAAACTCAAACGACACCGATTGCGCAGTGATGTCGAACTCGTCGAACAGATCGACGAGCTCACTGCCATCAGCGTCGAGAATCTTGCCCTTGAGCGCGCCCATGCGCAGATGCTCCAGAGTGATCGCGTGCTTGTTGCGCATGGTCTCCAGATGGCGGGCCATGACACCGCCGATGGCTTCCATTTCGGTTTCGGAACCGAAGGCGCGCAGACCTTGCACTTCCTCTGGCAGCACCACGTCGTCGTGGGGGATGTGCGGGATCACGAAGGAGCGCAGGTTGCGCTTGCCACGTTCACCCACCGTGCCGGGCGAACCGGGCGCGCGGGTGGGCAGCAGGTTCAGACGACCGGCGTACTCCTCGACGATGATCTGCCGGGTGCGCACCGGCTTGGCCGGGAACAGGTTGAGTTGCTCCAGCCGCCCATAGCGGTTGGGCAGGAGGTTGATGGCGGCCGTCAGGCTTGCCATCGAGAAGCCGGGGTTTTCAAAAGGGTTCTGCATTTGGGATCTCCAGAAATGACGAAACCCGCCAGCGGCGGGGTTTGGGGGGAGTGAAACGGAGCGTTGGAAGTGGGTCAGGCGCTATCGCGGGCCAGGACTCCACGTTCTGCGAGTTGCTTGATGGCAGCCACTTTGTGCGCAGTGCTGATGCCGGTCGGCCAGACCAGTGCGCCGCGCGCGACGATGGCATGGCGGGCGATCAGGATCGCGTCCTCACGGTCGATCAGCGTCGCATCGACGTCATTTCCGAGCACGCCAACGGCGTTTTCCGTGCCGTCCGAGGCGCTCGGGTCGAGGGCCTTGAGCTTGGCGGTAGCCGTTTCGCGGCCCACCACGGTGCCCAGCGGCAGGTTCTGCGCGGCCGCGACGGTGTCCTGGTCACGCGAGTAGAGATTCGGCGCTTCGTACTTCAACAGGTCGCCGAGATTTTTGGGTTGAGAGACAGTGGGCATGGCTTACTCCTTGGCGGTGAGTTTTTTGACGGCAGCGACCACCGGACTGTTTTCCGGGTGCTGGCTGGTTCCTGCATCGGCGGTGATACGCGAGGCGATTTCGGGTTGGTCGGCACGAGCGTCGAGCAAGGCGCGGCGTACCTGCGCTTCCGAGAAGCCTGCTGCGAGGAATTCCGCCGTGCGTTGGGACTGGCCCGCGATCAGGCACATCTCTGCAATGGCCTGAGCTTGGCCGCGCCCGCTGGCAAAGGACTGCGCCAGTGCGGCTTGGGCAGCATGCGTCGGTTGCGAATCGCTGTCGGTCTGCGGCTGGTCGCCCTGTGGGGCGGTGTCGACCGGATCGCTCGGGTTTTTGTGGTCGTCTTTGGGGTCGGTCATGGTGTTCTCCAGGGTGAAAGGTTTGCTTCGGGGCGGGTTTGAAATGGATTGAGTGGACAGGCTTCGCGGCGAGGCGCGGGCCACGCCGGGCTGCGCCAACCGCTGCTTGGCCGCCAACGCGTCGGTGAACTCGGTCATCACCGCATCAAACGGCATCACCGCGTCGGCGAGGCCTGCTGCCACCGCCTGCTCGCCATAGAACAGCCCCGCCTCGGTGGCGCGCACGGCATCCGGATCGATTCCGCGCATCTGTCCGACCTGATTCACGAAGATGTCGTACAGGCGATCCACCTCGGTCTGCAACGCGGTGGTGGCCTGGGGGGTGAGTGGCTCGTGCGGGGAGAAATCGTTCTTGTGACTGCCCGCGAAGACAGCGGTGTAGTTCAGGCCGTCCTTGGCGTCCTTCACCGACTGGTCGACGTGCAGCGCGATCACACCAATCGACCCGACGCCAGCGGTCTGCGACAGCGTCAGGCGCTGGCAGGCAGCCGCGATGGCAAAAGCCGCCGAGTACGCGGCATCGTTGGCGTGCGCCCAGATCGGCTTGATGGTGCTGGCAGCGCGGATGCGCTCGGCCAACTCAAACACACCCGAGGCCTCGCCGCCGGGCGAGTCCAGATCAAGCAGGATGCCCGCCACCTGCGGGTCGGCCAGTGCGGCGTCCAGTCGGGCTTCGATCTCACCGTAGGACATCAGGCCAGAGGCGGCTTCGATACCCATCGAACGTCTGACCAGCGTGCCGACCACCGGGATGACGGCAATGCCCGCCTGAGCCGATGTGGCGCTTTGGCGCGGCATGGGCAGCGGCATCGCCATGTCCAGATCGGGCAAGCCGATGCGGGAACCCAGCACGGAGAGGATCACGTCGAGTTTGGGACGCGCAATGAGGAGCGGCGTCCCGTAGAGGCGGGACGCCAGATGAACGAGTTGCATGTCAGTTG
>CAKZXL010000280.1 GCA_937883885.1 uncultured Aquincola sp. | reverse complement strand
GACCAGAGCCCCATCGGCAAGACCGCGCGTTCCAACCCCGCCAGCTACGTGGGCGCCTTCGACGAGATCCGCAAGCTGTTTGCCGACGCGCCGCTGGCGCGTGAGCGGGGCTATGGCGCCGGCATGTTCAGCTTCAACGCCGGCGATGGGCGCTGCCCCACCTGCGGCGGCTCGGGCTTCGAGCATGTGGAGATGCAGTTCCTGTCGGACGTGTACCTGCGCTGCCCCGACTGCGACGGCCGCCGCTACCGGCCCGAGCTGCTGGACGTGAAGATCGAGCGCCGGCTGCCCGGCCAGGTCGACCGCCAGCTCAGCATCGCCGATGTGCTGGAACTCACCGTGAGCGAAGCGGTGCAGTTGTTCCGCGACGACCGCGAGGTGGTGCGTGTGCTGCAGCCCATCGTGGACGTGGGTCTGGACTATGTGCGCCTGGGCCAGCCGGTGCCCACGCTCAGCGGCGGCGAGGCGCAGCGCCTGAAGCTGGCCGGCTTCCTGGCCGAGGCGGCCGGCGCGCCGCGCCAGGCGGTGGCCAAGAAGGGCCGGCTGTTCCTGTTCGATGAGCCCACCACCGGCCTGCACTTCGACGACATCGCCAAGCTGATGCGGGCCTTCCGCAAGCTGCTGGACGCGGGCCATTCGCTCATCGTCATCGAGCACAACCTGGACGTGATCCGCGCGGCCGACTGGATCGTGGACCTGGGCCCTGAAGGCGGCGAAGCCGGCGGCGAGTTGGTGTGCGCCGGCACGGTGGACGACGTGAAGGCCTTCCCGGGCTCACACACCGGCGTGGCGCTGCGCGAGTACGAAGCCGCGCTGGGCCTGGGCGGCCAGAAAGTGGAAGACGCGGGCGTGCCGCTGCAGCGGGTGATCCGCCAGCGCCGGCAGGAGGACGAAGCCATCCGCATCGTCAATGCGCATGAGCACAACCTCAAGGGCCTCAGCGTGGACATCCCGCGCGGCAAGTTCAGCGTGGTCACTGGCGTGTCGGGCTCGGGCAAGAGCACGCTGGCCTTCGACATCCTGTTCAACGAAGGCCAGCGCCGCTACCTGGAAAGCCTGAATGCCTATGCCCGCAGCATCGTGCAGCCGGCCGGCCGGCCGGAGGTGGACGCGGTGTACGGCATTCCGCCCACGGTGGCCATCGAACAGCGGCTGAGTCGCGGCGGCCGCAAGAGCACCGTGGCCACCACCACCGAGGTGTGGCACTTCCTGCGGCTGCTGTGGGTCAAGCTGGGCATCCAGCACTGCATCCACGATGGCACGCCGGTGATGCCGCAAAGCGCCGAAAGCATCGCCGCGCAGCTGCTGCGCGACCACCGCGGCCAGCACGTGGGCCTGCTGGCGCCGATGGTGGTCAACCGCAAGGGCATCTACACCGACCTGGCCAAGTGGGCCAAGGCGCGCGGCCACAGCCACCTGCGGGTCGACGGCGAGTTCCTGAAGGTGGACCCGTGGCCGCGCATCGACCGCTTCAAGGAACACACCATCGAGCTGCCGGTGGGCGACCTGCTGCTGGTGCCCGAGAACGAAGCCCGGCTGCGCGAGCTGCTGGCCAAGGCACTGGACCTGGGCAAGGGCGTGCTGCACCTGCTGCACCCGCTGGACGGCCTGGCCGAAGCGATGGACCAGGGCCTGAGCGGCGCCGGCATCGGCGAGGTGAAGGTGTTTTCCACCAAGCGCGCCTGCCCCACCTGCGGCACCAGCTACCCCGAGCTGGACCCGCGCATGTTCAGCTACAACAGCAAGCACGGCTGGTGCACCGGCTGCGTGGGCACCGGCCTGGCGCTGACGCGTGAACAGCGCAAGGCCTACGACGACTCGGTGCGCGACGACAACAACCGCGGCCGCGAGCAGAGTTTCCCGGCCGAAGAGTCCGAGGTCGAAGGCCTGGAAGAAGACGCCGAATGCCCGGAATGCGAAGGCACGCGGCTGAACCCCATCTCGCGTGCGGTGACCTTCGCTGGTGAGGCCATCAGCACCATCGCCGCTTCATCGGTGAGCGACACCCACGCCTGGGTCGACGGCCTGGCGCTGGAAGGCCGCGACGCCGGCATTGCGCGCGACGTGGTGACGGAGATCAGCAACCGCCTGTCCTTCCTGGGCGAGGTGGGGCTGGGCTACCTGACGCTGGACCGCGCCGCGCCCACGCTGAGCGGCGGCGAGGCGCAGCGCATCCGCCTGGCGGCGCAGCTGGGCAGCAACCTGCAGGGCGTGTGCTACGTGCTGGACGAGCCCACCATCGGCCTGCACCCGCGCGACAACCAGATCCTGCTCAATGCGCTGCACCAGCTGG
>CAKZXL010000279.1 GCA_937883885.1 uncultured Aquincola sp. | reverse complement strand
TGGCAGCGCTGGTTCTTCATCGGCCTGGCCTCGGTGGTGTCGGTGTTCATCGTGGTGATGCTCAAGAAGCACCCGGGGCAGAAGCTCTTCTGCTTTGCGCTGGCCATGATCCTGGGCGGTGCCATCGGCAACGTGATTGACCGGGCCATCCACGGCTACGTGGTCGACTTCATCCAGGTGCATGCGGCGGGCAAGTTCTTCCCCAGCTTCAACCTGGCCGACAGCGCCATCACGCTGGGTGCGATCTGCCTGATCCTGGACGAGCTGCGGCGGGTGCGCGGCACGCGCTGACACCTGTGTGACGGGCGCGGCGCCGCGGCCGCCGCAGAATCGACGCATGGGCACCCTTTACCTCGTTCGGCACGGCCAGGCGTCTTTCGGCGCCGACGATTACGACCAGCTGAGCACGCTGGGCCGACGGCAGGCCGTGCGCCTGGGCGAGTATTTCCGCGCCAAGGGCCTGACGTTCGAGGCGGCCCTGGTGGGCACGCTGCGCCGCCACGGCCAGACCTTCGATGGCATCTGCGAAGGCTTGCAGGTGCAGCCGCCCGCGCTGGCGTGGCCGGGGCTGAACGAGTACGACAGCGAAGCGGTGATCGCCGCCTTCCACGCCGAGCCGCTGGCCAAACCCGACACGCCCGAGCTGGTGCGCCACCACTTCCGGCTGCTGCGCGAAGGCCTGACCCGCTGGATGCGCGGCGATACCCAGCCCGCCGGCATGCCCAGCTACGCGGAGTTTCTGCGCGGCGTGACCAGCGCGCTGGACCATGTGCGCAGCCAGCACCAGGGCGACGTGCTGCTGGTGTCCAGCGGCGGTCCCATCTCCACCGCAGTGGGCCATGTGCTGGGCACCGCGGCCGAGACCACCATCGAGCTGAACCTGCGCATGCGCAACTGCTCGCTCACCGAGTTCGCGTACACGCCCAAGCGGCACATGCTGGTCAGCTTCAATGCGCTGCCGCATTTCGAGCACCCGGACTGCGCCAGGTGGATGACCTACACCTGAGCCCGGCGCGCAAGCTTCAGGGCAGCAGGATGCTGCAGCCCGTGGTGGCGCGCGACTCCAGCTCGCGGTGCGCCTGCGCGGCTTCAGCCAGCGGGTAGCGCTGGTCGATGCGGATCTTCACCGCGCCGCTGGCGACCATGCCGAACAGGTCGTCGGCCATCGCCTGCGTCGATTCGCGGGTGGCGATGTGGGTGAACAGCGTGGGCCGCGTGACGTACAGCGAGCCCTTGGCCGCCAGCACGCCCAGCTCCACCGGCGGCGCCTTGCCCGAGGCATTGCCGAAGTTGGCCAGCAGGCCGAAGGGCTGCAGCACGTCGAGCGAACGCTCGAAGGTGTCCTTGCCCACCGAGTCGTACACCACCTTCACACCGGCGCCGCCAGTGATCTGCTTGACCCGATCAACAAAATCCTCGCTGCGGTAGTTGATGGCATGGCGGGCACCATGGTCCAGCGCCAGCTGGCACTTCTCGTCGCTGCCGGCGGTGCCGATCAGCTGCAGGCCCATGGCCTTGGCCCACTGGCAGGCGATCAGGCCCACGCCGCCGGCCGCCGCATGGAACAGCACGAAGTCGCCGGGCTGCAGGCCGCCCACCGGCTGCGTCTTGCGCAGCAGGTACTGCACCGTCAGGCCCTTGAGCATCATGGCCGCGCCTTCTTCGAAGCTGATGGCGTCGGGCAGCTTGACCACCGCCTTGGCGGGCATCACCCGCAGCTGGCTGTAGGCGCCGGGCGGCTGGCTGGCATAAGCGGCGCGGTCGCCGGGCTTCAGGTGCGTGACGCCCTCGCCCACCGCTTCCACGATGCCGGCGCCTTCCATGCCCAGGGTCAGCGGCAGCGGGTTGTTGTACAGGCCCGTGCGCTGGTACACGTCGATGAAGTTCAGACCGCAGGCATGGTGGCGGACGCGCAGCTCACCGGGGCCGGGCTCGCCAACGCTCAGGTCGACCAGCTTCATGACCTCGGGGCCACCGTATTCGGTGATCTGGATCGCAGGTGCGGTGGTGGGCAAGGCAGTCTCCTCACGGCTCGTTGGGGTCGCCATCTTGCCGCGCTTGGGCTTACCCTGCAGCCATGCGCCGACTCGACCTTGCCCCCAACCTCGCGATCGCCACGCTGTGGGCCGACTGGCTGCGCCAATGCGGCATCGAGGCCACGGTGCAGCGCGCTTTCAGCAGCAGCATCGCCGGCCAGATTCCGCCCGACCAGGCGCTGCCCGAGGTGTGGCTGGCGGACGAACAGCACTACGAGCGCGCCCGCGCCCTGCTGGACGAGTTGCGCGCCCGGCCCAGCCGCCAGTGGTGGTGCCGCGGCTGCGGCGAACGCATCGAAGGCGGCTTCGAACAGTGCTGGAACTGCGGTGCGATGATGCCGGCATGACCGCGCAGTCCCTGAACGTCCGCATCGCCCTCCTCCTCGCCCTGCCTCCCCTGCTGTGGGCCAGCAATGCGGTCGCCGGCCGCATGCTGGTCGGTGCGGTGCCGCCGGTCCTGATCAATGCGCTGCGCTGGGTGCTGGCGCTGGGGGTGCTGCTGCCGCTGGGCTGGCGCGCCATCGGCACGCCGGCCGCACGCCAGCAGGTGCTGGCCCGCTGGAAGCCTGGCCCTGCTGGGGCTCACAGGCGTGGGCGCCTACAACGCGCTGCAGTACCTGGCGCTTACCACCTCCACGCCGCTCAACGCCACCTTGATCACCGCCAGCTCGCCGGTGTGCATGATGCTGGTGGGCGCCCTTTTCTACGGCCAGCGGCCCACGCGGCGCGGGCTGCTGGGCGCGGCGCTGTCACTGGTGGGCGTGGCGGTGGTGCTGGCGCGGGGCGAGCTGGCGGCGCTGGCGCGCATCAGCTTCGTGCCCGGCGACCTGCTGATGCTGCTGGCCATGCTGAGCTGGTCGTTCTACAGCTGGATGCTGGCCAAGCCGGCGCCCTCGATGGCCGGTGAACAACGCCCCGCCTGGGACTGGTGGGGCTTCATGCTGATCCAGACCCTGTTCGGCCTGGTCTGGGCCGGCAGCGCCGCGCTGCTGGAAGCGGCCATTGCGCCTGCGCCGGTGCAATGGACCACCGGCACCGTGCTCACGCTGGTGTACATCGCGCTGGGCCCGTCCATCCTGGCCTACCTGTGCTGGGGCCGCGGCGTGGCTGCGGTGGGCCCGGCCACGGCGGCCTTCTTCATCAACCTGACGCCGCTGTTCGCCGCGCTGCTGCAGGCCCTGCTGCTGGGCGTGCCGCCACAGCCGTACCACGCGCTGGCCTTTGCGCTGATCGTCGCGGGCATCCTGGTGTCGTCCCGCCGATAGTCCCCGGGCGCAGGCTCAACGCGCGCCGGCCCACTGGGCCTTGAGCAAGGCCACCCAGTCGTCGGCCCGCGCGGGCGGGCGGTCCGTCGGCCAGGCTGCGGCCAGTTGGATGCGCAGGTCGTCTTCTTCCACGATGCGGCGGAACACCACGCCGCGGCGGCGCACCGTGTTCAAGGATTGCGGCACCAGCGCAAAGCCGCGGCCCTCGGCAATCAGGCCCAGCAGCACCGGGTGCTCGGCCGGCTCGGCCACGCGCGGCGGGTGAAAGCCCAGGCGCTGGAACACCTGCTCGCAGTGGTCGAAGTAGGCGGGGTTGAGGCGGCGGTTGAACCAGAACAAGGTATCGGCCGCCAGCGCCTGCAGCGGAATGCGCCGGCGCTGCGCCAACGGATGGCGGGCCGACAGGCAGGCCACCAGCGGATCGTCGCCCAGGTGCTGCAGCGCCAGGCCATCGGTGCGTGATGGCAGGCCGATCACCGCCAGGTCCAGCTCGCCACGGTGCAGGTCGCGGATCAGGTGCGCCGAGATCTGGCGCTGCAGGCGCAGCTGCCGGCCGGGCCAAGCCGCCTCGAACGCCGGCACCAGGCCGCCGAACAGGCTCACGTCCACCACCGTGGTGATGCCCAGCCGCAGCACCGGCGCCTGCGGCGCGGCCGCTGCCGGCTCGAACTGGTTTACCGCCTGGGCCAGCTGCTGCACCAGCGCCCGCGCCTGGGCCAGGAAGCGCCGGCCCGCCTCGGTCAGCTGCACGCTGCGGCGGTCGCGGTCGAAGAGGCGCGCGCCCAGCGCCGCTTCCAGGGCCTGGATCTGCCGCGTGAGCGGCGGCTGGGTGATGCACAAGCGCTCGGCGGCGCGGCGGAAGTTCAGCTCTTCAGCCACTGCGACGAAGTACTCGAGCTGGCGCAGGCTGGGTGGGCGTGCCATGGGCGTTGTGCGAAGCCGAGGGGTGATGCGCACAAGGTATCAGACAAATGGCATTGGCGGCGAGCCTGGCGCGCCGCTACGGTGCAGGCATGACACACCCCACCTTCGACCAGGGCCTGGCCCTGCTGCAGCAGCTGGAAGGCTGCGACCACCCCAGCTTGTTCGATGCCCTGGCGCCGCTGGCGCCCGATCTGGCCACGATGGCGGTGAGCTTCGTCTATGGCCAGCTGTACACCCGGCCGCAGCTCACGCTGCCGCAGCGCCAGCTGGTCACGGTGGCGGCGCTGGCCGCCCTGGGCAACGCGCGGCCGCAGCTGCAATTCCACATCGGCGGCGCGTTGAACGTGGGTTGCAGCCCGCAGGAGATCGTCGAGCTGATGCTGCACCTGGCGGTGTACGCCGGCTTTCCGGCGGCGCTCAACGGCCTCTTCGCCGCGCAGGAGGTGTTCCGGGCGCGGGGCGAGGCGCCTGAGCCCGCCGCGCCGCCGGTGCCGCCCCAAGCCGACCGCTACCGGGCCGGCTGGCAGGCGCTGCAGGCCATCGACGGCCATGCCGGCGAGCAGGTCATCGCCTCACTGGCGGCCATCGCGCCCGACCTCGGCCGCTTCATCATCGAGTTCGCGTTCGGCGACGTCTACACCCGCCCAGGCCTCACGCTGCTGCAGCGTGAGCTTGCCACGGTGGCCGCGCTGGCGGCCATGGGTACTGCCGCGCCGCAACTGCGGGTGCACCTGCACGGGCTGCTGAACGTGGGCGGCACGCCCGCGCAGATGACGGAGGCGCTGATGCACATCGCCGCTTACGCCGGATTTCCGGCGGCCATCAATGGCGTGTTGCTGGCACAGCAGGTGCTGGCCGAGCGTCCCACCCTGGACTGAAGCCGCTCAGCGCCAGTGCCGCGCAAACACCGGCGCCACGCCCGGGTCCTGGTCGATGCGGCTCATCAGCGCGCTGAAGGCCGGGCGAGCGGTGGCCAGGTGGGCTCGCGCGCCCGACCATTTCGACACCACGGCCGCCAGCAGATCCAGCGCGCCCAGCCGTTCGCCGCTGAGCCAGGGCGTGCCGCTGAAGGTGTCGGCAAACACCTCCCACAGCGCATGCAGGCGCTGGCGGGCGCCGGCCTTCACCGCTTCGCAGTGCGCCGGCTCGGCCGGGCTGCACCAGCGCTCGGGGTAGTCGATGATGCCGATGGCCGCATAGCAGTTGGCCACGATGTAGACCAGGCCGCGGATGGCCTGGGCCCGTGCGGCGGCATCGGCCGGCAGCAGGCCGCTGGCCGGGTGGCGCAGCCCCAGCTCGATCAGGATGGCGGCGCTTTCGCTCATCACCTGGCCGTCGGGCCAGCGCAGCGCCGGAATCTGCTGCAGCGGGTTGGCCGTGCGCAGTTCGTCCAGCGCCGAGGCGCCGTCCCAGGTGGCCGCGTCCACCACGCGGAAAGGCAGGCCGGCCTGCAGCAGCGCTGCTTCCACCGCGGCCGAGCCGCTGCCTGCATAGCCGTACAACACATGTTCGCCACTGGCCATGAACTTCTCCTGGCGTTGGGCGGCGGCAGATTCAGAAGGTGCCGGGGTAGGCGCCGCCGTCGAGCAGGATATTCTGACCCGTCAGATAACCCGCCTGTGCGCTGCACATGAAGGCGCAGATCGCACCGAACTCCTCGGCGCTGCCGAAGCGCTGCGCCGGGATGCCCTGGCGGCGGCGGTCGGCCATGTCGTCCACGCTCACGCCGCTCTTGGCCGCGCCCGCCTGCATGGTCTTGCGCAGGCGGTCGGTGTCGAAGGCACCGGGCAGCAGGTTGTTGAGCGTGACGTTGCGGCCGGCCAGCCGCGACTGACGGGCCAGCCCGGCCACGAAGCCGGTGAGCCCGCTGCGTGCGCCGTTGGACAGGCCCAGCACGTCGATCGGCGCCTTCACCGCACCCGAGGTGATGTTGACCACGCGGCCGAAGCCGCGCTCGGCCATGCCATCGACCGTGGCCTTGATCAGCTCGATGGGCGTGAGCATGTTGGCATCCAGCGCCGCGATCCAGGCCTCGCGGTCCCAGCTGCGGAAGTCGCCCGGCGGCGGGCCGCCGGCGTTGTTGACCAGGATGTCCACCTGCGGGCAGGCGGCCAGCGCCTGGGCCCGGCCATCGGCGGTGGTGATGTCGCCGGCCACGGCCTTCACCTGCACCGCCGGGTTCAGCGCACGCAGCGCGGCCGCGGTGGCCTGCAGCGCTTCTTCACCGCGGGCGGTGATGGTCACGTTCACGCCTTCGCGCACCAAGGCCTCGGCGCAGCCGCGGCCCAGACCCTTGCTGGCGGCGCACACCAGCGCCCACTTGCCTGCCAATCCCAAATCCATCGTCATGTCCTCCAACGTGTCAACAACCACACACCGCCCAGCACCAGGGCCGTGCCCACCGCCAGCCAGGGCGTGAAGGGCTCGCCCAGGATCACGATGCCCATGGCCAGCGTGCTCATGGGGCCGATCATGCCCACCTGCGAAGCCATCGAGGCGCCGATGCGCTCGATGGCCATCATCACCATCAGCACCGGGGCCACGGTGCACACCGTGGCATTGAGCAGGCTCATCCACAGCACCGGCTCGGGCACCTGCAGCGCCGACACCGGCCGCAGCACGAAGAACTGCACGATGCACAGCACGCAGGCCACGCTGCTGGCCAGGCCGCTGAGCCGGGCCGACCCCAGGCGGCGCACCGCCTCGCCACTGAGCACCAGGTACACCGCATAGCCGACCGCGCTGCCAAACACCAGCGCGGTTCCCAGGGCCACGCGCGGGCCTTCGAAGCTCAGCTCACGGCCGAAGACGATCGCCACGCCGGCATAACCCACCGCCAGCGCCACCAACTGCCGCGCGCTCACGCGGCGGCGGTACACCACCCAGCCGATCAGCAGCACGATGGTGGGGTTGAGGTACAGGATCAGCCGCTCCAGGCTGGCGCTGATGTACTGCAGCCCGAGAAAGTCCAGAAAGCTGGCCAGGTAGTAGCCGGTGAAGCCCAGCAGCAGCACCGTGCCCCAGTCGCGGCGCGACAGCGGCGGCTTGCCGCGGCCGGCCCACCAGGCCAGCAGCATGAACAGCGGCATGGCCAGCAGCATGCGCAGGAACAGCACCTGCACCGCGTCCACCCCATGGCGGTACATCAGCTTGGCCACGATGGCCTTGCCCGAGAACGCAATGGCCCCGGCACTGGCCAGCAGCAGCCCGGGCCAGACGGCGGAGGGTGCCGCGGCGGTGCCAGCGGCAGCGGGCGTGGCCCGTGGTGGGGAAGAAGACATCGGCCGGGCACTATAGGCCAGGCAAGGAAGAACCCGGCTTGGGCCGGGTTCGTCATGCGCCAAGCCGGGCTTGCCGGGCCGGGAAGGCTGGAAGGCTGACGCCTCAGCCGCCCGCCGCGATGATGCGCTCGATGTTGCGCTCGGCCAGCGCCGAGATGGTGAGCGACGGATTGACCGCCCCGGTGTTGCCGGGAATGGCCGCGCCGTCCATCACATACAGCTGCGGGTAGTTGAGCACCCGGCCATAGGCGTCGGTGGCCTTGCCGATCACCGCGCCGCCCAGCGGGTGTCCGGTGAAGGAGGCATCCACGTCCTTGAGCAGCGGCGGCACGTTGGCCGGCAGCGTCAACGACCGCTGCGCGATGCGGTTGTTCACCGCCCGCATCGCGGCCACGGTGTCGTTGTTGCCTGCGGCCGGCCACAGCAGCCGCGCGCGGTCGGTGGCCGCGTCGTAGACGAAGCTGCCGCGGTTGGTGGTGTCGAAGCTCATGCCCAGGCTGGGGCCCAGGCCCACGCTCAGCGGCACGCCCGGGGCGTACCAGTTCTCCAGCGTGACGGGCAGGCCGCCGCTGGTGTCGTGGATCATCGAAGCGCAGGCCGAGCCGGTGGTCACGCCCAGGTCGAAGGCGCCGACGCGGGCCACCGCGCTGTCGCCATTGGTGCCCCAGCCGCGGCCCACGTGCTCGTTGAGCAGCGGCAGGTCGCCCAGTGCCTTGGCCCGCACCAGCAGCTCCGACGTGCCGATGGAGCCGGCCGCCAGGAACAGCATGTCGCAGGTGAGGTTCCAGCTGGCCAGCAGCGTGCCGTCGGGGCTGCGCTTGGCCACTTCCAGCAGGTAGCGGGTACCGTCGCGGTAGATGCGGCGCACCTCGTGGCCGGGGTACACGCCCACGCGGCCGGTGGCCTGGGCCTGCTTCAGGTAGTTCTGGTTGAGGTCGAACTTGGCGCCGTTGGAATTGCCGAAGTTGGACAGCCCGACGGTGCACGAAGGCCGCGAAGTGCCGGCCAGCTCCTGGCGCACCACGTTCCAGTTCCAGATGCCGTCCACCGGCGTGGGCGCATAACCGGCCTTGCGCATGTCGCTGTCCCAGCGGCGCGAATGGCTGAAGGGCAAGGACTGGTAGACGTCGGACGGCATGGCGCTGAGCCGCAGCATCTGCCGCACACGCGGGTAGTAGGTGGCGTTCATCTCGGCGTACGACACCGTGCCGCCGAACAGCGCGTCGAACTAGCGCTGCTGCGGCTGGATCATCACGCCGGTGAACACCACCGAGCCGCCACCGACGCAGGCGCCGCGCCACACGTCCATGTTCTCGAACTCGCTCACGTCCAGCACGCCGCCGAAGCGGTCGATCGGCAGGCCGGGCACGCCGAACACGTACTTGCTGCGGTCGCGGAACCAGAAGCCGCGGCCATCGGGCAGCGTGTCCTGCGTGAAGATCTCGCGCGTGGGGTGGTTGGGCCACTGGAAGCCACGCTCGAGCACCGTGGCGGTGATGCCGGCCTGTGCCAGCCGCAGGGCCGAGATGGCGCCGCCAAAGCCCGAGCCGATGACGATGGCCCGCGTGTGCGCCGGCGGCGTCGGCGCGCTGGCATAAATCTCGGGGACGATGCCGCGGTAGTCACGCGGCAGCAGCAGGGCTTGCGAGGTGAGAGGCAGGCCGGCAGCGGCCGAGCCCAGGCCCAAATGCTTCAGCAGGTCACGACGTTTCACGTTCGGTGGATCGACGAGTCAAGGGACTGCGATGATCCACCGAAATAAACATTAATGACACATTGAGTGTCATTGATGTCATTAATCCGAAACACTGACTCTTGGCCGGCTCCAAAGAAGAACCCGGCCGAAGCCGGGTTCTTCCTGGACCGCCTTGCGGCGCATCAGGCCGTGGTGGCCTTCTTGTGCGAAGCCTTCTTGCTGTGCTTGACGTGCTTGACGTGCTTCTTGGCAGGCGCCTTGGAGGCGGTGGCCACCGCCGGGGTGGCGGTGGTGGCGGCCGGGGCCACGGCGTCGGCGGCGAAGGCGCCGAAAGCGATCATGGAAGCGGCAGCGGCGGCGATCAGTTTCTTCATGGTAGGGCTCCAGCGTGACTTGGGTGGCGCGGCGTTTGGTGCCGCGGCCCCTTCACAACGAGGCGGGTTCCCGCCCCGTTGACGGCTTTACAAAAAGACACAAAGGGCCGACCGCAGCCGCAGGATCACTCTTCCTGGAAGGCCTCTTCGCGCTTCTTCTTGACCGAAGGCAGCAGCACGATGATCACCATCAGCGCCGCGGCCACCAGCAGACCGGCCGACAGCGGACGCGTCATGAAGGTGCTCCAGTCGCCACGCGACAGCAGCAACGCGCGGCGCAGGTTTTCTTCCATCATCGGGCCCAGGATGAAGCCCAGCAGCAGCGGTGCGGGCTCGCAGCCCAGCTTGTAGAAGATGTAGCCCACGATGGCGAATCCGGCGCCCATGTACACGTCGAACGCGTTGTTGTTCAGGGTGTACAGGCCGATGCAGCAGAACACCATGATGGCCGGGAACAGGAACCGGTAAGGCACCGTCAGCAGCTTGATCCAGATGCCGATCAGCGGCAGGTTCAGGATGATCAGCATCAGGTTGCCGATCCACATGCTGGCGATCAGGCCCCAGAACAGGTCGGGGTTGCTGGTCATCACCTGCGGACCGGGCTGGATGCCCTTGATG
>CAKZXL010000278.1 GCA_937883885.1 uncultured Aquincola sp. | reverse complement strand
TGCAGCGGCACGAAGAAGCGGCCCTGCGGCGCCATCACCTGCACCGTGTCGCCGGGGCGAAGATGCTCGTTGATCCAGTTGGAGAACACACCGCCGCGCACCTTGCGCACGCCCACGCGCAGCTCGCCATCGTCCACCCCGGCGCAGATGGAATAGGACCGCCGCAGGTCCTGCCCTTCGATCTGCGTGCGCAGCGTCAGGTACTGGCCCTGGGTGAAGCCGAACACCTCGCGCAACTCGGTCGGCACGTCGAAGGACACGATCACCGCTTCCGGCGTGTCGGGCGTGATGCTGCGCACGCGCAAGGGATGAAATGCAAAGCTCATGAAACGATCTCCATCTCTCGTAGGGCGCTGCCGGACCCAGCAGCCGCCGTGGATCCGGCTCCGCCGGTCCACCAGCGGCGCCCCCTTGAGGGGGTGCGCCGAAGGCGCTCCGGGGGTGGGCCTTCTAGATCGGTTTGAACAGCTCGAAGGGCTCTTGGCAGGCCAGGCAGCGGTACAGCGCCTTGCAGGCGGTGGAGCCGAAGGCCGAGAGCTGTTCGGTGTGCAGGCTGGCGCAGCGCGGGCAGGCGATGCGCTCGCGCCGCACGATGCGAATGGGCGCGCCGCCTTCGGGCACGGCCACCGGGCCCGGCGGTGCGATGCCGTATTCACGCAGCTTGCGCCGGCCTTCTTCGCTGATCCAGTCGGTGGTCCAGGCGGGCGCGCGGCGCATGCTCACACGGGCCGGGCCCAGGCCGGCGGCGCCGATGGCGTCCAGCACGCTGCGCTCGATCACCTCGGTGGCCGGGCAGCCGGAGTAGGTGGGCGTGAGCACCACCTCCAGGCCGTCGTCGTGTTCCAGCACGTCGCGCACGATGCCGAGGTCGCGCACCGAGATGGCGGGCACCTCGGGGTCGGGCACGCTGCTCAGCACGCGCCAGGCGGCCTCGGCGCGTGGGCTCACCACACGCCCCCGGGGTAGCTGCGCTGCAGGTGCTGCATCTCGGCCAGCATGTAGCCCATGTGCTCGGTGTGCACGCCGCGCTTGCCGGTGGAGCGGAAGGCGCTGTCCTTGGGCAGGGCCAGGCCGGCTTCTTCCAGCACGGGCTTGACCTCGGCCAGCCAGTCGGCCTGCAGCAAGCTGGGCTGGGGGCCCAGGCCGCTGGCGTAGGCGTCATCGTCCACGGCGTCGGTCTCGAACATCTCGGGCAGGTACAGCCAGGCCTGGGCCAGCGCGGCTTCGGTGCGGCGGCGCGATTCTTCGGTGCCGTCGCCCAGCCGCACCACCCAGTCGGCCGCGTGCTGCTGGTGGTAGCGCGCTTCCTTCAGCGCCTTGCCGGCGATGGCGGCCAGCTCGGCATCGCTGGACTCGGCCAGGCGCTGCCACATCAGCTTGAGCCAGGTGCTCAGCATCAGGTTGCGCACCACGGTGAAGGCGAAGTCGCCGCGCGGCAGCTCGGCCAGCGTGAGGTTGAAGTAATCGCGCTCGTCGCGCAGAAAGGCCAGGCGGTCTTCATCGAAGCCCTGCCCGCTCAGCTGGCCGGCATGGGTGAGCAGCGCGCGCGACTGGCCGATCAGGTCCAGTGCCATGTTGGCCAGCGCGATGTCTTCTTCCAGCACCGGCGCATGGCCACACCACTCGCCCAGCCGCTGGCCCAGGATCAGGCAGGTATCGCCCAGGCGCAGCACGTACTGCACCGCGGGGGACCGCTCCAAGTGAATCGAGCTTTGCATCAAAGAACCTCAGCCAAACCTGTCTAGACAACCCGTTTCAAGCACACATCGCGGAACCGGCTCCGCCGGGCCGCTGGTGTGGCCCCCTTGAGGGGGAGCGGCGAAGCCGCTACGGGGGTGGGCTACATATGATCCACGGACTTCGGCAGCTCGTAGAAGGTCGGGTGGCGGTACACCTTGTCCTCGGCCGGGTCGAAGTACATGTCCTTGTCGCGCGGGTCGCTGGCCACGATCTGGTCGCTGCGCACCACCCACACGCTGCTGCCCTCCTGCCGGCGCGTGTACACGTCGCGAGCCATCTGGATGGCCATCTGCGCATCGGGCGCATGCAGGCTGCCGCAGTGCTTGTGGTCCAGGCCCGCCTTGCTGCGGACGAATACTTCCCAAAGTGGCCATTCAGCCTGGCTGCTTTGCTGGCTCATGCGGCCTCCTTCATCGCTTGCTTGTTGGCATGGGCCAGGGCGGCTTCGCGCACCCAGGCGCCGTCTTCCCAGGCCTTGACGCGGGCGCCCAGGCGCTCGCGGTTGCAGGGGCCGTCGCCGCCCACCACGCGCCAGAACTCGTCCCAGTCGATGCTGCCGAAGTCCCAGTGGCCGCGCGCTTCGTTCCACTTCAGGTCGGGGTCGGGCAGCGTCACGCCCAGCACCTTGGCCTGCTCCACCGTGGCGTCGACGAACTTCTGGCGCAGCTCGTCGTTGCTCACGCGCTTGATTCCCCACCGCATCGATTGCGCACTGTTGGGCGACTGGTCGTCGGGCGGGCCGAACATCATCAGGCAGGGCCACCACCAACGGTTGACGGCGTCCTGCACCATGGCCTTCTGCGCTTCGGTGCCCTGCTGCATCATGGTCAGCAGCGCTTCATAGCCCTGGCGCTGGTGGAAGCTTTCTTCGCGGCAGATGCGGATCATGGCCCGCGCATAAGGCGCATAGCTGCAGCGGCAGATGGGCACCTGGTTCATGATGGCCGCGCCATCGACCAGCCAGCCGATGGTGCCCATGTCGGCCCAGGTCAGCGTGGGGTAGTTGAAGATGGAGCTGTACTTGGCCTTGCCGGTGTGCAGCGCATGCAGCAGCTGGTCGCGGCTGGTGCCCAGCGTCTCGGCCGCGGCATAGAGGTACAGGCCGTGGCCGCCTTCGTCCTGCACCTTGGCCAGCAGGATGGCCTTGCGCTTGAGCGTGGGCGCGCGGCTGATCCAATTGCCCTCGGGCAGCATGCCGACGATCTCCGAGTGCGCATGCTGGCTGATCTGCCGCACCAGCGTCTTGCGGTAGTGGTCGGGCATCCAGTCCTTGGCTTCGATGAAGTCGCCGGCGTCGATGCGGGCGTCGAAGCGCTCCTGCAGCGCCAGTTCATCGGCCGAGCGCAAGGTCTTGGGCGCTTCAGCGCCGTCCTTGCCCATCGTGTCCATCGCTTGCGTGTACATGCTGGCTTCCTTTGGCTCGTCGGGTTTCAGCGATCGGGTTCAGCGGTCTGAGAAGCGCGGTGCGCGCCTGGCCTGGAAGGCGGCCACGCCCTCCAGGTAATCATGCGCCCGGCCGAGGCTGCGCTGCAGGTGCGCTTCTTCGTCCAGGGCCATCGACAAATCCATGGTGCCGGCGGCGTCCATCGCCTGCCGGGTGGCGGCCAGGGCGCGCGCCGGCATGGCGGCCAGGCGCGCGGCCAGGGCCTGCACCGTGGCGGGCAGTTCGGCATCGTCCACGCACTGCCAGATCAGGCCCATCTGCTGCGCCTGCTCGGCCGGCAGCTTGTCGCCCAGCATCGCCAGGCCCAGTGCACGGGCCCGGCCCACCAGCCGCGGCAGCAGCCAGGTGCCGCCGGTGTCGGGCACCAGGCCGATCTTGGCAAAGGCCTGGATGAAGCTGGCCGAGCGTGCGGCCACCACCAGGTCGCAGCACAGCGCCAGGTTGGCGCCCGCGCCAGCGGCCACGCCGTTGACGGCGGCCACCACCGGCACCGGCATCGTGCGCAGTCGCAGCACCAGCGGGCGGTAGTGGCGCTCGATCAACGCGCCCAGGTCCTTGGGTTCTGCGCCGGGCGTCAGGTCGGGTGCGGCGGCGGGATCGCCCAAGTCCTGGCCGGCGCAAAAAGCACGGCCGGCGCCGGTGATCACCACGCAGCGCACCTGCGCATCGGCCGCCGCGGCTTCCAGCGCGGACATCAACTCGACGTGCATGTCGCCGGTGAAGCTGTTGAGCTGCGCCGGGCGGTTGAGCGTGAGGGTGAGCACGCCTTCGCCGAACGACGACATCACGAGCGCGGACGGGGTGGGCGAAGTCATGCGGGCTTGTCTCCTGGTCCGGATCTTGGAATGCCGACTCGAATTAGTCGACCGACCGGTCGGTCAATGATACACAGGGCCAGCCGGCGAATCAACTGCAGGCAGGGACTGCGGCATCGGTGTCAACCCTCAGCCTCCGGTGCCCTCACCCGCCCCGGATGCGAAAATTCGGCATGACCACGCCCCTCGACGCCCTTCAGAACGACCGCGAGACTTCGACGCAGGACACCACCCGCATCGACGACGTCCGCATCTCCGCCGTCCGCCCGCTGATCTCGCCCGCGCTGCTGCTGGACGAGCTGCCCGTCACGCCCGAGCTGCAGCTGCTGGTGGAACGCAGCCGGCGCCAGATCGCCAACGTGCTGCACGGCCGCGACGACCGGCTGGTGGTGGTGGTGGGCCCCTGCTCCATCCACGACCACGACCAGGCCATGGCTTATGCGCAGCGGCTCAAGGCCGTGCAGGCCGAGCTGGAAGACGCGCTGGTGCTGGTGATGCGCGTGTACTTCGAAAAGCCCCGCACCACCGTCGGCTGGAAGGGCTACATCAACGACCCGCGGCTGGACGGCAGCTTCCGCATCAACGAAGGCCTGCGCCGTGCGCGCGAGCTGTTGCTGCACATCGGCGCGATGGGCCTGCCCACGGCCACCGAGTTCCTCGACCTGCTGAGCCCGCAGTACGTGGCCGACCTGATCGCCTGGGGCGCCATCGGCGCGCGCACCACCGAGAGCCAGAGCCACCGGCAGCTGGCCTCCGGCTCCAGCTGCCCGATCGGCTTCAAGAACGGCACTGACGGCGGCGTGCAGGTGGCGGTGGATGCGATGGTGGCCGCGGCGGCGCCGCATGCCTTCATGGGCATGACCAAGATGGGCCAGACCGCGATCTTCGAGACGCGCGGCAACCCCGACACCCATGTGATCCTGCGCGGCGGCAACAGCGGCCCCAACTACGCGGCCGAGCACATCGACGCCGCCTGCGCGGTGCTGCGCAAGGCCGGCCTTCGCGAGCAGCTGATGGTGGACTGCTCACATGCCAATTCGCGCAAGCAGCACGCCCGGCAGATCGAAGTGGCCGAGGACGTGGCCCGCCGCGTCGCCGATGGCGAGCGGCGCATCACCGGCCTGATGATCGAAAGCCACCTGGAAGAAGGCCGCCAGGACATCCGCCCCGGCGTGCCGCTGCAGCACGGCGTGTCGGTGACCGATGCCTGCATCAGCTGGGCGCAGACGGCGCCGGTGCTGCGCGCTCTGGCCGACGCCGTGCACGTGCGTCGCACGCGGCCGGCCTGAACGCGCTCACGCCTCAGCCGCTTGAAGACGCTGCTGATCGTCCATCACTCGATCACCGGCGGCACCCGCCAGATGGCCGGCGCCGCGGTCGCCGGCGCCCGCACCGAGCCGGCGGTGCAGGTGCGCTGGCTGCACGCCCGACAGGCCGGGCCCGACGACGTGCTGGCGGCCGACGCCTACCTGTTTGCCACGCCCGAGAACCTGGCGGCCATCAGCGGCCTGATGAAGGACTTCTTCGACCGCTGCTACTACCCCGCGCTGGGCCGCATCGAGGGCCGGCCGTATGCGGCCATGGTGTGCGCCGGCAGCGACGGCAGCAACGCCGCCCGCCAGATCGAGCGCATCGCCACCGGCTGGCGCCTGAAGCCCGCGGCGGCGCCGCTGATCGTGTGCACCCAGGCGCAAACGCCGGAAGCCATCCTGGCGCCCAAGGTGCTGGCGCCCGACGACCTGACCCGCTGCCGCGAGCTGGGGCAGGCGTTGGCGGTGGGCTTGGGGATGGGGGTGTTCTGACGCATCGCTGCGGTTTGCGACACTTTATCTGTCGCATAAACCCGTTTGCGCCACTTCAACTGTCGCATTGATGCCGCGCCTGACCCCGCCCCAAGAGCTGAGCGAGTTGGTCGAGCTGATCAGCGCTGCCCCCGGCGGTTTGGTGATGGCGGAGATCGAACAACGGCTGGGTGATCGCTCGGGCTGCGCCACCGGCAGGCCCTGGCTGCGGTGGTGGCAGCCATCGTGCGGCAAGGCGAAGCAGCGACGGCCGCCAACATCCGCGCCCGGGTGCCGGCCAGCGTCCCACTGCCGGAGCAGGACCACTTCATCGAGATGGTCGTGGCAGAGTTTGCCGCGCTGCATGCCGGCAACGCCGTGCGCTTCGGCCTTCGGCCGCTGGAGTTGTCGGCTTGGCGCAACCAACGCGTTGAGCCCCGCTGAGAGCTACTCCTCGAACAGGGTCCGCAGCGTCAACAGCACGTTGCCCAGCGTCTTCGCGGAGATCGCGCCCGCCTTCGAGGCGAGGCGCACCTTGTCCACTGCACGTACCTGGTCCAGCAGGATCAGGCCCTGCTTGCCGGCATGCGTGACCGACACGCGGAAAGGTGCCTTGAACCCCTTCGAGGTCATGGGCGCCACCAGCACCGTCCGCAGATGGTCGTGCAACTCAGGCGGCGACACCACGACGCACGGGCGCGACTTCTTGATTTCGCTGCCGACGGTCGGGTCCAGACTCACGATCCAGATGTCGCCCCGCTTCACCAGTCGTTCCCCGCGTCCTCGTCATTGCCGAACTCGCCCATGACCAGTTCGTCACCGCCTGCGGCGGCGATCTTCTTCGCGGCCTCGGCCCAGCCGGCTCGGCTGGGCTTGGTGACCTTGCGCAGACAGATGACGCCGTTCTCGACCGTCAACTCGGCATCGGTGGCGTCTTGCAGCCCGGCCTGCGCCAGGATGGGCTTGGGCAACACGACGCCCTTGCTGTTGCCGATGAAGCGAAGGGTGACGTTGATGGCGCTCATGGTATTAACAATGTTATTACTTCAGTCGCCATCACGTCAAGTTGGACCGACCCCCTACTTCCCCGCCGGCCTCACCGCATCGGCCGTGCCCTGGATGAAGGCCTTGATCTTGTCCACGTCCTCGCTGGTGATCTTGCCGGTGAAGTCGGGCATGCCGCGGCCGGTGGCCGGACCCTTGAACACGAAGTTCTGCAGGTTCTGGATGTAGGCCGCGTCCAGGTAGCCCAGGTTGGGGATGTTGCCGCCGCGGTCCACGCCCGGCACGCCGTGGCAGAACACGCAGTTGTTGACGTACAGCAGCGTGCCGGCCGCCACGTCCTTGGGGTCGTAGGGCACGCCCTTGACGAGCGACTGCGCCGGCTGCGCCACCATGGCCGGTGCCGGCGCCTTGCCATCGAGCACGAAGGTGTACACCGTACCCGGACCGGGGCGGTTGTTGGTGGCGCGCTGCGCCAGCCCGTACACCCCGCCCCAACCCACCGCGATGGACACGTACTGCTTGCCGTCCACCTCGTAGGTGGCCGGGGCCGCGACGATGCCGGTGCCCACGTTGGCCTGCCACAGCTCCTGCCCGTTGCGGGCGTCGTAGGCGATGAAGCGGCCGTCGGCCGTGCCCTGGAACACCAGGTTGCCCGCCGTGGTCAGCGTGCCGCCGTTCCACGGCGAGACATGCTCCTTGCGCCACACCTCCTTCTGCTGCACCGGGTCCCAGGC
>CAKZXL010000277.1 GCA_937883885.1 uncultured Aquincola sp. | reverse complement strand
GTCTCCAGTTCATCGCACGTCCTCCAGGGCCACCTTGCGCAGGCCACGCACGGCGTCCACCTCCAGGTCAGCCACCTGCCCGGCCTGCTCCACGCCCAAACGCTGCCACAGGGCCAGCGCCTCGTCCCCATCGTCCAGGCCCGCCAGCAGACCCAGCCGCTGCGACAGCAGCCGGTGCTCTGCCTCCAGGCTTGCCGCGGTCACCGGCCGCGGCCGTGCCATGGCCACGATGGCGGCTTGGCGGAAGGCGCCGACATCGTCGGCCACCAGCGCATCGCAATCGCCAATGAGCCAGCGGTGCTTGCCGCCGGTGGTGCGCCACACCAGCGCGCGGTCACGGGCATCGAATTCGTCCACCCCATGCGATGCCTCGATCACCTCGGGGCCCGACATCGCCAGTCGGCCGATGTCGCTCATCACCACCTGGTCGGCACAGCGCGCCACGATGCCCATGCCGCCGAAGCAACCGTTGGCACCGCCGATGAGCACCACCACCGGAATGCCGGCCGCCCGCACGTCGAGCAGTGCGCGCATCACCTCGGAGACGGCGATCAGGCCCGCGTTGGCTTCATGCAGGCGCACCCCACCGGATTCGGCCAGCAGCAGCACGGCCTGCGGGCGGTCGCGCAGCGCACGGTGCAGCAGGCCCACCAGCTTGGCGCCGTGCACCTCACCGACACCACCGCCCATGAAGCCGCCCTCCTGGGCGGCGACGAACACCGGCTGGCCGGCGAGCAGGGCACGGCCGATGGCCACGCCGTCGTCGAAGGCGCAAGGAACCCCCAGTTGCGCGAGGTGCGGGCTGGTCACCTTCTCGGCCGGCGGCAGCCACTCATGGAAGCTGCCGGGATCGACGATGTGGGCCAGCCGCTCGCGCGCACTGCATTCGGCGTAGGAGACGGCGGCGGTCATGACCGCAGCTCCTGCACGGCCTGATCCAGCCGCAGACTGACGACGGCCGGGGTGGCGCCCATGTCGTGGATGCCGATGCGAACGCCGGACAGGCGGTGCCGGTCATGGAAGTCGCGCACCACCGCTTCCCAGATCTGGCCGAAGCCGCGGGCTGAGGTCTCGATGCGGACTTCGCAGCCCGCGCCCTCGGCGGGCTCCAGCAGGACTTCCAGGTTGCCGGAGCCGACGACCCCGACCAGTACCGGTTTGAAGAGGCCCGCCGGATGGTCACCGGCCAGGCTGTAGTGCAGGCTCTCGAGCCGCGGCGTGATGTCGCTCATGAGGTGCTCCGTCGGTTCACCAGTTGCGGAAGCGCTTGGGCGGCGCATACAGCCCGTGAGAGGCGCGCACGAGATCGCGCATGCTGCGGGCGGCCAGCAGGTTGCGTGTGGCTTCGCGCGGGTCGATGCCCAGGTCTTGCGGGCGCCGGATGACGCCGCGGTCGCGCAGGTTCTCCACCGCGCGGCGGTCACGCGCCAGGCCCACGGCGGTGTAGCCGGCCACGCCGCGAATCGCCTGCTCGCGCTCTTCGTCGGTGCGGCAAAGCAGCAGGTTGGCGATGCCTTCTTCGGTCAGCACGTGGGTGACGTCTTCGCCATAGATCATGATCGGCGGCAAATCCATGCCGGCCTGCTGCTGCAGCTCCCAGGCGTCGAGCTTTTCCACGAAAGCCGGCGCCATGTGCTCGCGAAAGGTCTCCACCATCTGCACCACGAGCTTCTGGCCGCGCGGCGTGCCTGCGGCGCCGCCGCGGCCGGCGCGCGCCTGCTGCCCCGCCTTCAGCCAGGCCGGGCTGGCGTGGCGGCGGCCGCGCGCATCGGCGCCCATGTTGGGCGCGCCCCCAAAGCCGGTGATGCGCCCGAGCGTGGCCGTCGAGCTGTCGCCCTGCAGGTCCATCTGCAGCGTGGAGCCGATGAACAGATCGCAGGCATAGTGGCCTGCAGCCTGGCAGAACGCGCGGTTGCTGCGCAGGCTGCCGTCAGCGCCGGTGAAGAACACGTCGCCGCGGGCGCGAACATACTCCTCCATGCCCAGCTCGGAGCCGAAGGAGTGAACCGTCTTGACCCAACCGGCCTCGATGGCCGGAATGAGCGCCGGATGCGGATTGAGCGCCCAATGGCTGCAGATGCGGCCCTTCAGCCCCAGCGACTCGCCATAGGTGGGCAGCAGCAGCTCGATGGCTGCGGTGTCGAACCCGATGCCGTGGTTCAGCCGCTGCACCCCGTATTCCGCATAAATGCCCTTGATGGCCATCATCGCCATCAACACCTGGATCTCGCTGATCTGCGCCGGGTCGCGGGTAAAGAGCGGCTCGATGAGACTGGGCGTCGGGGCCTGCACCACGAAGTCCACCCAATCGGCCGGGATGTCGACGCGGGGCAGCGCGCCGACCACCTCGTTGACCTGGGCGATGACGATGCCGCCGGCAAAGGCCGTCGCCTCGACGATGGCCGGCGTGTCTTCGGTGTTGGGACCGGTGTACAGGTTGCCGGCGGCATCGGCGGCCTGGGCCGCGATCAGCGACACCTTGGGCGTGAGGTCGACGAAGTAGCGCGCAAACAGCTCCAGGTAGGTGTGTATCGCGCCGATCTCGATGCCGCCGGCCGCCACCAGGCGGGCCAGTCGGGCGCCTTGCGGCCCCGAGAAGCTGAAGTCGAGGCGACGCGCAATGCCGCTCTCGAAGATGTCCAGGTGCTCAGGCAGCGACAGCACCGACTGCACCATGTGCAGCGCGTGCACGCGCGAGACGTCGACATCGGCCAGCGCGCGCGCCAGAAAGTCGGCCTGCTTCTGGTTGTTGCCTTCCAGGCACACGCGGTCGCCCGGCTGCATCACGGCCTCCAGCAGCTCGCCGATGCTGCCGGCCTCGACGTGCTTGCCCGCCCGGGCCTTGCCCAGTGCCTGCGCGGCGCGCGCCAGGCGATCGGTGCGGTCCGCCGCCCTTGTGTTCCAGTTCGTGCGATCCATCGCTGCTGCCTCAACCCACGAATGCCTTGACGGCGAAGAAAAGGACGGAAGGGCCCATCAGGCAGCCCAGCCCGGTGTGGAAGGTGGCCACCAGTGCACCGTAGGGCACCAGCTTGCGGTCGGTGGCCGCCAGGCCGGCCGACACGCCGCTGACGGTGCCCGCCAGGCCGCCGAACACCATGGCCGACCGGGGTGTCTTGAGCCGCAGGAAGCGAGCTGCCACCGGCGTTCCCACCATCACGAGGATGGCTTTGACGAGGCCGGTGGCGATGCTCAAGGCCATCACCTCCGAGCTGGCGCCGATGGCCGCGCCGGTGACCGGCCCCACGATGTAGGTGACCGCGCCGGCGCCGATGGTCGTCATGCTGACGGCGTCGTCATAGCCGAAGGCACGGGCCACGAGAGCGCCGAAGATGAAGGGCAGCACCGTGCCCAGCAGCAGCGAGACGACGCCGATCAAGCCGGCCTTGCGCGCCTCGGTGACCTGCACCTCGAAGGCCGTGGCCACGATGGCGAAGTCGCGGAACATCGCACCGCCCATCAGGCCGATGCCGGCAAACAGCGGCACGTCCGCCAAGCCCTTGTGCCCACCCGAGAGGCGCCCGCCCCACCAGGCCAGCGCCAGCCCGATGACGATGGCGATGGCCGAGCCGTGCACGCGACCCATCGTGAGATGGCGCGACAGCCATCCAGCCAGCAGCACCACGGCGCCCACCAGCGCAAAGGCAGCGACCAGCCCGTTGTGGGCGACGGTTTTTTCGAGCATCTCGATCATGGCCATTCACTCCGTCTTGGCGGCCAGCGCGCCGTCTTGGTGGGCAGTCGCCGGGGTCGGGTCTTCCTCGATCTGCTCGCTGCGGTTGATGGCCGAGATCACCGCGGCACACAGCAGCACCGTGCCGGCAGCGGCGATCACCGCCACCGGACCACCACGCAGTGCGGCGACCATGTCCTGCTGAGCCGCCATCGCCACCACCACCGGGATATACATGGCGCCCCAATACTCGATGCCGGCTTCGGTCAGCCGGGGCAGGCGGTCAGACTTCTGCAGCCACAGCCGGATGCTGATGAGCAGCAGCATGGCAATGCCCACGCCCCCCACGTTGGTCTTCACGCCCAGCAAGGCGCCCAGCGCATCGCCGAAGAAGATGCCAAACAGGTGACAGACCGCCAGCAAGGCGGTGCCATAGATGATCATGAGGTGTCTCCGTCAGGGGCCGTTCTGCGGCGGCTTTGGTTCGATCGGCACTTGCCGGGAACGAACCATATCGGCCGAGGTCCGGCCGCACAATTACGCAGACGGGATGATCCTTACGCGAAGCGTAAGTGCGGCTGTCGTCAGCCGGCCTCGAAGCGCTGTGTGCGACAGGCCGCCAGCAGCGCCAGCAGGTTGGGGTCGCGCTCGCGTGCGCGCAGAAAGCACAGCGCAATGCGCTGGCGGATCCGGTAGTGCGCACTGAGCGGCACCAGGCACACGTTGGCCGGCAGCACGCTGCGCACGCGCCCGGGCAGCAAGGTGTAGCCGATGCCGCCGCTGACCAGGTTCATCAGCGAGAAGATATCGCCGATGGTCATCACCACGCGCGGCGCATGACCGGCCAGCGCGAAAGCTTCGACGAAGCCGCTGTAGGTCACGAAACCCTCACCCAGGCTGACGAAGGGCTCATCGACGCAATCCGCCAGATCCACCTCGCTGCGCCCGGCATAAGGCGACTGCGCGGGCGCCGCAAAGAAGATGTCGTCCTCGAACAGCAATTGCGATTCGACATCCGCCGCATCGGGCGGCAGGCCGATGGCGGCGGCGTCGATGGCGCCGTCGCGCAGCTTGCGCAGCAGGTCGGCATTGGCGCCGAGCACCAGCTCGGTCTGGATGTCCGGCTTGCGCATCTTGAGCGCCATGATGAGGGCGGGCATGGCGCGGTTGGTGAGCGAGTACAACGATCCGATGCGGATGCGGTCGGATGCGTAACCGGCCAGCTCGCGCGTGGCGCGGATGCCGTCGGCCATCGTGCGCAGCACTTCCCGCGCCACATCGGCCAGGGCATGCGCCGCGTCGTTGGGTTGCAGGTTGCGGCCCTCCAGGCGGAAGAGCGTGCAGCGGGTGCCGGTTTCGAGCGAATGCAGCGCGCGGTGCACGCTCACCGGGCTGATGCCCAGGCGCTCTGCGGCCCGCGACAGGCTGCCGCATTCCAGGAACGCCAGCAGGATCTCGAGCTTGCGGAAAGTGATCTCTTCGTCGACGCGCGGCAGCACGGTGGCTCCCCGACCGGTAGGGGCCCGGATGCTAGCCCGAACTCCGCCGGCCGGCCGTGCGGCTCAGCCCCCGCCGCGCCGGTGATGCCGGTTGCTGTGGATCGCCTGTACCGAAGGCGCCTGTGCCAGCACGCGCAGCTGCGGCGGCGTCACTTCCACCACGAAGCTGCCGTTGAGGTCGTTGCGGCGCGCCGCCTCAGCCAGGCCCAGGCTGGACAGGCAGGCCTCCAGGTCGTTCATGTCGCAGGCCGGGTGATCGCTGAGCGGCGCGGCGGCCGCGGCGCGCTGGGTGGCCGGCGGCGGCAGCAGCCCGCCCGGGCCGACGTTGGTGTGCCGCGCGAGCGATGCGGGCGACGGGTCGAGCGGCAGCCGGCGTGCTTCGATGATGACCGAGGTGCGCTCGGCCGCATCGGCCTGGGCCGCGAACTCGACCAGGCTGGCGTCGCGCAAGGCGTGGGGGGTGTGGCTCATGGCAAGGTCCTGGGGCTGCCTACAAAGCGTAAGGGCTGCGGGGGCGGGCTTCAAGCGACGCAGATCAAGCCGCGGGCAGATAGCCCAGCTCCACCGCATTGCCATAGGCCGCCAGCACCGAGAGCTTGCCGTGGCCGTAGCGGTGGTCCTGGCCGTTCTCGCCGCAGTCGGTGACGCTGCCGGTGAGCAGCTGCAGCAGCGCGTCCGACCGGTCCCAGCCGGTGAGCGAGAGCAGCGCCGACTGCTGCTTGGCCGCGGCGGTGCGGCTGAGCAGCAGGGCCAGCGCACCGGCCACGTGGGGCGATGCCATGGAGGTACCGTTCAGGTGCTCCCACTTGTTCTTGCCAATGGCCGAGTACACATGCACGCCGGGCGCGGCCACGTCGGGCTTGGCATACACCAGCGGCAGGTGGCGCGGGTCGATGGCATCCGAGGTTTCCACCACATGGGTGCGGCCGCCGCTGAAGGCAGCGATGCGGCCTTGCACGTCCATCGCGCCGACGGCCAGCGCAAAGAAGTCGTTGCCCGGCGAGCCGCTGGTCTGCGCGCCATCGTTGCCGATGGCCACCACCACCGGCACACCCGCCGCCCGGGCCGCGATCATCGCGGCGGTGTAGGTGTCCAGCACGCCGGGGTCGAAGGTGAGCCCGCCGAGCGACATGTTGATGACCTCGGCACCCTGGGCCACGGCCCATTCCATGCCCTTGAGGATCTGCTCGTCGGTGCCGCCGGTCTTGCCCAGCACCTTGGCCACCAGCAGCTGCGCCTGCGGCGCCATGCCGATCCAGCGCCCGCTGGCCCGGCCACCGGCGATGGTGCCGCATACATGGGTGCCATGGCCGTCGGCGTCCCAGGCCTGGTCGGGGCCCTGCTTGAGCACGCCACCCTTGGCATCGAACTCGGCAAAGCCGACCACCTTGCCTTGCAGGTCGGGGTGGGAGGCGTCGACGCCGGTGTCCAGCACGGCCACCTTGGCGCCCTGCCCGCGGGCGTCGAACGCGCCCCAGCACGACAGGGCGCCCACGTCTTCCAGGCCCCAGGCGTGCGTGACCCAACGTTCCACCTCGGGCGGCAGGGTCTTGGCGCGCAGGCGCGGGGGCACCGGCACGCGCCGGTTGGGAAAGATGGCCAGCACGCCGGGCAGTTCTTTCGGCAGGCGGGCGAGGTCATCGCGGTCGATCTCCATCGCGGCGGCGCCGGCCATGGTCAGCGGGCGCGGCTGACCCCCGACGTCGGACCTGCGGGCCAGGCGCGAAGCCTGGATGAAGGCCGCCGCCTGCAAGGGCGCGATGGCGGCGGCGCCGCTGCGTTTGAGCGCCTGTACCTTCAGCTTCTGCTGCCGCTGCGCCGCGGCCTGCGCCTTGCGCGCCTGGCCGGGGTGCCACGGGGCCGGCAGCAGGTCGGTGGCGCTGGTGATCGCACGCCGCTGCATGGCCGCTTCGGCCGCCCGGCGCAGCGTCTCGGCCAAGCCGTCGGGCTGGCCCTGCACGATGATGCTCAAGGTGCGCTGGCGGCTTTCATCCAGGATGCGCTCGACCTGGCGTTGGATCTTGTGGGGCGTCATTGCGGTCGAGTGTGCATCGCCTCTTGGGGTGGGGTTGTAGGTGTGGGTAACGGGTGCTGGTGGTTGGTTTGTTGTTCGCGAACACCCTTGGTGGCTGTGGGCTGGTTTGCTCCGGGCCGTGCGGGCGGGCCCGGGGGCTTAGCTTCCGCGGTCCGCGCGTGGCGCGGACTGCCCTGCGCTACTCGGGTGGGCGGCCCGCGGCCGAACTCGCTACGTTCGCTGCGCTCCCTGCACTCGGACAACGACCGCGAGTCAGTGCACGAAGCGCGCTGCGCGCGCGGCCACCCACCCTGCGTTGCTCGGCGCTCCAGATGCGCCCCCGGGC
>CAKZXL010000276.1 GCA_937883885.1 uncultured Aquincola sp. | reverse complement strand
GTGCCCGAGATCCATGCGCTCAAGACACATGTCTATACAAGCACCGCGCGTGAAGGCGGCATTGCCTTGCGCACCGGCGTGCAGCGGCTGCTGGACGAAGCCCGCGACGCCGGCCTGCGCCTGGCCATCGCCAGCACCACCACCGCCGCCAACATCGACGCGCTGCTGCAGGCCGCCTGGGGCGCCCGCGGGCTGGAGCTGTTCGACGTGATCGCCTGCGGCGACCAGGTGCGCCACAAGAAGCCGGCGCCCGACATCTACCAGCTGGCGATGGACACGCTGGGCCTGCCGCCCGAGCGCTGCATCGCTTTCGAAGACTCGGCCAACGGCCTGGCCGCGGCCCGCGCCGCCGGGCTGTGGACCGTGGTCACGCCCACCTACTGGACCGAAGGCAGCGACTTCAGCGGCGCCGGCCTGCTGCTGCCCCACCTGGGCGACCCGCAGCAACCCATCGCCGGCGAGCCCGGCGGCCAGCTGCAGCGCGCGGCCTGGCTGGGCGTGGACGAGCTGCAGGCGCTGGCCTGCGCGCGTGAGGCCGACGGCGTGCAGGCGCTGTACCACTGACACCCCCACTCACCACGCGGAACCCGCCCATGACTTCCAGCTTGCGCATCGCCCCCAGCCTGCTGTCCGCCAACTTCGCCCGCCTGGGCGAAGAGGTGGAGGCCGTGATCGACGCGGGTGCCGACCTGATCCACTTCGACGTGATGGACAACCACTACGTGCCCAACCTGACGGTGGGCCCGCTGGTGTGCGAAGCCATCCGCCCGCACAGCCGCGTGCCGATCGACGTGCACCTGATGGTGCGGCCGGTGGATGCGCTGGTGCCCATGTTCGCGCAGGCGGGCGCCGGCCTCATCAGCTTCCACCCTGAGGCCAGCGAGCACGTGCACCGCACGATCCAGCTGATCCGCTCGCACGGCTGCAAGCCGGGGCTGGTGCTCAACCCGGCCACGCCGCTGTCGGTGCTCGACCATGTGCTGGACGACCTCGACCTGGTGCTGGTGATGTCGGTCAACCCCGGCTTCGGCGGCCAGGCTTTCATCGAGAGTGCGCTGCCCAAGATCGAGGCCATCCGCCGCCGCATCGACGCCACCGGCCGCGACATCTGGCTGGAGGTGGACGGCGGCGTGAAGCCCGGCAATGCGGCCCACATCGCCGCGGCGGGGGCCGACACGCTGGTGGCCGGCTCTGCCGTGTTCGGTGCCGGGGCGGGCCAGTACCGCCAGGCCATCGACGCGGTGCGGCAGGCCGCGCTGCAGGGCCGCGCCAGCCGCGGCAGCGCCATGGCCACCCGCCAGGCCGACGAGGTGGCGGCATGAACGGCGCCCTCACGGCCGCGGCAGTGCCGCTTCGCGCCACCGCCGCACCGCGTCTGCTACAACCGGTCGAGGCCATCGCCTTCGACCTCGACGGCACGCTGGTGGACAGTGCGCCCGACATCCGCCATGCGCTCAATTCGGCGCTGCACAAGGCGGGGCTGCGCAGCTTCGACCTGCCCACCGTGCGTGGCTGGATCGGCGACGGCCCCGACGCCACCATCGCCCGCGCGCTGGTGGCCCAGGCCATCGACCCCACCAATGCGGCGGGTCGCCAGCTCTGCGACCACCTGCGCCGCAGCTTCGACATGACCGCGCTGGCCGCGCCGATGAGCCTGGGCCACGTGTTCGACGGCGTGCCCGAGATGCTGGCCGCGTTGGCGCGCCAGGTGCCTTGCGTGGTGGTCACCAACAAGCCCACGCCGCTGGCGCGCGCCTTGCTGAACGCCGCCCACCTGCTGCCGCACCTGATGGCCGTGTTCGGGGCCGACGAGCCGGCCCAGCGCAAGCCCAGCCCGGTGCTGCTGCAGGCGGCGGCCGATCACCTCGGCGTGGCGACGGCCGCGCTGCTGATGGTGGGTGACGGCCGCGCCGACCTGCAGGCCGCCGCCAGCGCCGGTTGCCCGGCGGTGCTGGCCGATTGGGGTTATGGCGCCACCGGCTGGGAAGGACCGCCGCCCTGGCGCATGGATTCACCGGCCGAGCTGCCCGTGCAGCTGGCCGCTTGTCTCAAGAGCACACGGGGCCCCGCAGGCCCTGTGAACACTCTGCTTCATTTCTAGAACAGGAGAGACACCATGCCCACAGGCGGAAGGCCCACGTTGACACAGTTCCTGATCGAGGAGCGACGACGCCACCCCAATGCCACCGGCGAGCTCAATGCGCTGATCACCGACCTGTCGCTGGCCTGCAAGGCCATCGCCAAGCGGGTGGCCTTTGGTGCGCTGGCGCCCCATGCCACGGTGCCCACCGCACCCGCGGTGAACGTGCAGGGTGAGGAGCAGAAGCCGCTGGACGTGCTGTCCAACCAGATGTTCCTGCGCGCCAACGAGTGGGGCGGCCACGTGGCCGGGATGGTGTCCGAGGAGATGGAAGAGGCCTACACCCTGCCGCCGCAGTACCCGCGCGGCAAGTACCTGCTGCTGTTCGATCCGCTGGACGGCTCGTCGAACATCGACGTCAACGTGTCGGTGGGCAGCATCTTCTCCATCCTGCGGGCGCCCCACCCGGGGCAGGACGCCAGGCCCGAAGACTTTCTGCAGCCGGGCACGCAACAGATCGGCGCCGGCTACGCCATCTACGGCCCTTCCACCATGCTGGTGCTGACACTGGGCAACGGTACCCATGCCTTCACGCTGGAGCCGCAGCTGGGCGAATGGGTGCTCAGCCACCCGCACCTGAAGATTCCCGAGCAAACGCGCGAATTCGCGATCAACGCCTCCAACAGCCGCTTCTGGGAGCCGGCCGTCAAGCGTTATGTCGACGAATGCCTGGCCGGCCAGACCGGCCCTCGCGGCGCCGACTTCAACATGCGCTGGATCGCTTCGCTGGTGGCCGAGACGCACCGCATCCTGATGCGCGGCGGTATGTTCATGTACCCGCGCGACACGAAAGACCCGGGCAAGCCCGGCCGGCTGCGCCTGCTGTACGAGGCCAACCCGATCAGCTTCCTGGTGGAGCAGGCGGGCGGCTGGGCCAGCACCGGCCGCCGGCGGCTGATGACGGTGCAGCCCGATGCGCTGCACCAGCGCATCGGCTTCGTGTTCGGCTCAGCGCAAGAGGTGGAGCGGCTGGAGGGCTACCACCGCGACGAGCCGATGGACAGCTACTCGTCGCCGCTGTTCGGCAAACGGGGGCTGTTTGCCGCCAGCGCCTTGTGACCTGCAGCTGACAACGACGAAGAAGACGGAGGGAGACCAGCATGTCCAACAAGCACCCCATCATCGCCATCACCGGCTCGTCGGGCGCGGGCACCACCTCGGTGACGCGCACCTTCGAAAACATCTTCCGGCGCGAGAAGGTCAATGCCGCCATCATCGAAGGCGACAGCTTCCACCGCTACGACCGGCAGGCCATGAAGGTGGCCGCGGCCGAAGCCGAGAAGGCTGGCAACCGCACCTTCAGCCACTTCGGTGAAGACGCCAACCTGTTCGCCGAGCTGGAGCAGCTGTTCCGCGACTATGCCGAGTCGGGCACCGGCGCCAGCCGCAAGTACCTGCACGACGCGGAAGAGGCCGCGCCCTTCCAGCAGCCGCCCGGCACCTTCACGCCCTGGCAGAACCTGCCGCCCAGCGACCTGCTGTTTTATGAGGGCCTGCACGGCGGCGTGCAGACCAGCAGCGTGGACGTCGCCCGCTTCGTCGACCTGCTGATCGGCGTGGTGCCGGTGATCAACCTGGAATGGATCCAGAAGATCCACCGCGACAAGGCCACCCGCGGCTACAGCACCGAGGCGGTGACCGACGTGATCCTGCGCCGCATGCACGAGTACGTGCACTACATCTGCCCGCAGTTCACCCGCACCCACATCAACTTCCAGCGGGTGCCGGTGGTGGACACGTCCGACCCCTTCATCGCCCGCACCATTCCCACGGCGGACGAAAGCCTGGTGGTCATCCGCTTCGCCAACCCGGCGGGCATCGACTTCCCGTACCTGCTGAGCATGCTGCACGACTCGTGGATGTCGCGCGCCAACACGCTGGTGGTGCCGGGCGGCAAGATGGATCTGGCGATGCAGCTGATCTTCACGCCGATGATCCTTCGGCTCGTGGAGCGAAAAAAGAGGCTCTCCCCCCCGTAGCGGCTTCGCCGCACCCCCCCAGGGGGGCGCCACCAGCGGCCTGGCGGAGCCAGTTCCGCGGTGGCCGCTGGATCAAGACATTCTTTCCTTTCGAGAGGGTTGTATGGACAACTTGACGTTGCGGCGTGCCTGCGCGGATGCCTTGCGCATGCTGGCGGTGGAAGCGGTGCAGGCCGCCAATTCGGGGCATCCCGGCATGCCGATGGGCATGGCCGACATCGCGGAGGCGCTGTGGCGCCACCGGTTGAAGCACGACCCGGCGCATCCGCAGTGGATCGACCGCGACCGCTTCGTGCTCAGCAACGGCCATGGCTCGATGCTGCTGTACGGGCTGCTGCACCTGAGCGGTTATGCGCTGCCGATGGAAGAGCTCAAGCGCTTTCG
>CAKZXL010000275.1 GCA_937883885.1 uncultured Aquincola sp. | reverse complement strand
GCCCGGCTTCCTTGGCCGTCAGCGTGTTCTCGTGATAGCGGGCCACACGGCCGATCCAGCGCAGCAGCTCGGCATCGGGAGTGGCGGCGTCCAGCCGCTTGACGGTGGCGGTGCCGCGCGCCTGCGGGCCCAGCAGGTCGGCCTGCACATGGCGCAGCGTGATGGGCAGCACCGCCTGGGTGCCTTCCAGCTCCAAGATGCCGAAGGGCGCGGCCGCGAACTTGGCCAGCGGCGGCATCGGGCCGGTGGCCACCGCCATCGGAAAGGCGCCGGCATTGGCCAGCGGTCGGCCGCTGTCGTCGGCCAGCGGCGTGGGCAGCGTGAGGGTGAAGCGGGTGTCGGGCGGCAGCGGCGCCTTGAACCGCACCGAGCGCACGGCATCTTCGCCCGCTTCCAGCTGCGGCTGCAGCGCGGCGCCCTGCGCCGGCTGCAGGCGGATGGCGGCGGCCTGCGCACGCGGCACCGGGGCCGAGAAATTGAGCACCATCGCCTGCAGCGGCAGGCAGCCGGCGTCGGCCCGCTCGCGCTGGCAGCTGAAGTCGGCCGCAAAGCGTGCGCGCACCGTGTACTCGAAGCGCTGCGGCGTGCGGGTGAGCACCTGCGGGTTGTCGGCCGAGGCGATGCCGCTGCCCCACACCAGGCGCATGCGGGCTTCGGCCGGCAGCGGGCGCTGGCAGGTCAGCAGCAGCAGGCGGTTGGACTCAGGCCGGCGGCGCTGGCCCTTGAACTGCTGCGCCAGCACCTGCTCGCGCACCGTGCCTTCGACGATGCGCACCGGCAGGCTTTCGCCCAGGCCTTCCACCTCGCACACCGCACGCGCCTGCACGCTGGCCGGCGTGGCCGGGCCGTTGAGCGTGAGCAGGAAGTGCGCGTCTTCTTCCAGCTCGCTGCCCGGCCAGGGTTGCACCTGCAGCACGGCCGGGCCCCCGGTCGAGAAGCTGAAGTCGGTGCGGCCTTCCAGCGCGGTGCCGGTGGTGGTGGGTTGCCAGCCGGCGGCCAGTTGCAGCTGGCATTGCTGGCCCGGCGGCAGCGGCGTGGTCAGGTCATAGAGCCACACCTGCGCATCGGCCCAGCGGCCTGTACCGGCGGGCGTGCGGCCATTGCATTGCAGCGTCAGTGGTGGCTTCTGGCGGCCATCGCCCAGCGGCACCACGGCCTCTGAAAAACGCACGCTGATCTGCCGCACCTCGGCCACTTCGCCTTGCGGCTGCACGCGGTCGATGCGTGCGGCCTGCGCGGGCAGGGGGGTAGCGGCCAAGGCTGCAGTCAGCAGCAGGGCGGCCGGTACGGCACCGCGGCAAAGGAACAGGGGCAAGGGCATCGGCAAGGCTTCCCGTGATGTGGGAAGCGGAGCCTAGCTCATCAATCGCGTGGGGGCGGCCGGTTGGCGTCGGCGTAGAGCTGCCGGCGCAGGGCGTCGATCTGCCGCAGCCGGGCGTCGATGACCGAGGCGTCGATGAAGTCGGTGCTGCCCGGCAGGCCGCTGCGGGCCAGGCGCTGGCCGGCGCGCAGCCGGTCGATGGCGCCGCTCAGGTCGCCCAGCGCGGCGCGTTCTTCGGCCTCGGCCCGCACCGCGCGCAGCCGCAGGCCCTGCTGCGTGTTGGCCTGGGCCAGCAGGCTCCAGGCGGTGGCGTCCTGCGGGTGGTCGGCCACCCAGGTCTGCAGCGCGTCGGTGCCCTTGCGCAGCGGGTCGGTGCGGGCCATGCCGGCGGCGCGCGCCGCATCCAGCGAGGCTTGTGCGCGCATCAGCATCAAGGGCCGCGAGCCGTCGTCGATGGCTTCGATGGCTTCGATGGCGGCCAGCGCGCGCGGCGCGGCGCCGGTGTCCAGCCAGATCTGCGCCTGCAGCATGGTCAGCGCCCGCTGCACCGGCGCTTCGGCGCCGGCCAGCTTGCGGGCTGCGTCGAGTGAGGCCTGCGCCTGCTGCGGCTCACGCAGCTGTTGCGATGCGAGGGCGCTGCCGTACAGCGCGGCCATGCGTTCGGCCGGCGGCAGGCTGCGTTCCGGCTCGGCCGACTGCGACTGGATGCGCCGCAGCGCGCCCACGCTGGTGTCGCCCAGCACGCGGGCGCGCGCCTGCATCACCAGGTGCTCGGGCGTGGGCACGGCCGGCGCCGACTGGGCCGCGGCCTGCGCACGCATGCGCGCCTCGCCGATGCGCTCGGTGGTCAGCGGGTGGCTGCGCAGGTAGGGGTAGTTGCCGCTGTCGTTCAGGCGCGAGGCGTTTTCCAGCTTCTCGAACATCGCGGCCATGCCTTGCGGCGAATAGCCGGCCGTGGTCATCACCTGGTAGCCGATGCGGTCGGCCTCGCGCTCCATGTCGCGCGAGAAGTTGAGCTGGCCCTGCATCATCGCGGCCTGGCTGCCGATGATGGCCGCGTTGATGCCGTCGCCGCTGTTGGCGCGGCTGGCCGCCACCACGCCCAGGATCATCGCCGCCATGCCCACCAGCGACTGCCGCGACGAACTGGAGATGCTGCGCGCGATGTGCCGCTGCGTGACGTGCGACAGCTCGTGGCCCAGCACCGAGGCCAGCTCGTCGCGCGAGCCGGCGGCGGCGATCAAGCCCAGGTGCACGCCGACGTAACCGCCGGGCAGCGCAAAGGCATTGAAGCTGCGGTCGCGCACCAGGAAGGCTTCCCAGGCAAAGACGCCATCGGTGTCGGCGCCGATGTCGCCGCGCTCGCGCGCCGCGGCCACCAGGCGCGTCCACACCGACTGCACGTAGTCCAGCAGCAGCGGATCGTCGATGTAGTCCACGTCGCGGCGCACCTGCCGCATGATTTCGTCGCCCAGCTTCTTCTCGGCGCCGACGCCGACGTCTTCCGACACCGATTCACCCAGCGAGGGCAGGCGCACCTGTGCGAACGAGGGCGACAACGCCGACGGCGCGCCGGTGAGCGCCAGGGCCAGCGCAAGGGACAAGGCGGACAGCTTCACGGGTGACGACGGCGGCAGAGGAAGGACCGGTCGCTATGATGACACCGACCCTTTGCTGCGACGTTTCGGAATGCCCTCACCCGCTGATGCCCCTGCTCTGACCCACTTCGACACGGAGGGCCAGGCCCACATGGTGGACGTCGGCGCCAAGCGCGAAACGCACCGCGTGGCCCGCGCCACCGGCCTCATCCGCATGCAGCCGGCCACCTTCGCATT
>CAKZXL010000274.1 GCA_937883885.1 uncultured Aquincola sp. | reverse complement strand
GCCCGGACGAGAAGGCGGCCATCTGGTCGGCGCTGGAAAGCCTTGCCGGTGCGCCGGTGGAACAGCGCACGCTGACCGGGTTTTCCGTGCTGTTGCAGAACAACGCGCTGCGCCAGGCGCTCGCGCCCTACGTGCTCGGCGGCGCCCACGGCAGTCTGCTCGATGCCGACCACGACCGGCTGGGCATGGCCGACGTGCAGGGCTTCGAGATGGAAGAGCTGATGGCGAGCCGCGCCGCCGTGATGGCGGTGCTCGGCTATCTGTTCGCGCGCTTCGACGAGCGCTTCGACGGCGCCCCCACGCTCCTGATCCTCGACGAAGCCTGGCTGTTCCTCGACGACCCGGTGTTCGCCGCGCGCATCCGCCAGTGGCTCAAGACGCTGCGCAAGAAAAACGTCAGCGTCATCTTCGCCACGCAGTCGCTGGCCGACATCAAGGATTCGAGCATCGCGCCCGCGATCATCGAGAGCTGCGCGAGCCGTATTTTCCTGCCGAACCCGCAAGCCACCGAACCGCAGATTCGCACGATCTACGAAGGCTTCGGGCTGAACAGCCGGCAAATCGAGATCGTCGCCACCGCGCAGCCAAAACGTGATTACTACTACCAGTCGCGGCTTGGCAATCGCCTGTTCGACCTCGACCTGGGGCCGGTCACGCTGGCTTTTGCCGGCGCCTCGACACCGCAGGACCAGCGCGACATCGACCGCGTGCAGCAGGCATCCCCCGACTTTACCGGCGGATGGCTGCGCCATTGCGGCCTCGATTGGGCGGCCGATCTGCTGCCCACCTTTCCGTCCACTCATCCACAGGAGACTTCGCCATGAAAACCCGTATGCGTTCCATGTCGTTGGCTGCGGTGCTGGCGGCCACGCTGGCGATTCAGCCTGCCGCAGCTTTCGCCTTCACCGTCATCGACCCGACCAACCTGATCCAGAACACGCTGACCGCGATCCGCACGCTGCAACAGATCGACAACCAGGTGCGGCAACTCCAGAACGAAGCGCAGATGCTCATCAATCAGGCGCGCAATCTGGAGCGGCTGGATTACAACACAGTCAACCGCCTGCGCTCGACGCTGGCGACCATCGAACGGCTGATGGCCGAGGCGCAGGGACTCGCCTACCGGGTGGAGAGTCTGGACCAGGAGTTCGCCCGACTGTATCCGCACGAGTACGCGGCCACCGTCAGCGGCGATCGCATGGCGCAGGACGCGCGCGAGCGCTGGCGCCATACGCTCGACGGCCTGCACACCGCGATGCGCGTGCAGGCGCAGGTGTACCAGAACCTCAGCGAAGACGAAGGCGTGCTCGCCGATCTGGTCGGCCAGAGCCAGTCGGCCGACGGCGCGCTGCAAGCCATGCAGGCGACCAACCAGTTGCTGGCCTTGCAGGCCAAGCAGGCGATCCAGGCGCAGCAGCTCCAGTTGACGCAGGACCGCGCCGCGTCGCTGGAACTGGCACGCCAGGCGGCGGCCACGGAGCAATCGCGCGAAGTGCGGCGGCGCTTCCTCGGCGAGGGGACGCCGTACACGCCACAGACCGTGCCGTTCTACCGCGACTGAGGAACAGGCCATGAATGACGTGGCGGTGATCGACCGCTTCCTGATCGTCTTCGCCAACTACATCGACTCGGGTTTCGGGTTGCTGGGTGGCGAGGTCGCGTTCCTCACTGCCACGTTGATCGTGATCGACATCACCATCGCGGGCCTGTACTGGGCGATGAGTCATGCCACCGGCCAGGGCGATGACGTGATCGCCCGGCTGATCCGCAAGGTGCTCTACGTTGGCGTGTTCGCTTACATCATCGGCAACTTCAACTGGCTGGCCAGCATCGTGTTCCGTTCCTTCGCGGGGCTGGGGCTGACCGCTTCCGGCTCGACGCTGACGCAGGCCGAGTTCCTGCAACCGGGGCGGTTGGCCAAGACCGGCATCGACGCCGCCGCGCCGATCATGGAACAGATCGGCGACATGACCGGCTTTCCCAGTGTGTTCACCAACCTCGATGTCATCACCGTGCTGTTCCTCGCCTGGCTGGTGGTGATCCTCAGCTTCTTCATCCTGGCGATCCAGCTTTTCATCACGCTGATCGAGTTCAAGTTGACCACGCTCGCCGGCTTCGTGCTGGTGCCGTTCGCCTTGTGGAACAAGACCGCGTTCCTGGCCGAAAAGGTGCTGGGGAATGTCGTGGCCTCGGGCGTCAAAGTGCTGGTGCTGGCGGTGATCGTCGGTATCGGCACGGGCCTATTCGCCGAGTTCCAGACCGCGCCGGCCGAACCGTCCATCGACCACGCGCTGGTCATCATGCTGGCGTCGCTGGCGCTGCTGGCCCTGGGGATCTTCGGACCGGGTATCGCGACTGGCCTGGTGTCCGGTTCGCCGCAGCTCGGCGCCGGGGCGATGGCGGGCGCCACGCTCGGCGCGGCCGGTACGGCGGTTGCCGTGGGTGCGGCAGCGACCGGCGTCGGCGGTGCCGTTGTGGCCGGCGCACGCATGGCACCGGGTGCGGCCCGCATGGCTGTCGGCGGCGCACGTTCGATGGCATCGACCGCCAGCAGCGCGCGGTCGGCTTTCCAGGCAGGTTCCGCCGGTGCCGGCGGTGGCCTCCGAGGCGCAGCGGCCGGTCTGGGCAATGTCGCCCGTACCGGCGCGCAGTCGGTCGGACAGCGCGTGTCTGCCGGTGCGCGTTCGCTGCAAACGCGCACCGCTGCCGCCATCAATCCCGATGTTTCCACAGGCAGCGCTGCTACCGGCTCGACCGCTCAGGGCGGCGCGGAAGGCGCGCCTGCCAACACCGGACAACCTGCGTGGGCGAGGCGCCTGCAACGCCGCCAGCAGATTTCCCATGCCGCCACCACCGTCGCGCACACGCTACGCGGTGGCGACGGCGGCGGCGCGGGCAGCGGCCCCAGCCTGCGCGATCCATCGAACTCATAAGGAGAACCTGCCATGCGATTCAAACGACCGCAGGTGCGCTACGCCGACACACCGCAACCGGTGACGCCGTACCAGGCCGCCGAACAGGTATGGGACGAGCGCATTGGTTCGGCCCGTACACAGGCCAAGAACTGGCGGCTGATGGCCTTCGGCTGCCTGGTGCTGGCGCTGCTGATGGCCGCCGGCCTTGTCTGGCGCTCGGCGCAGTCCATCGTCACGCCCTATGTGGTGGAGGTGGAGCACGGCGGGCAGGTGCGCGCCGTCGGCGAAGCGGCCACGCCGTACCGGCCCAACGATGCGCAGATCGCCCACCATTTGGCGCGCTTCGTCACGCTGGTGCGCTCGCTGTCCATCGACCCCATCGTCGTACGCCAGAACTGGCTGGACGCCTACGACTACACCACCGACCGCGGTGCGGCCGTACTCAACGAGCACGCACGCGCCAACGACCCCTTCGCACGGATCGGACGGGAAACGGTGACGGTGCAGATCAACAGCGTCGTGCGTGCGAGCGATGCGTCGTTCCAGGTGCGGTGGACGGAGCGCCGCTACGTCAACGGCGCGGCGGCAGGGCTGGAGCGCTGGACGGCGGTGGTCTCCATCGTGATGCAAACGCCGCGCACCGAGGAGCGGCTGCGCCGCAATCCATTGGGCATCTACGTCAACGGCCTGTCGTGGAGCCGTGAACTCGACTCAACCGAAGGAGGCAGGCCATGAAACCGTCTTTCCACTTTTTCGCTGTTGCATTGGTCGCCATCGCCGTGTCGGGCTGCGCTACGCCGCGCAAGCCACCGAGCATCACGCTCGACGAGCCGGTGCAGGCGCAACCCTTGCCCGAACCGCCTTTGCCGATGGAGGTGGTTGCGGTGCCGGAACCCTTGCCGCTACCGGGACAGTTGATGCCGCTGCCCGGCATCGCGGAAACGCAGGCGACACCCGAGCCGGAGGACGAGCGCATGCGCGTATCCCGCGCCAACGAGGAAGCGCGCATGGCGCCCACGCGCGAAGGCTACATCAATGCGATTCAGGTCTGGCCGTTTACCGACGGCGCGCTGTACCAGGTCTATACGAGTCCCGAGCGGGTCACGGTGATTACCCTCCAGCCCGGCGAGGAACTGGTGACGGTCGCCGCCGGCGATACGGTGCGCTGGATCGTCGGCGACACGTCGAGCGGCGGCGGTGACGAGTTGCGCGTTAACGTGCTGGTGAAACCGATCCGCTCCGGCCTCAAAACCAATCTGGTCATCACCACCAGCCGCCGCACCTATCTAATTGAGCTGACCTCGACAGAGCGCGCATGGATGGCGTCGGTGTCCTGGGATTATCCGCGCGACCGCATGCTGGCCTTGCAGCGTCAGGCGCAGGCGGCGCAGACAGCGGCGCCGCTCGATACCGGCCTGATGCTGGAGAACATCCGCTTCCGCTACGCGATCAGCGGCAGCAATCCGCCGTGGAAGCCGCTGCGCGTCTTCGACGACACGGAGAAGGTCTACATCCAGTTTCCGGCCGGCATCGCCCAGGGCGAGTTGCCGCCGCTGTTCGTGATCGGCGCGCAGGGCGATGGCCAACTGGTGAATTACCGCTTCCGCGCGCCGTACTACATCGTGGACCGGCTGTTCGGCGCGGCCGAACTGCGGCTGGGCGGGGACCGGGGCGACGTGGTGCGCATCGAGCGGACCGACGGCACACGGAGGAACTGAGCATGGACCAGGACACTGCTTCCGGCCGTCCGGCGCCCGACGCCCCGCCCAAGGTGGCGCCGGAGCAGGTCGCGCTGCGCGCGCAGCCGCGCCCGGTCACACGCCTGAACCGGCGCGTGCTGGCGGTGCTCGCTGGCGGCGTGGCCACCGCCGTGTTGGGCGCGACGCTCTGGTCGCTGCAAGCGCCGCAGCGCCGGGGCGGGAGCGAGCCGGCCGAGCTGTACAACGTCGATCGCGTCTCGCCCTCCGAAGAGCTGGCCCGCTTGCCCGCCGACTATTCGCAACTGCCGCCGCCCTTGCCACCGGAGGTGCCCGTGCTGGGCGAGCCATTGCCCGGCGACCTCGGCGGGCCGATGCTGCGCGCCGAGCAGCAGGCGCAGGGTTATACACAACCCGGCCATGACCCGGCCGAGGCCGAGCGCCTGGCGCGGCTCAAGGAAGCCGAGGAAGCGGCGGCTTCGTCCGTGTTCTTCAGCACGGGCGGACAGCGTGCCGCCGTGGCCGCTCCCACTCAGACTCCGGCGGGAGCGCCACCACTGACCGGGCTGGCGGGGTTCGATCCGCTGGCTGCCGGGCCGGCTTCAACAGTAGCGCAGCCGCTCGATCCCACCGCCGTGCAGAATCGGCAGGACCAGAAAGAGGCTTTCCTGCAAGCCGGTTCCACGGAAACCCGTAATTCCGGCAACCTGCAACTGCCTGCCTCGCCGTACCAGGTGATGGCCGGCACGGTGATCGCTGCCGCGCTGGTGACAGGTATCAACTCCGACCTGCCGGGCGACGTGATCGCCACGGTGACGGAGCCGGTCTACGACACGGCCACCGGCAATCATCTGCTGATCCCGCAGGGCTCGCGCATCCTCGGCCGCTACAACAGCCAGGTGAGCTACGGGCAGACCCGCGTGCAGGTGATGTGGAACCGCGTGATTCTGCCGGACACATCCTCGTTCCAGCTCGACAACCTGGCCGGCACCGACCCGGCCGGCTACGCGGGCCTGGAGGATGGTGTCGATTGGCATTGGGACCGCATCTTCGCCGGCGCGGTGCTGACCACGCTGCTCGGCGTCGGCGCCGAACTCGCCGCGCCCGAGAACCGCCAGGACGGCAACCGCGTCATCATCGCTGGCCGCGACAGCGCGCAGGACACGATCAATCAAGTTGGCCAGGAAGTAACCCGGCGCAACATGAACATCCAGCCCACGCTGACCAGCCGCCCCGGCCTGCCGGTGCGCGTCATCGTCAACCGGGATCTGGTGCTGCGGCCGTACCAGCCGCTGTTCTTCAACAGGGGATCATCACGATGAGCACGAACAAGCTGCGGCTCGGCCCGCTGCCCAGGAACGAGACCGTCAAGCTGACCTTTGCGTGTCCGGCCAGCCTGAAGGCCGACCTCGACCGCTACGCCGAGCTGCATGCGCAGACCTACGGCGAGCCGGTCGATGCGGTGACGCTGATCCCGCATATGCTGGAGGCGTTCATGGTTAGGGATCGAGCGTTCAGGAAAGGGACGACGGCGAAAGCGCCGCCAGCGCCCCGGCGGGATGTGTCGCCTACATAGACGTGCGCCACATCGGCGGCGACTCACGAAAGCGCAGGCCGTTGGCCTGCGCTTTCGCGTTTCTGGGCTATGGCTTGCGGGGGCCTTGTCATATCATTTGCACGGAGATTGCCGGATGCTCGCTCGGCTACGCCGAGACCCGCAACCGCGTTGCTCTTATGTGGCTCCCAGCCTGTCAGAGCAGGACTGCCCGTGAGGCTGGCCGAGAAGTCAAAATCCTTGCCTGATATAGACTTAGACGTTTAGCCTCTCAGGAGAGAATGCTTGACAGGCGACATTTTTTATGCCTCCTCGGTCACTTACAGCTCGACCTGGATGAGCGAGCCCGCCAGCATGATGTCGCCCGCCGGCGGCTGCTGCGCGCTGATCTTGCCGGCAGGGGCGGGGTCAGATACCGGGTTGCCCTGCTGGTCGATGACCTCCAGGCCGATATCCAGCTGGGCGCAGAGCTGCTCGGCCGCTGCCAGCTGCATGCCGGTCAGATTGGGGGCAACACGGATATCGCTGGCCTGGCCCGGTGCTGGTATGGGTACGATCTTGAACTGAATCTTGGCCGCTGCGTTGGCCTGAAAGCCGTAGCGGTTGGTCAGGTCGGCGTTCACCGGAGCGGCATACACGCGGGCGGTCGGCAGGCTGGTGCGCAGGTGGCTAGCCAGCGAGAGAGTCTGCAACGGCTTTGGCGCCGTGGTGGCCGCGGGCGTCTGCTGTCCGCTGAGGCTGAGAGCAACCTGAATCTCTCCGGTGGTTTCCGGCAGAGCGTAAAAGGTGGGCTGATAGCCGATTTGCTGCAGCAGCTTGAGTTCGTCGCTGTCGGCGTGGCTGTAGATCTCCAGTATCTGCGCCAGCGAGCCACGGTCCAGCGCCTGCTGGGCCTCGGCAACACCTTGGCCGACGGCAGCGATAAGCTCGCCGATAGGCGCTGCCATGACGTCGCTGACCAGTTCCTTGATGGTGGGCATGGGGCTGTCCTTCAGGTTTGAGTGAATACCACCAGTACACGTTCGCCGAGCGCCACTTCACTACCCTTGGCAGGCAACTGGCGCACGGCCTGGCCGACCGGCTGGCCGCTGTCGCCGACACTCTGGTAGGCCGCCTCCAGCTCCAGGCCCAGGTCGCGGGCCAGGCGGCGGGCGAGGGTTTCGGTCAGGTCGCTGAAGTCCGGCACGGTGATGCCGGCCGGGGCGGTGTCGGGTCCGTCGTCCACCTCCGGCAGATATTCCAGCGCGACATCGGTGAACAGGCCGGCGCTGCCCTTGTTCTTCAGATCGGAGAGCGTCGGCAGGGTCAGGCTGTTGCCGCTGACCAAGGTCTTGAGGTTGAGCGAGACGCGGCCCAGGCGATAGGGCACGCCATCCTTGCTGAGCTGGGTCTGCGCCTGTTGCAGTTG
>CAKZXL010000273.1 GCA_937883885.1 uncultured Aquincola sp. | reverse complement strand
TGAAGGGCGCAGCCGGCGCTTCAGGGCGCCGGATGCTGCGGATCGAACTCCGGGTCGGCCGGGTCGTTGGGCGCCGGCACCTGGCCGTCGTCGGGCTCCACCGGCTGCGGGCCGGGCTGGTTGGGGGGCAGGTCGCTCTTTTCGTGGGGGCGCGGCTTCATCGTCGGTACTCCTGGTTCAGCGGACCCATTGAAAAAGCCCGCACATGGCGGGCTTCTGGCAAGCAGCGAGCCGCTATGGCTCAGCCCATATGGAGGCCGCCGTTGCAGCTGAAGTCGGCGCCGGTGGCAAACCCGGATTCGTCGCTGGCCAGCCAGGCCACGATGGAGGCGATTTCTTCCGGCGTGCCCAGGCGCTTGATGGGGATGGTGCTGATGATCTTGTCCAGCACGTCCTGGCGGATGGCCTTGACCATGTCGGTGGCGATGTAGCCCGGGCTCACGGTGTTCACCGTCACGCCCTTGGCAGCCACTTCCTGCGCCAGGGCCATGGTGAAGCCGTGCATGCCGGCCTTGGCCGCCGAGTAGTTGGTCTGGCCGAACTGGCCCTTCTCGCCGTTGACCGACGAGATGTTGATGATGCGGCCCCAGCCCTGGTCCAGCATGCCGTCGATCACCTGCTTGGTGACGTTGAACATGCTGTCGAGGTTGGTCGACATCACGGCCTGCCAGTCGGCCAGGCTCATCTTGCGAAACTGGCCGTCGCGGGTGATGCCGGCGTTGTTCACCAGCACGCTGATGGCGCCATGCTCGGCCTTGACCTTGTCGAAGGCGGCCACGGTGGATTCCCAGTCGGCCACGTTGCCCACCGACGCGTAGAAGGTGTAGCCCAGCGCGGACTGTTCATCCAGCCACTTCTTGAAGTCGCGGCTGGGGCCGCAGCCGGCGATGACCTTGAAGCCGTCCTTGTGCAGGCGCTGGCACATCGCGGTACCGATGCCACCCATGCCGCCCGTCACATAAGCCACTTTTTGTGCTGCCATTCGATTTCTCCTGTTGCATCGGCTGTCGATGCGTCACTATGTCTGTTGTCGCCCGGGTGACATTCCCGGGCTTACCCGTGTTTCAGCGCTCGACGGTCAGCGCCACGCCCATGCCGCCGCCGATGCACAGCGAAGCGATGCCCTTCTTGGCATTGCGGCGCTGCATCTCGTGCAGCAGCGTCACCAGGATGCGGCAGCCCGACGCACCGATGGGGTGGCCGATGGCGATGGCGCCACCGTTGACGTTGACCTTGCTCAGGTCCCAGCCCATCTCGTTGTTCACCGCGCAGGCCTGGGCGGCGAAGGCTTCGTTGATTTCCAGCAGGTCCAGGTCCTGGGCCTTCCAGCCGGCGCGCTGCAGCGCCTTCTGCGAGGCGGGCACCGGGCCCATGCCCATGATGGCCGGGTCGAGTGCCACGGTGGCATAGCTGGCCAGGCGGGCCAGCGGGGTCAGGCCCAGCTGCTCGGCCTTCTTGGCGGTCATCAGCACCACGCCGGCGGCGCCGTCGTTGATGCCCGAGGCATTGCCGGCGGTCACGGTGCCGGCCTTGTCGAAGGCGGGGCGCAGGCCGGCCAGCGCTTCGGCGGTGGTCTTCTTGTTGATGAACTCGTCGGTGTCGAACAGCACCGGGTCGCCCTTCTTCTGCGGGATGCTGACCGGCACGATCTCGTCCTTGAACTTGCCGGCTTCCTGGGCGGCCACGGCCTTTTGCTGCGAGGCCAGCGCGAAGGCGTCCTGCTTGTCGCGGCTGATGTCGTACTTCTTGGCCACGTTCTCGGCGGTGATGCCCATGTGGTACTTGTTGTACACATCGAACAGGCCGTCGTTGATCATGGTGTCGACCATCTTCCAGTCGCCCATGCGCTGGCCGTCGCGCGAGCCCATCAGCACATGCGGCGAGGCGCTCATGTTCTCCTGCCCGCCGGCGATGATGATCTCGGAATCACCGTCGCGAATGGCCTGCGCGCCCAGCATCACGGCCTTCAGGCCCGAGCCGCACACGGCGTTGATGGTGAGGGCCGGCACGCTCTGCGGCAGGCCGCCCTTGATCACGCTCTGGCGGGCCGGGTTCTGGCCCGAGCCGGCGGTGAGCACCTGGCCCAGGATCACTTCATTGATCTGGTCGCCGCTGAGCTTGGCACGCTCGAGCAGGGCGGCGATCACGGTGGCGCCCAGCTCGGGCGCGGCGATCTTGGACAGCGAACCGCCGAACTTGCCCACGGCAGTTCGGGCGGCGGCGACGATGACGATGTCGGTCATGGAATGTCTCCTCTGTGGACCGGGATGGATGGGATGGGGTGCCGTGCGCCGTCAGGCCTTTTGCTTGACGTAGCGGCCGGGCGCAGCTTCGATGACCTTGTGGGTGCGGCTGCCGTACGACTTCGGTGCTGCAACTTGCCTGCCAGCGTGCGGGGCCAGCCAGGCGGCCCAGTCGGTCCACCAGCTGCCCGGGTGTTCCGTGGCGGCGGCGAACCAGTCGTCAGCACTGGCGGGCACCGGATCCGTACTGCCGATCCAGTGGCTGCGCTTTTTCTTGGCCGGCGGGTTGATGACGCCGGCAATGTGGCCCGATGCGCCGAGCACGAAGCGCGACGGGCCCTGCAGCAGATTCAGGCTCTGGAAGGCCGAGGTCCAGGGCACGATGTGGTCCTCGCGCGAGCCGTAGACGTAGACCGGCGCCTCGATGGCGCCCAGGTCGACCTGCTCGCCGCACACCGTGAGCTTGCCGGGTACCTTCAGCTCGTTTTGCAGGTAGGTGTGGCGCAGGTACCAGCAGTACATCGGGCCGGGCAGGTTGGTGGAGTCGCTGTTCCAGTACAGCAGGTCGAAGGGGGGCGGCGCCTCGCCCTTCAGGTAGTTGCCGACGACGTAGTTCCACACCAGGTCATTCGGCCGCAGGAAGCTGAAGGTGGTGGCCAGTTCCTGGCCCTTGAGCAGCTGCGGGCCGGTGGGCGCGGCCGGGCCGAGCGTGAGCTCGCGCAGCGCCACCGCGGCTTCGTCGACGAAGAGGTCGAGCACGCCGGTGTCGCTGAAATCGAGCAGCGTGGTCAGCAGCGTCAGGCTGCTGGCAGCCTGCTCGCCGCGCGCGGCCAGCACGGCCAGCGCGGTGCTGAGGATGGTGCCGCCCACGCAAAAGCCCAGCATGTCGAAGGCGTCGGCGCCGGTGATGGCCTGCACCGCGCGGATGGCGGCGATGGCGCCGTCTTCGATGTAGTCGTCCCAGGTCTTGTCCGCCAGCGACGCATCGGGGTTGCGCCAGCTCATCACGAAGGTGCGGTGGCCCTGCTCGACCGAGTAGCGGATCAGCGAGTTTTCGGGCTGCAGGTCGAGGATGTAGAACTTGTTGATGCAGGGCGGCACGAACAGCATCGGCCGCTCGTACACCTTGGCCGTCAGCGGCTTGTATTCGAGCAGCTGGAACAGCTCGTTCTCGAACACCACCGCGCCTTCGCTGGTGGCCACGTTGCGGCCCACCTCGAACGCGCTTTCATCGGTCTGCGACACATGGCCTTGCTGCACGTCGTTCCACAGCTGGCGCAGGCCGGTGGCGATGCTTTCGCCCTGCGAATCCACCGCCTTGCGCAGCGCATCGGGGTTGAGCGAGAGGCAGTTGCTGGGGCTGGCCGCATCGATCCACTGCTGCACCGCAAAGCGCAAGCGCGCCATGGTCTTGGCATCGCCCTGCACCGCTTCGGCCATTTCCATCAGCGTGCGGGCGTTGAGCAGGTAGGTCTGCGCCATGTAGGCGGCTGCGGGATTGTTGGCCCACTCGCTGCTGGCAAAGCGGCGGTCGCGCAGCGCCGGCGCGGCGGCTTCGGCCTGCGGCTGGCTCATGCGCGTGAGCGTGTCGTTCCACAGGGCCGTGGCCTGCTGCAGGTAGCTGCTCTGCAGCTGGCTCATGCTGTCGGCGGGCAGCTTCAGGCCCGACATCGACTTCCAGATTTCACCCAGGGCGTGCCCGAAGGCCTGCACGCCTTCCGCGGGCTGCGGCAGGGTCGGGGTAGGCTTTGCCATCGTCTTGTCTCCGTTGAGGTCGCCCGACGACACCACCCGTCGGGAAGCGACTGCCATCGCTTGATTGTGGGGTCTGGAAAAGTGCATCCGTGACGGATCGCACCCTTCCTGAACCCTTGCAATTCTGCATGATGAGCTTACTTTTCACTTACTGAAATACGCAGGTTTACGTACGATGTACCTCGTTGCCATCGCCTGGATGTATGTGGTGCTGATGATGTCGGTGGCCGAGGCCACCAGCAGCCAGGGCACGGTGCTGGGCGCACTCGTGACTTTCGGGCTTTATGGGCTGCTGCCTTTGAGCATCGTCATGTACCTGCTGGGAACGCCCATGCGCAGGCGTGCCCGCCTCGCGCGGGAGGCGGAAGCGGACCGGGCGGCGATGGCCGCCGGTGCGGCTACAGGGGCCGCTGCGACAACGCCTTCAGCGCCGCCAGACGGCGGCAGCCAAGCGTCCGGTGACGCCGTCGCGCCGGTACGAAAAGAACCTTGAGGGGTCTTCGACGGTGCACCAGGCAGCGCCCGTTGTAGCGGTGACGCCACACTGATGCAGCCGGTCGCGGGCCAGCGCCGGCAGGTCGGCCAGCCAGCGCATGGCGCCGTCGGTCCGCGCGCGCGGGGTGAAACGGCCGTCCCCGGCCGGTGAGCCGCCGAAGGCCAGCACCACTTCTTCGCCTACCTCAAACTGTTGCGGCCCGATGCACGGGCCCAGCCAGGCCTGCAGCTCGGCCGGCGCGCAGCCGGCGGCTTCGCACAGCGCGGCCACGGTGGCGTCCAGCACGCCGCCGGCCAGGCCGCGCCAGCCGGCATGGGCGGCGCCCACCGCACGGCCCTCGGGCGCGGAGAACAGCACCGGCAGGCAGTCGGCCACCTGCACGGTGCAGCCGATGCCGCGCTCGGTGGTGATGGCGGCGTCGGCCTCGATGGGCTCGGCGCGCCCGGCATCGGCTGCGGTCAGCCGCGCCACCGTGCGGCCGTGCACCTGGCGCAGCCACACCGGCGCGGCGCCGATGGCCTGCGCAAAGCGGCGGCGGTTCTCGGCCACGGCGGCCGGCTCGTCGCCCACCGCGATGCCCAGGTTCAGTCCGGCCCAAGGCGCGGCGCTCACACCGCCGGCGCGGGTGCTCATCCACGCGCCGACGCCGGGTGGGGCAGCCCAGTCGGGCGTCAGGCCGGTGGCGATCATTCGGCGTCCGGGCACTGGCCCGGTTGCGCCTGCTGGAAGGCCGGCAGCTGCAGGCAGTGGTCCACCACCCGCATCACCGTCGGCACATGGTCCAGCCGGCAGCCGAAACGCTGGGCATTGAAGATCTGCGGCACCAGGGTGCAGTCGGCCAGCGTGGGCGCATCGCCATGGCAGAAGCGGCCGGTCTGCGGGTGGCCGGCCAGCTGCTGCTCCACCGTCTGCAGGCCGGTTTCCACCCAGTGGCGGATCCAGCGCAGCTTGTCGTCCTCCGACAGCTTCAGGTCCTGCGTGAGAAAGCGCAGCACCTTCAGGTTGTTGATCGGATGGATCTCGCAGGCCACGTCCAGCGCCAGCGCCCGCACCCGGGCGCGGCCGGCCGCATCAAGCGGCAGCAGCGGCGGCTCGGGGTGGGTCTCGTCCAGGTACTCGATGATGGCCAGCGACTGCGTGAGCGTGACCTCACCGTCGCGCAGCGCCGGCACCAGGCGCGAGGGCGTCACCGCCGCATAGGCCTCGCCCTGCTGCTCGTTCTTGACCAGGTGCACCGGGCGGTAGTCGTAGGCCAGGCCCTTGAGGCCCAGCGCGATGCGCACCCGGTACGACGCCGAAGAACGGAAGTAGCTGTACAGCGCGAGGTCGGCCGTCATCGGAGCTGGATGCGCAGCGTGCCCAGGCCTTCCACAGTGCCTTCCAGCACGTCGCCACGCACCACGGCGCTCACGCCCGCCGGGGTGCCGGTGAAGATCAGGTCGCCGGGCTGCAGCGTCCAGGCCTTGGACAGCGTCTCGATGGTCTCGGCCACGCTCCAGATGAGCTCAGTCAGGTCGCCCTTCTGGCGCACGTCGCCATTGACCTTCAGCGTGATGGCGCCCTTGAGCAACTCGCCGGTGCGGGCGATGGGGTGGATGGGCCCGATGGGCGCCGACTGCTCGAAGCCCTTGCCGATGCTCCAGGGGCGGCCCTGCTTCTTCATCTCGTTCTGCAGGTCGCGCCGGGTCATGTCCAGGCCCACGGCGTAGCCGTAGATGTGGCGCAGTGCGTCGGCGGCGGCGATGTCGCGACCGCCGATGCCGATGGCCACCACCAGCTCCACCTCATGGTGCAGGTTGCTGGTGAGCGTGGGGTAGTCCACCGGGCCGGTTTCGCCCTCGGCCACGGGCACCACGGCGTCGGCGGGCTTCATGAAGAAAAAGGGCGGCTCGCGGCCGGTGAAGCCCATTTCCTGCGCGTGTTCGGCGTAGTTGCGGCCGACGCAATAGATGCGGTGAACGGGGAACAGGCCGCCACCGGCCACGGGCACGGCCGGAATGGCCGGGGCTTGCACAACAAAATCCATGGTGTCCTTGCTGAGTTGCTGCCAAGGGGAAGCCACCGATGATGCCACCTGCCACGGCTAAACTCCGCCGCCATGCTGCTGACCGAGCGCGACAAGATCAAGCACTGCCGCGTCTGCGGCACCGCGGTGAACTACATCGTTCCGGCCGACGACACGCGCCCGCGCGCGGTGTGCCCGGCCTGCGGCACGGTGCACTACGAAAATCCGCTGAACGTGGTGGGCACCGTGCCCTACTGGCAAGACCAGGTGCTGCTGTGCAAGCGCAACATCGAGCCGCGCTACGGCTTCTGGACGTTGCCGGCCGGCTTCATGGAGCTGGGCGAAACCACCGCCCAGGGCGCCGCGCGCGAGACGGATGAAGAGGCCGGCGCGCACATCCAGATGGGCCCGCTCTTCAGCCTGATGAACGTGATGCGCGTGGGCCAGGTGCACATGTACTACCTGGCGCCGCTGACCGACACCGTGTTCAACCCCGGGCCCGAGAGCATCGAGGCGCGCCTCTTCCGCGAGGACGAGATCCCCTGGGACGACATCGCCTTTCGCACGGTGCGCGAGACACTCAAGC
>CAKZXL010000272.1 GCA_937883885.1 uncultured Aquincola sp. | reverse complement strand
CGGCGGCGTGTCGCCGGCCAGCCAGCGCGCCCCCGGCCCGTGAGCGGCGGCAGCGTCCTGCGGGTTGTACAGCGCGCAGGTCTTGAGCGACAGGCAACCGCAGCCGATGCAGCCCGCCAACTGGTTGCGCAGCCGCTGCAGCGTGGCAATGCGTTCGTCCAGCAGCGGCTGCCAGGCCCCGGCCAGCCGCTGCCAGTCTGCCTTGGTGGGCGTTCGGCCATCGGGCAGGCCGGCCAGCGCCTGGCGGATCTGCGCCAGCTCCAGCCCCACCGCCTGCGCCGCGCGGATGAAGGCCACGCGCCGCAGCACATGCCGCGGGTACTGCCGGTGGCCGCCGGCACTGCGCCCGCCGGCGATCAGGCCCTGCGCCTCATAGAAACGCAGCGCGCTGGCGGCGATGCCGGCGCGGCGTGACAGCTCGCCGATGGACAGCCAGTGCGTGCTGTCCTGGGGTGTGGTAGTGCGGCCCATGCCCGGTGCTCCCGCGGATGCTTGACTTGAAGTTCACTTGAACTTGCATGGTAGGCGCCTTCACCACTCCTGCCCATGCACCATGGACACTGCCGCCGCCCACCGCACCTTGAACCGTCTGCTCGATGCCGGCCTCGACCGGGCGCCCGAGTACGGCCCTGGCTTCAGCACCCACCTGCCGATGGCGCTGCAGGCCCTGCATGCGCTGGGCGCATCGGCGCAGCGGCTGGAGGACTTTGCGCAGCAGCATGTCGCCGAACTGCAGGCCCGCCCGGCCCCCGCGCCGGCGGCCGATGCGCGGACCTGGCGCGCGCTGCGCGGCCAGGCCCAGGTCTTCGAGCCGTTGCAGGCCCTGTTTGCGCAACGCTTGCAGGACGAGGAGCCGGATGCGGTGCTGGCGGACGCCGTGCCTGCGCTGCTGGACGGTGTGGCTGCCGGCGCCTTTCATGGCTTGATCCGCACCGCGCATGCGGTGGCGGCGCGGCATGAGGGTGAGCTGGCCATGGGCCTGGGCTACTGGGCGGCGCGCCATGCGCCGCTGCTTCAGGCGCCGGAAGCGGTGGACGCCGATCTGCCACTGCAGGCGTGGCTGGACCAGGTGCGCGCGCTGCGCCGGCCGGCCGGCGCCGATGCCGATGCCGATGCGGGGTCGATCGGCGGGCGCATGCAGGCCTGGGCGCGCACCGAAGACTTTGCCCATGTGGCGCCGCGCCTGGCGCTGCAGCCCGACACGCTGGACCTGTTGGCGCGCACGGCTGCCGGCCTGTACGCCGCCACCGAAGACTTCACCGTGCTGCACATGGTGACCGCCTGCCAGGCCATGCGGCAACTGGCGCCCTGGTGGGGCGACGAGACGGCCGCGCTGCGGCACTTCAGCATCGCTGCGGCGGCGGCGCTGCGGGCCAGCGACGTGCCGGCTGAGGGGCCGACTGACCAGCCGCCGGTGCCCGCCAGCGACCTGGCCTGGCCGGAGATCGTGCGTCGCGCCATCGCCAGCGACGATGAGCACGTCGTCAAGCTGGTGCAGGCCTGCCGCCTGCACGAGGCCGCGACCCGGGCGCCGGAGTTCCGCCAGGCCGCAGCGCGGGCCGTGGGCGGGTGAGGTGCAGGCGTGGCCTCAGGCCGGCGGCGGCACCGCAGCCGCCGCCTTGGCGGCCAGCGCCTCGCGGATCTTCTTGAGCCGTTCCTTCGGGTCTTCCTTGTTCGACGACTCGTGCAGCTTCATCTCGGCGATGAAGCGGCTGGGAATGCCCTGGATGGTCTCGCGGCCCTTCTTGCGTCGGCGCAGCGTGCTCACCGCCAGCGTGGTGCGGGCGCGGGTGATGCCCACGTACATCAGCCGGCGTTCTTCTTCCAGGCGGTCGGGCGTCATCTCCTCGGTGTCGCTGCGAAAGGGCAGCAGCCCTTCGTTGACGCCGACCAGCACCACATGCGGCCACTCCAGGCCCTTGGACGCATGCAGCGTCGACAGCGTGACCACGTCCTGCTCTTCGCCGCGCTCGGCCAGGCTGATGATCACGCTGATGGTCTGCGCCACCTCCAGCACGCTCTTGCGCTCGCTCTCGAAGGTGCCGCCGTCCTGCGTGATCTCGCCGCCGCAGCGCTTGGCGATCCAGTCGATGAAGTCCATCACGTTGGACCAGCGCGAGGCGGCGAGCTTTTCGCTCTCTTCGCTGTCGTACAGGTGCTGCTCGTAGCCGATGTCCTTCAGCCAGCCCAGCAGCAGCGTCTTGGCGTCTTCGCCGCCGGTGGTGTGGCGGGCCTTGTGCTCGAAGTCGTTGATATACCTGCCGAACTCATGCAGGCTGCCGATGGCCTTGGCATTGAGCGACACGCCCAGGCTCTCGGCGAACAGCGCCTCGAACAGGCTCAGCTTCCACTTGCCCGCGAACTCGCCCAGCTTGCCCAGCGTCTGGTGGCCGATGCCGCGCTTGGGCGTGGTCACCGCGCGCAGGAAGGCCGGGTCGTCGTCCTGGTTGACCAGCAGCCGCAGCCAGGCGCACAGGTCCTTGATCTCGGCGCGGTCGAAGAAGCTCTGGCCGCCCGACACCTTGTACGGGATCTGCGCCGCGCGCAGCTTCTGTTCGAACACACGGGCCTGGTGGTTGGCCCGGTACAGCACCGCGAAATCGCTGAACTTCACCTGCCCGCCCTGTGCGCGCAGCGCCTGGATGCGCGAGACGGCGCGCTCGGCCTCGTGCTCCTCGCCGTCGCACTCCATCAGGTGCACCGGCTCGCCATCGCCGAAGTCGCTCCACAGCTTCTTCTCGAACAGCTTGGGGTTGCCGGCGATCACGTTGTTGGCCGCGCGCAGGATGGCGCCGGTGGAGCGGTAGTTCTGCTCCAGCGGAATGACCTTGAGCTTGGGAAAGTCCTGCGGCAACCGGCGCAGGTTGTCGATGGTGGCGCCGCGCCAGCCGTAGATGCTCTGGTCGTCGTCGCCCACCGCGGTGAAGCGGCCGGCCAGGCGGTCGTCGGGGTGGCTGACCAGGGCCTTCAGCAGCTCGTACTGCACGGCATTGGTGTCCTGGTATTCGTCCACCAGCACATGCCGAAAGCGGCCCTGCCAGTCGGCGCGGGCTTCTTCGTCGGTGTTCAGCAGCTTCAGCGGCAGGCTGATCAGGTCGTCGAAGTCCACCGCCTGGTAGGCGGACAGGCGCTCCTCGTACAGCTTCATCACCCGGGCGGCCACCTGCTCGTCGGCGTCCTTGGCGGCGGCCAGCGCGCTGTCGCTGTTCAGGCCCTGGTTCTTCCACAGGCTGATGGTCCACTGCCAGCGGCGGGCGGTGGCGGCGTCGGTGGTGCCGCCGGCATCACGCAGCACGCCCAGCACGTCGTCGCTGTCCAGGATGGAGAACTGCTCCTTCAGGCCCAGCCGGGTGCCGCTTTCACGCAGCATGCGCACCCCCAGCGAGTGGAAGGTGCTCACCACCAGGTCCTTCGCGGCACGAGGCCCCACCAGCGACTTGGCCCGCTCGCGCATCTCCTGCGAAGCCTTGTTGGTGAAGGTGATGGCCGCGATCTGCTTGGGCTCCAGCCCGGCCTGCAGCAGCCGCGCGATCTTGTGGGTGATGACGCGGGTCTTGCCCGAGCCGGCGCCGGCCAGCACGAGGCAGGGACCGTCGAGGTGATAAACCGCCTCGAGCTGGGCGGGGTTGAGGGTGTCTGCCATGGGAGGCGGCGATCATACGGGCGCTGCTATAGTCGCCGCCCATGTTCATGCCGCGCAAACTCACGACGAGGTCGAACGACCGGGGAGCCTGGCCCTGGCGTCGCCAGCCTGCTTCCGTCTAGTTTGCAACGGGCGGGCTGATTGTCACGCCGCCTTCGGGCCGGCTGAGCACAGCGCCCGCACCGCCACCGCTTCCCCGCAATTCCGACTGTCGACCCCGGCCGCGCCATGCCTGCGCCGGGGACCGGAGGGCTGAACACATGATCACCGAACTCGAATTCAAGAGCCTGGCCTCGCAGGGCTACAACCGCATTCCGCTGATCGCCGAGGCGTTCGCGGACCTCGAAACCCCGCTGTCGCTGTACCTCAAGCTGGCCGGCGGCCAGCCCTACAGCTTCCTGCTTGAGTCCGTGGTGGGCGGCGAGCGTTTCGGCCGCTATTCCGTCATCGGCCTGCCGGCGCGCACGCTGCTGCGCACCACCGGCCAGCGCACCGAGGTGGTGACCGACGGCCAGGTGGTGGAAACCCACGAAGGCAATCCGCTGGACTTCATCGAGGCCTACCAGCAGCGCTTCAAGGTGGCGCTGCGGCCGGGGCTGCCGCGCTTTTGCGGTGGCCTGGCCGGCTACTTCGGCTACGACGCGGTGCGCTACATGGAGCCGCGGCTGGCCAAGGCCGCCAAGCCCGGCGACATCGGCACGCCCGACATCCAGCTGCTGCAGTGTGAAGAGCTGGCCGTCATCGACAACCTGTCGGGCCGGCTGTACCTGATCGTCTATGCCGACCCGTCGCGGCCCGAAGCCTTCTTCTCGGGCAAGCGCCGGCTGTCGGAGCTGGTGGACAAGCTCAAGTTCAGCGTCACCGCGCCGCCGGTGCGCCGCGGCGCCAGCTATGCGGTCGAGCGTGAGTTCGACAAGGCCGACTACCTGAAAGCCGTGGCCGTGGCCAAGGAGTACATCGCGGCCGGCGACATGATGCAGGTGCAGGTGGGGCAACGGCTGAAGAAGCGCTACACCGAGTCACCGCTGACGCTGTACCGCGCGCTGCGCTCGCTCAACCCGTCGCCGTACATGTACTTCTACGACATGGGCGACTTCCAGATCGTCGGCGCCTCGCCCGAGATCCTGGTGCGCCAGGAAACCACGCCCGAAGGCGAGAAGGTCACCATCCGCCCGCTGGCCGGCACCCGCCCGCGCGGCGCCACGCCCGAGCAGGACCTGGCACTGGAAGCCGAGCTGAAGGCCGACCCCAAGGAACGGGCCGAGCACCTGATGCTGATCGACCTGGCCCGCAACGACGTCGGCCGCATCGCCAAGACCGGCAGCGTCAAGGTGACCGAAGCCTTCGTGGTGGAGCGCTACTCGCACGTGATGCACATCGTCAGCAACGTGGAAGCCACGCTGCTGGACGGCACCACCAACCTCGACGTGCTCAAGGCCACCTTCCCGGCGGGCACGCTGACCGGCGCGCCCAAGATCCGCGCGATGGAAATCATCGACGAGCTGGAGCCCGTCAAGCGCGGCATCTACGGCGGCGCCTGCGGCTACCTCAGCTTTGCGGGCGACATGGACCTGGCCATCGCCATCCGCACCGGCATCATCAAGGACCAGACGCTGTACGTGCAGGCCGCGGCCGGCGTGGTGGCCGATTCGGTCCCCGAGCTGGAATGGAAGGAGACCGAGGCCAAGGCCCGGGCGCTCATCCGCGCCGCTGAACTGGTGGAAGAGGGGTTCTGACATGCTGCTGATGATCGACAACTACGACAGCTTCACCTTCAACCTGGTGCAGTACTTCGGCGAGCTGGGGCAGGAGGTCAAGGTCTTCCGCAACGACGAGATCGACATCACCGGCATCGAGGCGCTCAAGCCCGACCAGCTGGTGCTGTCGCCCGGCCCGTGTTCGCCGGCCGAAGCCGGCATCTGCGTCGAGGCCATCCGCCACTTCAAGGGCAGGCTGCCGCTGCTGGGCGTGTGCCTGGGCCACCAGGCCATCGGCGCCGCGCTGGGAGGCAAGGTGGTGCGGGCGCAGGTGCAGATGCACGGCAAGGTCAGCCGCATCCGCACCGACCAGCGCGGCGTGTTCGCCGACCTGCCCGAGCAGTTCGACGTGGTGCGCTACCACTCGCTGGCCATCGAGCGCGAGACGCTGCCCGCCGAGCTGGTGGTCACCGCCACCACCGACGACGGCGAGATCATGGGTGTGCGCCACCAGGAAGTGCTGCTGGAAGGCGTGCAGTTCCACCCCGAGTCCATCCTCAGCGAGCATGGCCACGCCATGCTGCGCAACTTCATCACCCAGAGTCAGCGATCATGACCATCGACCTGCGCAGCGATACCGTCACCCGGCCGACGGCGGCGATGCGCGAGGCGATGGCCCGCGCCGAGGTGGGCGACGACGTCTTCGGCGACGACCCCACGGTGCTGCGGCTGCAGCAGCGGGTGGCGCAGATGCTGGGCTTCGAGGCCGCGCTGTACGTGCCCAGCGGCACGCAAAGCAACCTCATCGCGCTGATGACGCACTGCGGCCGCGGCGACGAGTACCTGGTCGGCCAGCAGGCCCACTGCTACCGCTGGGAAGCCGGCGGCGCCGCTGTGCTGGGCAGCATCCAGCCGCAGCCGCTGACTCAGCAGGCCGATGGCAGCATCGCGCTGGCCGACATCGCCGCCAACATCAAGCCCGACGACGCGCACTTTGCGCGCAGCCGGCTGCTGTGCCTGGAAAACACCTGGGGCGGGCGCGTGCTGCCGCAAGGCTACGTGCAGGAAGCCACCGCGCTGGCGCGCGGCCAGGGTCTGGCCTGCCACCTGGACGGCGCACGCCTGTTCAATGCGGCGGTGGCTTCGGGCCGCAGCGCGGCCGAGCTGGCGCAGCCGTTCGACAGCGTGTCGGTGTGCTTCAGCAAGGGCCTGGGCGCGCCGGTGGGCTCGGCGCTGTGCGGCTCGCGCGAGTTCATCCAGCGCGCGCACCGCTGGCGCAAGATGCTGGGCGGCGGCATGCGGCAGGCCGGCATCATCGCGGCGGGGGCGCTGCATGCGCTGGAGCACCATGTCGACCGCCTGGCCGAGGACCATGCCAACGCGCGCCGCCTGGCCGAAGGGCTGCAAGGCCTGCCCGGCGTGAAGGTCACGCCGCCGCAGACCAACATCGTGTTCGTCGACCTGCCGCCCGAGCGTGCGGCCGGCCTGGTGGAGCGCCTGGCCGCCCGCGGCGTGCTGTGCACGGGCCTGTACACGCTGCGCTTCGTCACCCACCTGGACGTCACCGCCGACGACATCGACCGCGCGCTGCCCGTGCTGCGCGAACTGCTGTCCGCCTGAGGAGCCTGCTGCATGAGCATCAGCAACATCGACGCGCTGACCCGCGTCATCCAGCACCGCGAGATCTTCCATGACGAGATGCTGGCGCTCATGCGCCGCATCATGCAGGGCGAGATGTCGCCGGTGATGATCGCCGCGCTGTCCATCGGCCTGCGCGTCAAGAAGGAAACCATCGGCGAGATCGCCGCCGCCGCGCAGGTGATGCGCGAATTCGCCACCCCGGTGGCGGTGGCTGACCGTAATCACCTGGTGGACCTGTGCGGCACCGGCGGCGACGCGGCGCACAGCTTCAACATTTCCACCGCCGCGATGCTGGTGGCCGCCGCCGCCGGTGCGCGCGTGGCCAAGCACGGCGGGCGCAGTGTCTCGTCCAGCTCCGGCAGCGCCGACGTGCTGGAAGCGCTGGGCGCCTGCATCGACCTGACGCCCGAGCAGGTGGCCAGCTGTCTGGCGGAAACCGGCATCGGCTTCATGTTCGCGCCCAACCACCATGCGTCGATGAAGCACGCGGCGCCGGTGCGCAAGGAACTGGGCGTGCGCACCATCTTCAACATCCTGGGGCCGCTGACCAACCCGGCCAACGCGCCCAACCAGCTGATGGGCGTGTTCCACCCCGATCTGGTCGGCATCCAGGTGCGGGTGCTGCAGCGCCTGGGCAGCGAGCACGTGATGATCGTGCACGGCATGAACGGCATGGACGAGTTGTCGCTCTCGGGCGAGTCGATGGTCGGCGAGCTGAAGGACGGTGCGGTGCGCGAGTACGTGGTGCACCCCAGCGACTTCGGCTTGCCGGTCTACGACTCGCGCGTGCTGCGCGTGGCCAACAAGGAAGAGTCGGTCGCCTGCATCCAGCAGGCGCTGGCCAACGAAGAGGGCCCGGTGCGCGACATCGTGCTGCTGAACGCCGGCGCAGCCCTGTACTGCGCCAACGTGGCCGGCTCCATCCCCGAAGGCGTGAAGCTCGCCCGCGAGGCCGTGGCCTCGGGCGCCGCCCGCGCCAAGCTGCAGCAGTTCGTCGCGACCACGCAGAAACTGAAATCGTGAGTTTCGTTCGACGCATATCCTTCCAGCGGGCCGACCGCCGGGCCGCTCCCAAGGCGGCCCGCATCCCCTCGGGGGATCGGCCGATGGTGTCATCGGGCGAGGGGCAGACATGAGCGACATCCTGAACCGCATCGTGGCGGTCAAGCACGAAGAAGTGGCCGCGGCGCGCCGCCAGCACGACCTGGCCAGCCTGCGGCGCGAGGCCGAGGCCCATGGCGACCTGCGCAGCTTCGAGGCAGCGCTGCGCGCCAAGGTGGCCGCCGGCCAGGCCGCGGTGATCGCCGAGGTCAAGAAGGCCAGCCCCAGCAAGGGCGTGCTGCGCGAACACTTCGTGCCGGCCGAGATCGCCGCGAGCTACCAGCAGGGCGGGGCGGCCTGCCTGTCGGTGCTCACCGACCGCCCGTTCTTCCAGGGCGACGCCGCCTACCTGCAGCAGGCGCGCGCCGCCTGCGCGCTGCCGGTGCTGCGCAAGGACTTCATGGTGGACGAATACCAGGTGTTCGAGGCCCGTGCGATGGGCGCCGACTGCATCCTGCTGATCGCCGCCTGCCTGGACGACGCGCAGATGGTCGACCTGGAAGCCACCGCCCACGCGCTGGGCATGGCGGTGCTGGTGGAAGTGCACGACGGCGCCGAGCTGGACCGTGCGCTGCGCCTGAAGACGCCGCTGCTGGGCATCAACAACCGCAACCTGCGCAGCTTCGAGGTCACGCTGGACACCACGCTGGGCCTGCTCGATCGCGTGCCGGCCGACCGGCTGCTGGTCACCGAGTCGGGCATCCTGAACCGCGCCGACGTGCTGCGCATGCGCGAGGCGGGCGTGCACGCCTTCCTGGTGGGCGAAGCCTTCATGCGCGCCGACGACCCGGGCCAGGCCCTGGCCGCGCTGTTCCAGTGACGCCCAACCGCCTGTGCCGGCCGCTGGACGACCTGCTGTCCGAGGTCGACGGCGACTGGCAGCCGGTGATCGATGCGTGGCGCGCCACCGACGAGGCGCGCCGGCTGATCGCCCACGTGGATGCCCGCGTGGCGGCCGGCGCTGCGGTCTACCCCGCCAATCCGGTGCGCATGCTGCAGCTCACGCCGCTGCACAGCGTGCGGGTGGTCATCGTCGGCCAGGACCCGTACCACGGGCCCGGGCAGGCACAGGGCCTGGCGTTTTCGGTGCCTGAAGGCGTTCGGCTGCCGCCCAGCCTGCGCAACATCTTCAAGGAGCTCCACCGCGACCTGGGCCTGCCGATGCCGGCCTCGGGCGACCTCACGCCCTGGGCCCGGCGCGGCGTGCTGCTCACCAACACCAGCCTGACGGTGGAAGACGGCCAGGCCGGCTGCCATGCAGGCAAGGGCTGGGAGTCGCTGACCCGGGCGCTGCTCACCGCCGTGGCACAGGAGCCACGCCCCAAGGTGTTCATGCTCTGGGGCAACCATGCCCAGGCCTTCGGCGAGCCGATCGCGGCGGCGCATCCTCAGCACCTGGTGCTGGCGTCCAACCACCCCTCGCCGCTGTCGGCGCAGCGGCCGCCCGTGCCCTTCATCGGCTGCGGGCACTTCGGCCGCGCCCAGGAATTTCTGGCCTCACAAGAAAATTTTGGCTCCATGGACTGGACACTTCAAAAGGCCGTGCTATAGTCATTGGCTCGCCCAGGAGGGGTGCCCGAGTGGCTAAAGGGGGCAGACTGTAAATCTGTTGGCTTACGCCTACGCTGGTTCGAATCCAGCCTCCTCCACCAAAGGCGAGACGTTGTTTGTAGTGCAGTGATTTGGTGCTGACTCCGTAGCGGGAGTAGTTCAATGGTAGAACCCCAGCCTTCCAAGCTGATGACGCGGGTTCGATTCCCGTCTCCCGCTCCAGTCTGCGTCGACACCGCTTTGTGCCGCATCCGT
>CAKZXL010000271.1 GCA_937883885.1 uncultured Aquincola sp. | reverse complement strand
GAGGTCGGCACGAGTTCGCGCCACCGCAGCCAGGCCAGCGGACGTCAGCTTCCAGCCGTCGTATGACTCAAGCACCGGCGCATTCCCGGGCTCACCGTCGTACTCCTCGGTCATCGCCTCGAACTCGAGTTGTGCCGAATGCGGGTTCTCGAAGGTCGTGAAGACCGTCTCGTCATGGTCGGCGTCGTACCAGCTCAGCTTGGCGCCGGCGCATCGAGTAACGAAGCCTTTTTCCACAGCCCAGGCGACCATCGTTGCGCGCGACTCGGCGGACGTCGCCAGGAGGTCCAGGAACTGAGAACCCACAGTGGAATTCGACTCGAGCGTCCACCAGGGTTGGCCACCCAGCTTGGCGATGGATTCCCAGGCTTCCGGGCAGGTCGACACGGACAGCCCGTGCCCTTCATAGGAGTCGCCGCGGACCCCTTTGTCATGAAGCGACATCGTGCCGATGTGCACGAGCACCTTCTCAGGGGTCCAGACAGGCAGCTGCATCTGCTTCCTTTGCGGCTACGGGCGGGAGCGCCGAGCTCGAGGCGCAGAAGCTGGCGCCCGGGGTGCTTGAGCAGAGGTGTCCACCATCTCCATGCCGCCCCACGCGTCGGCAGGCCGAATGGCCTTGTGCGGCGCCTGCTTGCGGAACACGAACTCGATCGCGCTGTGCACCAGGTAATAGACGGGCTCTCCGCGCCACGTGCTTGAGTGGAAGGAAACGCATCGGTCTCCCTCCATCTGCATCCCGGGCTCGGCCTTCTCAGTGGCGTACCCCATCAGGCGCGCCGTCGGCTTCCAGTCCACATGCCGGGCAAACGTGTCGAAGGAGACGTTGCGGGCGCGGTCGACCATCGCCTGCAGTTCCTCGACGTCGGAGCTGGCCTGGAGGTCGACGCAGCGAAAGGCCAGCGAAGCCTTGTCTGCGACGGGATGGGTGTCGTCGTGCGGCATCGGTGACAAGCCTACATCCGCAGGCGGCGTGCCTGGCGGGCCACCGGTTCCGACTGCGACTGGGCAGCCTGCGCCGCCTGGTGGGCCTGGCCGATCTCACGAGCCATCGGACTCGTTCGCACCAGGCGCGGCTGCGGCATGGTCTGGATGTGGGCGACGAGGGCTGCCGGCAGCTGAATGTCGCGTGGGGTGAGGCCCAAGGGCACATCCGTTCGCATCGTAGCCAGCCGCCGCGAGAGCCGGGCGACCGCAAAGCTGTCGCGAAGCCGCTCCCCAAGCTTGCCCTTGATGTCGTCGGATGCAGCGATGACGCCCTCAAGGTCACCGTACTCGCTCAAGAGCCGGGCGGCGATCTTCTCGCCGACGCCGTCCACACCGGGGATGCCGTCGACGTCGTCACCCATCAAGGCAAGGTAGTCGGTCATCTTGTCCGGTGTGACGCCGTAGCGCTCCTGCACCCACTCCGCGTCGCGCCACTCCGACTGGAAGTGGTCATAGATGCAAACGCCGCTGGCCAGCAGCTTGTACAGGTCCTTGTCAGAAGCCAGTAGCACTACCTCGAAGCCCCGCTCCACCGCCTTCAGCGCCAAGGTGGTCAGGGTGTCATCCGCCTCCACGTCCGGGACACGCAGCGTGCGCATGCCGGCGTTGTTCAGCCTCTCCAGGAAGCCGGGCAGGGCCGCATGCAGGTGTGCGGACATCGGCTTGCGGTCGGCCTTGTACTGAGAGAACAAGCGATGGCGCCAGGTCTCGCCACCATGGTCGAAGGCGGCTAGGAAATGGGTCGGCTCGTGCTCGCGCAGCGCGCGCATGAAGGAGCCCCAGCTGCTGTTGAGAGAGCCTTCGGCCCGCTCCGGGGTGTCGTCCCCCTTCACAGCCTCGAACACGCGGCGCACGATGCTCGTCCCATCAACGAGGAGGAGCTTCGGTTTCTGTGGGGGGAGGAGGTGTTCCATGGCG
>CAKZXL010000270.1 GCA_937883885.1 uncultured Aquincola sp. | reverse complement strand
GGCGACCAGGTGATCGTGCGCCGCGCCGGCGACGTGATTCCCGAGGTGGTGGGCCGCGTGCCGGGTGAGCGCGCCGGCTACGTGCCCAACTTCCGCATGCCGCGCCAGTGCCCGGTGTGCGGCAGCGCGGTGCTGCGCGAGCGTGGCGGCATCGACCACCGCTGCACCGGCGGGCTGTTCTGCGCCGCGCAGCGCAAGCAGGCGCTGCTGCACTTTGCCGGCCGCCGGGCGATGGACATCGAAGGCCTGGGCGACAAGCTGGTCGACCAGCTGGTGGACGGCGGCCTGATCCGCACCCTGCCCGAGCTGTACAAGCTGGGCGTGGCCAAGCTCGCGGCGCTGGACCGCATGGCCGACAAGAGCGCTGCCAACCTGGTGCAGGCGCTGGACAAGAGCAAGCAGACCACGCTGCCGCGCTTTTTGTACGCGCTGGGCATCCGCCACGTGGGCGAAACCACCGCCAAGGACCTGGCGCGCCACTTCGGCCAGCTCGACAAGGTGATGGACGCCACTTACGAGCAGCTGCTGGAAGTGCCCGACGTGGGCCCGGTGGTGGCGCAAAGCATCCGCACCTTCTTCGAGCAGCCGCACAACCGCGAGGTCGCCGAGCAGCTGCGCGCGGCCGGCGTCACCTGGCCCGAGCATGAAGGCGCCGAGCTGGCCGCGCCCAAGCCGCTGGCCGGCCAGACCTTCGTGCTCACCGGCACGCTGCCCACGCTCACGCGCGACGAGGCCAAGGAACTGCTGGAAGCCGCTGGCGCCAAGGTGGCCGGCTCGGTCTCCAAGAAGACGAACTACGTGGTGGCCGGTGAAGAAGCCGGCAGCAAGCTGGAAAAAGCCCAGCAACTGGGCATCACCATCCTGGACGAAGCGGGCCTGCAGGCCCTGCTGGCCGAAGCCGGCGCCCCCTGACAACGGAAGACACGACCATGGCTGTACGAGAGATCCTGAAGATGGGCGACCCGCGGCTGCTGCGCGTGGCGCCGCCGGTCACCGCCTTCGACACGCCCGAGCTGCATGCGCTGATCGCCGACATGTTCGACACCATGGCCGCCGCCAACGGCGCCGGCCTGGCCGCGCCGCAGATCGGCGTCGACCTGCAGCTGGTCATCTTCGGCTTCGACCGCAACGAGCGCTACCCCGACGCACCAGCGGTGCCCAAGACGGTGTTGATCAACCCGGTGATCACGCCGCTGGACGCCGAGGTGGAAGAGGGCTGGGAAGGTTGCCTCTCGGTGCCCGGCCTGCGTGGCGTGGTGCCGCGGGCGCGGCGCATCCGCTACACCGGCTTCGACCCGCAGGGCCGGCCGATCGAGCGCGAGGCCGAAGGCTTTCATGCCCGCGTGGTACAGCATGAATGCGACCACCTGATCGGCCGCCTGTACCCCACGCGCATGACCGACCTGACCAAGCTCGGCTTTACCAGCGTGCTGTTTCCCGAGATGGACCCCAACGCCGACGACTAATCGGCCCGCAAGCGCGGCGGGGCGGAGCTTGTCTTGGTGAATCTTTCGCGCAAGAGCTGACAGCAGATGTAAACCCGGTGGAACGCCGTCGGCTGGGCGGGGCCTTACAGCGTTGACAGGCCATAGACAGGCCGGCGCACACGCAGCCCCGGCCGGGAGACCACCGCATGAGTACCCGATTTTTCGATCCGCAGCGCTGGCTTGGCCGTGCCGGCCTGTGCTTGGCGCTGGGCCTGACCCTGCTGGCCGACACCGCGCAGGCCCAGCAGGACGCGCCCGGCCGCGTCGGCCGCATCGGCGACGCCCAGGGCACCGTCTGGATGCTGGACCGGCAGGAGAACGAATGGGTGGCCGCCCAGCGCAACCGCCCGGTGACCGAAGGCGACCGCCTGGCCACCGATGCCGGCGGCCGGTTGGAACTGCAGGTGGGCTCCACCACCTTGCGGCTGGACGGCCAGACCGAGATCCAGCTGCGTGAGCTGGACGACAGCCGCGTGGTGGTGGGCCTGGAGCGCGGCACCCTGGCGCTGCGCGTGCGCAGCAACGAGGTGGCGCCCGAATTCCAGGTGCAGACGGAAGCCGGCCGCGTGCTGCCGCAGACGGCCGGCCACTACCGCGTGGAGGTGGACGCGCCCAGCAGCGTGGTGGGCGTGTGGGCGGGTGCCGTGCGCTTCGATGCGCCGGACAGCGCGCTGGACGTGCGGGCCGGCCAGCAGGCCGAGTTCTGGCGGCAGGGCGGGGTGACGCACTACACCTGGACTTCGCCCGAACGCGACGCCTTCAGCGACTGGGTGCTGGCGCAGGACCGCGCCGACGAGCAGCGCCTGGCTTCGCTCGACCGCAACGTCTCGCGCGAGATGACCGGCGTGGACGACCTGGGCCGCTATGGCCGCTGGGACACCCACCCGGAGTACGGCGCCATCTGGGCGCCCACTGCGGTGGCGCCGGGCTGGGCTCCGTACCGCAATGGCCGCTGGGTGTACATGTCGCCCTGGGGCTGGACCTGGGTGGACGACGCGCCCTGGGGCTTTGCCCCCTTCCACTACGGCCGCTGGGTGCAGTGGGGCGGCCGCTGGTGCTGGGCGCCCGGCCAGTACGTGGCCCGCCCGGTGTACGCGCCGGCGCTGGTGGCCTGGGTGGGCGGCAGCAACGTGAGCGTGGGTGTGACCGTGGGCGGCCCGCCCTATGTCGGCTGGGTGCCGCTGGCCCCGCGCGAACGTTATGTGCCCGACTTCCGCTACGCGCCGCGCTGGCGCGAGTACTACGAGCCCTACTACGGCCCCGGCCATCGCCCGCCAACGGGCTGGCGCGCGCCCGACCGCGTGCCGGGCACCCCCTTCGTGAACGAGCGGCTGCCCGGCGGCATCACCGTGGTGCCGTCGGACGTCCTGCGCCAGCGCGAGCGCATCAGCGACCGCGTGATCGCCGACCCCGGCCGCTCGCGCGAGTTCTGGGAGAACCGCCGCGGCGACAGCTTCCGCCCGCCGCCGCCTGCCAACAACCTGCTGCCGCGCCAGGGCAACGAGCGGCCGCCCACGCGGGTGATCGACACCGGCAACGGCGGACGCGACGGCGGTGCCTTCCCCGGCCGTGATGGACGCGAGGCTCGCCCCTGGCCGGGTCGCGGCATCGACTCCGACGGATTCCATGGCCGCGACAACAACCCACCGGTGACCACGCTGCCGCGCGACCGCGACGGCAACGGCCGCGACGACCGGCTGGACCGCCAGGACCGCGAGCGCGCGGACCGTGACCGCATCGACCGCGAGCGGCTGGAGCGCAGCCGCGGCAACGACCGGGACGGCAACGGCGTGCCCGACCACTGGCGCAGCGAGCAGCCGCTGGGTGGCCTGCGCAACCGCGATGGCAGCCCGGCCAACGTGTACGTGCGGCCCCAGCCGGCCCAGCCCGTGCAGCCCGCCCAGCCGATGCAACCCGCACCGGCGGTGCAGGCGGTGCCGCCGGGGCAGGCGCGCATCCTGCCGTCGCCCGACGCGCGCGCGCCGCGTGCGCTGGAAGCCCCGGCGATGCGTGCGCCCGAGCCGCGTGCGATGCCGCAACCCGCCCCGCAGGCGGCGCCGCAGCCGCGGCCGGAAGGGCCGCGCGGCATGCCGATGCTGCCCACCATGCGCGACAAGAGCGGCGCCGAGCGGGGCGGTGAACGAGGCGGCGAGCGCGGTGAGCGCGGCGGCGCCCGCCAGAACGAGCGCTGACAAGCCCCGCTCAGGCTTGGCGGCCTGAGCGGCGGGTTGTCAGCCCGCCGGCTTGAGCAACGGCCGCAGCACCGGCCAGACGTTGTCCAGCATCGTCGGGTGCGCGGTCTCCCGCGGGTGGATGCGGTCGGCCTGGAACAGCGATTCGGCCTGCGGCACGTCGGCCACGCCCTTGAGCAGGAAGGGCACCAGCGCCGCGCCCTGCGCCTTGGCCACGTTGGAAAACAGCGCGAAGAAGTCGTCGCTGTACTTGCGGCCGTAGTTGGGCGGCACCTGCATGCCGGCCACCACCACCTGGGCGCCCGCGGCCTTGGCGGCGCGCGCCATCTCGTTGAGGTTGGCTTCGGTCTGCTTGAGCGGCAGGCCGCGCAGCGCGTCGTTGCCGCCCAGCTCCAGGATCACGTGCGTGGGCTGGTGCTGCGCCAGCAGCGCCGGCAGGCGTGAGCGGCCGCCGGCGGTGGTGTCGCCGCTGATGCTGGCATTGACCACCTTGGCGGCGATGCGCTGCTGCGCCAGCCGGCGCTCCAGCAGCGCCACCCAGCCGCTGCCGCGCGGCAGGCCGTATTCGGCCGACAGGCTGTCGCCCACCACCAGGATCACCGGCGTGCGCGCCGCCGCCCGCGCGCTGCCCATCGACCCGGCCAGCCCGAGGGCCAGCAGCGCCGCGCTACAGTGCAGCAGCGCCCGACGCCGCGCCATGCGTGCCGGGCCACCGATCCCATTCCTGTCCGAACTCATCGTCATGCAGCCATCCATCATCGAAGTCGACCGCGTCAGCAAGGAAGTTCGCGATTCGACCGGTGTTTTGACGATTCTCCATGACATCAAGTTCACTCTGCGGGCGCAGGAAAGCGTGGCCATCGTCGGCGCCTCGGGCTCGGGCAAGAGCACGCTGCTGTCCATCCTGGCCGGGCTGGACGTGCCCACCGGCGGCACCGTGCGGCTGGACGGCACCGACCTGTTTTCGCTGGACGAAGACGCCCGCGCCGCGGTGCGGGCGCAGAAGCTGGGCTTCGTGTTCCAGAGCTTTCAGCTGCTGGCCAACCTCACCGCGCTGGAAAACGTGATGCTGCCGCTGGAGCTGATGGGCCGCAGCGACGCCCGCGCCCAGGCCACCGAGATGCTCGGCCGCGTGGGCCTGGGCAGCCGGCTGGGCCACTACCCGCGTGTGTTGTCGGGCGGCGAGCAGCAGCGCGTGGCGCTGGCCCGGGCCTTCGTGGTGCGGCCGGCGGTGCTGCTGGCCGACGAGCCCACCGGCAGCCTCGACTTCGCCACCGGCGAGACGGTGATGCAGCTGATCTTCGAGCTGAACCGCGAAGCCGGCACCACGCTGGTCCTGGTCACCCACGACCGGGCCATCGCCGCCCGCTGCGACCGGCAGCTGGTGATCGAGGCCGGCCGCCTGGTGGCCAGCGCCGAACCCGTGGCGGCCTGAGCGGCTCCCCCATTGGGGCCGGCTTGCGGTCAGCCGGCTCAAGTTCGCGCGGCGGGCCGACGATATCGAAGGCGTCCCCGGAGACCCACGCAGTTCTGGCCCCGGCCCAGGTTGCCCACGAACTGACGGCGTCCGTGCGCAGCATTACCTTTGAAGTCCGTCGCGGAATGCAGGAACAGGTCATGCCCGCAGTGATGGATACCACCCTGACGGCGCTCGCCGACCGGGTGCTCATCGTCGACGACAGCCTCGTGCAGCGGCAGCATGCCGTCGCGTTGTGCCGCTCGCTGGGGGTGCACCAGGTGCACGAAGCCTGCGACGGCCAGGACGCGCTGCGCCGCCTGGCCGGCCTGTCGGAGCCGCCCACGCTGATCGTCATCGACCTCGAGATGCCGGTGATGGACGGCTTCGAGCTGATCCAGCAGCTGGGGCGGCACGGCGTGCAGTCCCCCTTCGTGGTGGCGTCCAGCCGCGAGGGGGCGCTGATGCGCGCCGTCGAGGCCATGGCGGCCAGCCTGTCGCTGCGTCTGCTGGCCGGCGTGGCCAAGCCGCTGACGCGCGAGGCGATGGTGGCGGCGCTGCAGGCCAGCCACCAGTCGGTCGTGGGCCAGCCCAAGGCCGCCTTGCCCGCAAGGCCCACGCCCATCGCGCCCGAAGCCCTGGCCGAGGCCGTGGCCCAGGGCCGGGTGACGCCACAGTTCCAGCCCAAGGTCGACGTGCGCACCGGGCTGCTGCGCGGGGTGGAGGCGCTGGCCCGCTGGACCGACCCGGTGCTGGGCGCGGTGCCGCCCGACCGCTTCATCGCCACTGCGGAGCAGCATGGCCTGATCGGCGAGCTCACGCAGTCGATGATGGACCAGAGCCTGGCCCAGCTGTCGCGCTGGGGCCAGCGCGGGCTCAACCCTTCGCTGGCGATCAACCTGTCGCCGCTGTCGCTGCAGACGCCCGGGCTGGTGGAGCAGATCACCACCTTGCTGGCGCGCCACGGCGTGGCGCCGTCGCAGGTGGTGCTGGAGATCACCGAGAGCGCGGCCGTGTCGTCCGACGCCGCTTCGCTGAGTGTGCTGGCCCGCCTGCGCATGCGGGGCCTGGGCCTGTCGATCGACGACTACGGCACCGGCTTTTCGTCGATGCAGCAGCTGTCGCGGGTGCCTTGCACCGAGCTGAAAATCGACCGCAGCTTCGTGCATGGTGCCCACCGCAGCGCGCACCTGCAGACGCTGCTGCAGTCGGCGCTGGAGATGTCCAACCGGCTGGGCCTGGTGTCGGTGGCCGAAGGCGTTGAAACGTTGGAAGACTGGCGGCTGCTGCAGCAGCTGGGCTGCAGCGTGGCGCAGGGCTACCTGCTGGGGCGGCCGATGGTGGGCGATGCCCTGCCGCGCTGGCTCAAGGAGCGTGAGCCGCAGCTGGCGGCGCTGCGGCGGCCCGACTGACCGCGGGCCGCGCGCGCCGGCGAGCCTTATTCCTGGAACTTGTAGTCGGTCTTGGCCTTGCTGCGCAGGTCCTGCTGGAACTGCTGCAGCTTGATCTGCGTCAGGCGCTGCTGGATCTGCGGCTTCACTTCCTCGAACGACGGGAACTGCGCTTCGCGGGTGTCTTCCAGCTTGATGATGTGATAGCCGAACTGGGTCTTGACCGGCGTCTCGGTCATCTCACCCTTCTTCAGCGCGGCCAGGGCCTGGCCGAACTCGGGCACGTAGGCGTCGGGCTTGGCGAAGTCCAGGTCGCCGCCGTTTTCGCCGGAGCCCGGGTCCTTCGAGTTCTTCTTGGCCAGCTCTTCGAAGTTGCCGCCGGCCTTGATCTCGGCGATCAGCGCCTTGGCCTGGTCTTCGGTTTCCACCAGGATGTGGCGGGCGCGGTACTCCATGCCGGCCGACTGGGCCTTGAACTTGTCGTACTCGGCCTTGGCGTCGGCGTCGGACACCGTGTTCTTCTTCTGGAAGTCGGTGAACAGCTCGCGGATCAGGATGCTCTGGCGCGCCAGTTCCATCTGGCTCTTGTAGTCGGCGCTCTGGGCCAGGCCGCGCTTTTCGGCCTCTTGCGCAAAGATCTCGCGCAGCACCACTTCTTCCTTCACCCGGGCTTCCAGCTCGGGCGTGCGGGGCTGCTCGCCGCCTCGGGTGGCCTGCACCATCAGCGCCTCGACGCGGGCCTTGGGCACCGGCTTGCCGTTGACGATGGCGACGTTCTGCGCGCCGGCAACCATCGGCAGGGCGATGAGCGCGGCGGCAAGCAGGGTGAGCTGGGTCTTCATGAGCAGGGTGGCCTCTGGAGCGATGCTGCGAAAGTGCAGGGCAGTTGGTTGGGGTCGGTGCGCCGGCGGGCCGGCGGCCGGACGAAGCAGGTGGCGTGTCAGCCGGCCTCTTCGGGGGCGCGGGCCTCGATGGCCAGCGCGTGGATGCCCTGCGGGATCAGGGTCTGCAGGGCATGGTACACGAGCCGATGGCGCGCCACCCGGCTGGTGCCGGCAAAGCGCGCGCTGGTGATGCGCACGGTGAAATGCCGGCCTTCACGGGCGCCGGCGTGGCCGGCATGCAGGTGGCTGTCGTCCTGCACTTCCAGCGCGCTGGGCGCCAGGGCTTCGCGCAGGCAGGCTTCGATGTCGGTGGCACTGACACTCATCGCGTCACTTCCGCGGAGCGTCGGCCTCGGGGGCCGCGTCTTCCTTGATGTGCCGGCTGAGGTAGATGCCTTGGGCCAGGGTGAACAGCAGCATCAGCCCGATGCCGCCGAACAGCTTGAAGTTGACCCAGGCGTCTGTCGAGAAGTTGTAGGCCACCCAGAGGTTGAGCACGCCCATCACCGCGAAGAACACCACCCAGGCCAGGTTCAGCCGCTGCCAGGCGTGGTCGGGCAGCTGCATCTGCTCGCCCAGCAGCATGCGCAGCAGGTTCTTGCGCAGCAGCAGCTCGCTCAGCAGGAAGGCGCCGCCCATCACCCAGTACAGCACGCTGGGCTTCCATTTGATGAAGGTCTCGTTGTGGAACCAGATCGTGGCGCCGCCCAGCACCACCACCAGCACCAGGCTCACCCACAGCATCACGTCCACCTTCTTGCCGCGGGCCATCAGCCAGGCCACCTGGGCCAGCGTGGCCACGATCACCACCACCGTGGACAGCAGCACCGGCGCTTCGTTGGGGCCGACGACGCCGCCGGAGACGATGAAACCGAAATGGTCGGAGGCGAAGGCCGCTGCCCAGTCCTTGTGGTTCTCGGCGTACTTGAAGGCGCCGAAGAACAGGATGATGGGCAGGAAATCGAACAGCAGTTTCATTTGGGCACGAAGTCTATCGCCGCCGAGTTGATGCAGAAGCGCTCGCCGGTCGGCATCGGGCCGTCCTCGAACACATGGCCCAGGTGCGAGCCGCAGTTGTTGCAGCGCACCTCCACCCGCACCATGCCGTGCGAGCGGTCGACCACGCGCTCCACCACCTCGCTGTTGATCGGCTGGTAGTAGCTGGGCCAGCCGCAGCCGGCATCGAACTTGGTGGTCGAGTCGAACAGCGGCGTGCCGCAGCCGACGCAGTTGTACTGGCCCTTGTCGGTGTGGTCCCAGTACTTGCCGGTGAAGGCCCGTTCGGTGGCCGCATGGCGGGCCACCTGGTATTGCATCGGGTCCAGCTCGGCACGCCATTGCGCGTCGGTCTTGTGGACCGGGTACTTGGGGTCGTCGTGGTCGTGGCTCATCCCCAGAGTCTAGCCACCCGCGCGGCGGCCGTCGGCGGTGCGGTCAAAGCCCCGGTTCCGGTGATCGAGGCCGCTCGATCGACACCTCCCAAGACGTGCGAGGCGGGGCATCACGCCCCCGGCTTACGCGGCGTGATGAACTCGCCGAACACTGAGCCTCTCTGACCGCAGGCTCCGAGTTCCACGTAGCTCTCGTAGTGGCGCAAGCCTCCGACTTCCGACCCAGGCCGCACGTCGTGGAACACAGTGACGTAGATCCAGTACTCGCCGATGGTCCTGTCCCAGGCGCTGGCGGTGAGGTGGGATGAGCGGTCTACCTCGCAGCATGTGGGGTGGGCGTCCACCCAGGCACGCACGGCGGCCGGCTCACGCGCTATCCCGATGTCGTAGGCCAAGTGGCGCACTGCGGCGTGCACCATCTCTTCGTCGGTCAGAGGGCGACCGACTCGCGCGCAGTAGCCTTCGTGGTTGCGATAGCCCTGAAACGCCAGCGCGGCTGCCACCGTGGCACACAACAGCAGCCAGGCGGCTATCCGAAGTCGATTCATGGACCGTCCTGCTCAGGCGCTGCCAGCGCAAGCGCCACCAAATCCCAACGCCGCGGGGTGCTGCGCCAGTGGTCGTGCACGCGCTGCCGAAGGTCACCGGCTGAGCTCATCCTTTGTGGACCGGGTTGAGCGGCCGGGAGAAGATCGCCTACCTGTTGATTGGCGGTGCAGCCAAGCCTGGAACACACGGTGAGGCCCTCCTTATACGGCAGGTTGCCGGCCATGATGCGATGCGTCAGTGCACGTCGCTCACTCATCAATCGGGGTAATAGCCTCTACGCCGAGGATCATCCGTGAAGACCGGCATGCGTGTCGGCGGCTTTGGAACAGGCCAGCCGTTGGCAGCGGCCCAGGCTTTGATGTCGGCAATTTCCCCCGGCGCTTCGCCCTGCGGGCACTCATGCAGGCAGTACCACTTGTCGGCGTGCTTGCCGATCACTGGTTTTTGACGGTCGAAGCGGCTCCAGCCGACGAACTCTTGAATGTAGGTGCCGTGGGGATAGTTTTTCTTGTATCTGGAATCCGGCGGCCCGTAGCTGGTGACATCGATGTAGGGGCGCTCTGCCTCATGCATCTGCCAGGACCATTCGCGACAGTTGAAAGGCGGAGTAGTCAGCCAGCTCTTGTCGGCCTGGTAGTAATCGCCATAGACGTAGTTGTCATCCCTTGGGCCAGCATATGACGCCAAACCCTCTGGGTTGCACAAGGCAGGTGTAACTCCATCGGGGGTGTCTTCGCGGTGAGCCAGATACCACCAGTCTAGGTATGCATACTGAGCATCGATCTCATCCCCGGCGGACAACATGACAGCCATCGTGCTGGAGTTATTGAGTCGGCCCCGAAGGGGGCGACCGAAGCTGTGTGGCGTGGTCACGAATCCATCCTTGTCAAACTGAATGACGACCACTGCCAAATCTTTTGGATACCCAGAAAGCTCGGGCTGGCTGGCCAAGTTCCAATGCGATATATTTATTATAGAGGCAGGCTCAAAATACTGTTGCCACCAAAATTGGTTGCGAGTGTCAGGGTGTTGATCACGTTCACTGGTGAATTTTGCTGCCAGCGCCTGTGAGTGCTTCCACCGCCTATGCTGATCTACATATATAAAGTAGCGCATCTCCCATGGCCTTGAAATCCACTCCAAGTAGCGAGGACGAAGCTCTGGTTGAGCCCGCACGGAACCGCATCCCAGTGCGAGGGCAGCGAGCGTCGATGCCATGACGACGATCCTCTGCATGCGGTAAAGATAGATGGTCATGGAAATATCCTCGCGTCTTCCACTGTGATGTGCAGATGATGTGCGTGCGTGACCTGAATTGCGTCACCCTTGATTTGCGCATTCGGTGCCGGCTCGATCTGGTCTCTGGTGTCAACTTCGATATACCAAGGGTCAAATAGCTGGCGCACACAGGCGCATCGATACAAGGATTGCCGAAAGGCCCGCACCCTTACCGGATCATTTTTGTCCCGCTCCTTATTCCATAGCATCCAACTATTGTGTTCAGCCGCTCGCGCCGACTGGAGCCGATCCGGCGCTGAAGATTGTTCCTGCTCTCCGCCCGCCCTCTGCTGCCTATTCCAATCTTCTTCAGCCGCCTTCGCCTCTTCCTTGGCAGCCATCCAAGCCAGATACCTCCGCCGCTCTTCATCACTCACATTGGCATCGGCGCCGGGCGACTTGGCTTGGCCGGTGACCAGCTCCTGCCTGTTCAGGTGGACATCGTCGAGGTAGGTCACATCCAGCCCCAAACCGACGCGGTGAGCGACGGAGCCGAGCATGGGGCGCCAGCACGAGCTGATTCGCATGCGCTGCACGCCGTTGTCCAGGGCCGCATTGATCAAAGCGGCATAGCCGCCCGGATGGACGCGTGTCAGCCCGTCCCTTTTGAGGTCAAAGCCTTTGATGTTGTCGCGGCAATTGCCTGCTTCGCTCTCCGGGAACTCCAGCGTCACCTGCTGCAGTTGGCCGGTCGCATCCACTCGCTCGACGCGCAGCTCGTTGCGAGGCAGCACCTGGTAGATGCGTTTTACAGCCGCAGCGACGTCGGCATGGGTGCCTGGCAGTGGCGCTGCGAGTACCACCTTGCTTTGTGGTCCGGGCATGCCATGCGCCGCCGCATGCGCCACCCAGGTGCCGGCGGTGTTCTCGGTGATGCCGTCGGCCTGCCACTGCGTGGCGCTGCCGCCGCCGTTGACCGTGACCGCCTCTTTGGCTTCGATGTGCACCCGCTGGGCGGTGGCGGTGATCTTGAGCTTGGCCAGCAGATGGATGCTGGCTTCCACGGCCTTCAG
>CAKZXL010000269.1 GCA_937883885.1 uncultured Aquincola sp. | reverse complement strand
CACCGAGCGCATCCGCGTGCGTTCGGTGGTGGGCCGCTTCCTGGAACACACCCGGGTGCTGTACTTCCGCTGGGGCGAGGACGATGCGCACGAGGCGCTGTACCTCAGCAGCGCCGACTGGATGAGCCGCAACATGTTCCGGCGCATCGAGCTGGCCTGGCCCATCCACGACCGCGCGCTGCGCCAGCGGGTGATCGACGAATGCCTGGTGCCCTACCTGCACGACACCAAGGAAGCCTGGCTGCTGCGCTCGGACGGCCACTACGAGGCCGTGACCACCACCGGTGAGCCGGTGAGCGCCCAGCAGGCCCTGATGGCCCGCTTCGGCGATTGAACACCAGACCAAGGAACCGGCGATGGACCTCATCCTCTGGCGCCACGCCGATGCGGTGGAACTGCACGAGCCCGGCGATGACCTGGCCCGCCCGCTGACGTCCAAGGGCGAGCGGCAGGCCGCGCGCGTGGCCGCCTGGCTCAACCAGGTGCTGCCCGAGAGCACCCGCATCCTGGCCAGCCCCGCCCGCCGCACGCAGCAGACGGCGCAAGCCCTGGACCGCAAGTTCAAGACCGCGCCCGGCCTGGCGCCCGACGGCACGGTGGAATCGCTGCTGGCCGAAGCGCGCTGGCCCGATTCGCGCCACCCGGTGCTGGTGGTGGGCCACCAGCCCACGCTGGGGCTGGCCGCTTCCTACCTGCTCACCCGCGGCACGGTGCAGCCCTGGAGCATCCGCAAGGCCGGCGTCTGGTGGCTGCGCCTGCGCGAGCGGGGCGGCAGCTCCGAGGTGGTGCTGGTCAGCGTGCGCGGGCCTGAGCACCTGTAGGCTTCACGCCGACAGGCGCAGATCGACGATGCCGTTGCGTTCCCACGCGGCGGCTTCTTCCTGCAGCAGGTACAGCGTGCGCGGGTGCTGGCTGGCCCAGCCGGCCGGCACGCTGATGACGGCGCTGCGGCCGTGGCGGTGCACGTCGATCGCATGGCCACCGAACGCGCCGCGCGCATGGCACTCGATGGCGGCCAGGCGCAGCGCCACCACCTGCCAGGCAAAGCCTTCGTTGGCCAGCGCCGCCTCGATCTTGCGCAGCCCGCCGCGCTGGCCCAGCACCAGGTCGGCGATGCGCCGTTGCTGGTTCTGCGAGAAGCCCGGTGCATCCACATGGCTCAGCAGGTAGGCGCTGTGGCGGTGGTGGTCGTGGTGCGACACCATCATGCCCAGCTCGTGCAGGTCGCAGGCCCAGCCCAGTTCGCGCAGGGCATCGGCATCGGCCTGCGGCGCCAGCTGGCGGTACAGCGCCAGCGCCACCACCCGCACCCGCTCGGCCTGCGCCACGTCCACCTGAAAGCGCTTCTGCAGCTCGCGCACCGACTGGTCGCGCACGTCGCCCCGCTCGGCATCGCGCGGGGCATGCACGCGGTCGTACAGGTCGATGATCACGCCCTGGCGCAGCGCGCCGCGGGCCGGCTGCAGGCTGTCGATGCGGAAGTGCGCGGCCAGCGTGTACAGGATGGCCAGGCCGCCGGCGATCACCGCGCGGCGGTCTTCCTTCAAGCCGGGCAGGTCGAGCTTGTCGATGTGGCCCGCGCTGATGCACTGCTGGATCAGCCAGCGCAGGCCCTTGGGCGTGATGCTGCCGTCGGTCACACGGCTGGCGGCCAGCAGCTGCGACACCGCACCGGCGGTGCCTGAAGAACCCAGCGCCTCGGTCCACAGCCGCGGCGCAAAGGCGTCCAGGCCTTCTTCGAATTCGGCGCCGGCCGCGATCTGCGCTTCGCGAAAGCCCGCCTCGGTCAGCCGGCCATCGGGAAAAAAGCGCATCGACAGGCTCACGCTGCCCACGCGGAACGATTCCGCCGTTGTGGGCAGGCGGCCGGTGCCCAGGATCATCTCGGTGCTGCGCCCGCCGATGTCGATCACCAGCCGGGGCGCTTCGCTGGGTTGCAGGTGGGCCACGCCGGCATAGATCAGGCGCGCTTCCTCGCGGCCCGAGATCACCTCGATCGGCTTGCCCAGCGCCTCCTGCGCACGCGCCAGGAAAGCATCGCGGTTGCGGGCCTCGCGCAGCGTCTGCGTGGCCACGGCGCGCACCTGCGCCACCTCGAAGCCCTGCAGCCGCTTGGCAAAACGCGCCAGGCAGGCCAGGCCGCGCTGCGCGGCCGGCTCGGTCAGCAGGCCGTCGGCGTCCAGCCCGGCGCCCAGGCGCACGGTGTCCTTGAGGTAGTCGATGCGGCGGTAGCGCCCGTGCTGCATCTGGCCGATTTCCAGCCGGAAGCTGTTCGAGCCCATGTCGATGGCCGCAAGCGGGCCGGAGGTCAAGTTGCGCTGAAGATCCATGCGGGCATTGTCGTGGCTGGCCGTGGCGGCACCGTGGCGCGCGCGCATCGCAGCCGCGCTTGCGCCGGCTCCTAGAATGCCGCTCCCCCACGTTTGCCGACCGCCCGTCACGCCGCTTCATGACCTTGCTGTACATCGTCCTGGCCACCCTGGCCGGCGGCCTGCTGTCGGTGGGCATCGCGGCCAGCCTGACGGTGCATCTGCTGGGCCGGGTGGTCAAGAGCCTGGTCAGCCTGTCGGCCGGCGTGCTGCTGGCCACGGCGCTGCTCAACGTGCTGCCCGAGGCCTTCGAGAGCAACGCCGAGCCGCATGCACTGTTCGCCACGCTGCTGGGCGGGCTGCTGTTTTTCTTCCTGCTGGAAAAGGTGGAGCTGTACCGCCACACCCACCACCATGAAGGCGACGGCCACCACCACCATCACCACTTCGATGCCGAGCAGGCCGGCCGTGGCGGCTGGAGCGTGCTGCTGGGCGACAGCATCCACAACTTCTGCGACGGCGTGATCATCGCCGCCGCCTTCCTCACCGACGTGCGGCTGGGCACGGTGACGGCGCTGGCCATCATCGCCCACGAGATTCCGCAGGAGGTGGGCGACTACATCGTGCTGCTCAACGCCGGGCTGTCGCGCACCCGGGCGCTGGTCTACAACGCGCTGTCGGGCGCGGCGGCGGTGGTGGGCGGTGTGGTGGGCTACTTCGTGGTGGGCCCGTGGGAAGCGCTGTTCCCGTACCTGCTGGTGGTGGCCGCCAGCAGCTTCGTCTACGTGGCGGTGGCCGACCTCATCCCACAGATGCAGCGGCGCCTGTCATTGCGCGACACGCTGCTGCAGGTCGGTTGGCTGGCCGCGGGCTTGGTGATCGTGCTGCTGGCCATGAGCGGCCTGCAGCACAACCACTGATTTCAGCCCCCAAGCTCGCGCTGCTCGCGGCCCCCCAAGGGTGGCGCACCCGCCCTTGGGGCGGCCCGGCGGGCGGGTGGTTTCACTTCACCACCAGCACCGGCAGCTTGCTGTGGATCAGCACGCGCTGGGTTTCGCTGCCCAGCAGCAGGGCGGCCATGCCGCGGCGGCCGTGGGAGGCCATCACCACCAGGTCGACGCCCTCTTTCTCGGCCACTTCCAGGATGGCTTCCCAGGGGTGCAGCGCTTCCACCGT
>CAKZXL010000268.1 GCA_937883885.1 uncultured Aquincola sp. | reverse complement strand
TCCTGCAGGCTGGCGGTGGCGGCGGTGGACTCTTCCACCAGCGCGGCGTTCTGCTGCGTCATCTGGTCGAGCTGGCTCACGGCCGTGTTCACCTGGCCGATGCCGTCGCGCTGCTCGGCGGTGGCCACGGTCACCTCGCCGATCATGTCGGTCACGCGCTGCGCGCTGGTGACCACGTCGTTCATCGTGCCGCCGGCTTCCTGGACCAGCGTGGTGCCGTGCGCCACCTTCTCCACCGAAGCGGCGATCAGCGACTTGATCTCGCGCGCGGCCTCGGCCGAGCGCTGCGCCAGCAGCCGCACTTCACCGGCCACCACCGCGAAGCCGCGGCCCTGTTCGCCGGCACGGGCGGCTTCCACCGCGGCGTTCAGCGCCAGGATGTTGGTCTGGAAGGCAATGCCGTCGATGGTGCTGGTGATGTCGGCCACCTTGCGCGAGCTGGCATTGATCTCGTCCATCGTGGACACCACCTGCGACACCACCTGGCCGCCCCGGCGCGCGGCGTCCACGGCCGAGGCTGCCAGCTGGTTCACCTGGGCCGACATGTCGGCGCTTTGCTGCACGGTGGCGGTCAGCTCTTCCATCGAGCTGGCGGTCTCCTGCAGGTTGCTGGCCGTCTGTTCGGTGCGGGCGCTCAGGTCGTGGTTGCCGGTGGCGATCTGGCTGCTGGCGGTGGAGATGCTGTCCACCACGCTGCGCACGTCGTTCAGCGCCCGCTGCAGCGCGCTGCGCATGGTGTCGATGGCGCGCAGCAGCTGGCCGGTTTCGTCCTTGGCGTAGTGCTGCTGCGGCGTGCCGCTCAGGTCCATCGCGGCCACGGCGCTGGCCATGGCTTCGGCCTGGCGCAGCGGGCGCACGATGCTGGTGGCCAGCTGCCAGGCCAGCAGGGCGCCCAGCGCGGTGGCAAAGCCGGCGCAGGCCATCAGCAGCGTGGCGGTGCGTGCGGTCAGGTCGGCGCTTTCCTTGGCCGCCTGGTCGAGGTAGCTGCGCTGCAGGTCGGAGATGCGGGTGACCGCGGCCAGGTAGGCCTTGGAGGTGGGCTCGAAGCGCTCGTCGAACAACTTGCTGGCACCGGCCAGGTCACCGGCCTGCTTGAGCTTGCTCACCTCGTTGCGGGCGGCCAGGTAGGCGGTGCGCAGCTTGCCGGCTTCTTCGAAGAGCTGGCGCTCCTCGGGCGTGTTCATCGCCTTGTCGATCTGTTCCTGCAGCACGTTGGTGTCGGCGATCGACTGCTTGGTGGCAGGAGCGAAGTAGTCGATCAGGCTGTTGTCGCTGCTCTTGGCGATGGCCGCGGCGCGCTGCACGCCGGCGGTGGTGTTGCGCAGCCAGTCGGCGGTGGCGCGCTCGGTGCGGGCGTTGTCGGTGACCATGTGGTCCACCTGCACGCCGATCTGGCGCAGCTTGAAGAAGGCAAACAGGCTGCTGGCCAGGCACAAGGAGAGGATGACGCCCAGCACGACTGCAAGTCGTTTGCCGATCGACAGATTGTTCAAGAACATCGGTACTTCCTGGTCGATGATGCTGGCGGCCCCCTGTGGCAGCCAGCGGAACCATCGTTGTCGGCAGGAAGTGCCGAAAATGTAACTATTTCGGCCCGACTGTCCTTTCGGGCACACGGGTGGCCAGGGGCGGCGGCCGGTACCCGGGCTGGAAACGGCAGCCCGGGCCGAAGCGCGGCGCCAACGCTTCGCAGCGGTCGGCCACGGCCTGCGGCGTGGGCGCCTGGCCGGTGCTCAGCCAGGCTTGCAGCGCGTCCAGCAGGGCGGGGTACACCGGGTCGGCCAGGTAGCTGTGGGTGTCGTGCGCGGTGAAGGTCTGCACCAGGTGGCCGGCGGTACCGGCGGCCACCATGGTGCGGCGGAAGCTGTCGTCCATCTCGACAAAGGCGGTGGGGTCGTCGATGCCATGCACCGTGAGCACCGGCACCGGGATGCGGCCGGTGAGGTCGGTGTCGGCCGCGAAGCGCGCCACCGCGGCCGGGTCGGCGCGGTAGCGGGCCACCGCGGCGTTCAGCGCCTCGTCATCGGCCGAGCCGGTGTAGCGCACGCCCTCGTTGCTGAAGACGCTGCCGCCGCCGCTGCGGTGCTCGGCGATGTCCTGGAAATGCCAGGTGGCCCACGACAGGTGGCTGAACACCGACGAGGCCGGTATGCGGATGACCTGGGTCAGCGTGTCCAGCTTGCGCCGCTGCTCGGCCGTGCGCTGGGCGGCCGGCTGGTCCAGGCCCAGGCAGTCGTTGACGCGGCTGCGCAGCTCGGCCTGCGTCATGCGCGCACCGGCCGGCAGGCCTTGCCACAGCGGGTAGGCGGCTTCACCCGGGCGCGGATGGTTGCCGCACAGCGCCTGGTACACCACCCGCAGGTCGAGCCGGAACTGGTAGGCCTGGCTGCCGCCGGCCAGCACGCCGCTGGTCAGCAGCACCGCGTCGTAAGGGCGCCGGCCGGTGGCATCACGGGTGTAGGTTTCGGCGGCCTTGGCGGCCACGCTGGCGCCCCACGACTGGCCGTGCAGCAGCGTGCGGCGCGGCGCACCCACCTGCTGCACGAAGAGCTGGCGCAGCCGCTCGGTGTCTTCGGCGGCGGCGCGCACCGCCACGCCGCCCTGGCGGAAGCTGGAGCCGGCCCAGGCATAGCCGGCGCGCGGCATGATGGCCCAGCGCTGCAGGTCTTCCACCGTGCGGGCCAGCGTGGGCGCGCCCAGCGAAGGGCCGCCATGCGCATGCAGCACCAGGTCGCCCTGGCCGGGTTGCCAGCCGGCCGGCAGCGCGATCAGGTAGAAGGCGCCGGCCGAGTCGCGGCCGCTGAGGCAGCGGGTGCCCGGCGCCTGCTGCAGCACGTCGGCCGGGCAGGGCATCGGCGTGGCGGCGGCCTCGGGCGAGAACACCGGCACGTCGGCCGCGCCGGTGGAAGTTGCGGGGTCGGGTTGCCCGCCCAACTGGGCGCAGCCGGCCAGCAGCACCGCCAGTGCAGTGGCGGCCAGGGACATGCAGCGGCTGCGCATCATCGGGTACCTCCTTCAGCGGGGGCTCGGCGGCGCCGCACCCAGGCGCCCAGCGCGGCCAGGCCGCCCAGCATCAGCGCATAAGTGCCAGGCTCGGGCACCGGCGGCGCAAAGCCCAGCTGCAGGCTGGCCACACGTTGCAGCGCCAGCGCATCGGCCTGGCCGATGCCCAGGTCCCTGGCCGCGATCTCGGCGCCGCCCAGGCTGGCCGGATCGACGCCGGTGACGGTGCCGAACAGCGTGAGCGCGCTCAGGTACGAGCCGTACTTGCTGGCATGGGTGCCGTCGTCCCACCACAGGTCCACCTTGCCGTCGGTGGCGGCGTCGGGCGCATACATGTCGCGGGTGGCCACGCCTTCGGTCACCGCGCGCATGAAGCTGTCGCCCACCGGCGCCACGCCGGCAAAGCCCGGCTTGCTGGCGGCCAGGCCGTAGTAGGCGTCGTGCAGGTCGTTGGTCATCGCCTCCAGCGTGGGGTAGAACGAGGTGGCCGGCGTGGTGGTGAAGCTGACTGCGCCGGTGACTGGGTCGGTGACGGTGGTGAAGGGCGCGTTCACCAGGTTGGGCCGGGCCCAGGTCTGGTACAGGTACAGCTGGGTGTCGGCGCTGGCATTCGGGTTGGCCGGGATGTTGCGCAGCAGGTTGCAGGTGCCGGCGCTGGCGCCGGTGGCCGCCTGGCAGGCGGCGGTGCTGCCGCCGATCAGCTCACGCTCGCGGTAGCTGGTGGCCCGGCCGTCGTGCACGAAGCGCTCGATCTGGCCGGCATAAGCCTCGAAGTAGGCGGGGTTGGAAGCCAGCCCGGGCTGGCGGGGCAGCGCTTCGTCGCTTTGCTCCTGCAGCACCACCTGGTCCCACTTTTTGGAAGCGATGTTGCCGCGCAAGTCCCAGTCGGCCGGGTTGCTGTTGAGGTAGTGGCCGCGCAGCGAAGCCGCGTTGCGGGTGGACAGCGCCACGTCGTAGTCCAGCCCGGCCTGCACCGTGAACTGCTTGAAGATGCCGGCGACGCCGCCCCAGGGGTGCGGCTCGAAGGCGTTGCTGCCGGTGGCGTTGGCGGCCCACATCGCGGCGGTGAGGTCGGTGACGTTGCCGGCGTTGTAGCTCATCACCGGGTCGACCCGGCCGAAGGTGTAGCTGTTGCCCACGAAGAGGATGCTGGTGGCCGCCAGCGCGGGTGCGGTGGCCAGGCCGGCCAACAAGGCGGCTGCCGTGGTGGCCAGCGTGCCGATGGCGTGGACGGCGCGGCGGGTGGGGCGGTGGGCATGGGGCGGCATGTTGTCTCCTGCTGTGTTGTGCCCGCAGGCTAGGGGCAGCCGCCGCCAAGGTCAAATATACCGGGCGCGCCCTGCTGATACGATTTGCATATGGACTTGCGCCACCTGCGCTATTTCGCCGCCGTCGCCGAGGCGGGCCACATGACCCGCGCTGCCGCCGCGCTGGGCATCCAGCAGCCGCCGCTGAGCCAGCAGATCAAGGCGCTGGAAGCCGAGCTGGGCCTGCAGCTGCTGCGACGCCACCCCAAGGGCGTGAGCCTGACGGCCGGCGGCCGCGTGCTGCTGGCTGAAGCCAAGCGCCTGCTGGCCGAGGTGGAGGCGCTGCGCCAGCGCATGGCCCGCGTCGCGCGGGGCGAAGAGGGCCGGCTGGCGGTGGGCTTCACCAGCTCGGCCGCGGCCCATGCCTTCACGCCGCAGGCGCTGCGCGAATGTCGGCGCCGCCATCCCGGCATCGAGCTGGATCTGAGCGAAGACCACGCCGCCGCGCTGACGGAGGCGGTGGCCGCCGGCCGGCTGCACTGCGGCTTTCTGCGGGTGCCGGTGGTGCGCCCGCCCGGCCTGCGCTTTGCCACCCTGCTGGAAGAGCCGGTGCTGGTGGCACTGCCGGCCGACCACCCGTTGGCGGCCCGGCCCGAGCAGCCGCTGCGGCTGGCTTCGCTGGCCGGTGAGCGGCTGGTGCTGGTGCGCCGGCCGGGCGCGCCGGGCCTGTATGCCAACCTGCTGGCGCTGTGCCACAAGCAGGGCGTGGCGGTGACGGTGGCAGCGGAAGTGGAGCGGATGATGAGCAACCTCAACCTGGTGGCGGCGGGCGTGGGCGTGTCGGTGGTGCCGGCCTCGATGCGCGGCACCCATGGCGGCGCCATCGTCTACCGGCCGCTGGCTGGCGCCAGCGCACTGCGTGCCCCCTTGAGCCTGGTGTGGCGGGCGGGCGAAGAAGCCGGCGGCGAGGGTGAGGCGGTGGCTTCCTTCATCGCGCTGGTGATGGCGCTGGCCCAGGCGGGTCAAGCGCCCGCGGCGGCCCGCACGGCAGCGCGGCGCACGAAGGCGGCGGCCGCATGAGCTGGCGTTCACCCCGGCCGTGTGAACGGAGCGCTGGCGACCATGGGTTGCACCTGCTGCGGCGCCGCCAGCTGCTGGCCTGGGGCGCCGCGCCGCTGGCCGGTGGCCTGGCCGCGCTGGGGTCGGGCACGGCCCTGGGCCAGGGCTGGCCGGCCGGGCCGCTGCACCTGGTGGTGGCCTATCCGCCCGGCGGCGTCAGCGATGCGGCGGCGCGGCTGCTGGCCGAGCCGCTGTCGGCGCGCCTGGGCGTGCCGGTGCTGGTGGAACACCGAGCCGGCGCCGGCGGTGCGGTGGCGCTGGCCGCGCTGGCGCGCGCGGCGCCCGACGGGCAGATGCTGGTGTTCTCGGCCATCAGCCCGCTGACCAGCCCCGAGGCCGATGCCCCTGGCACCGTGGCGCTGCGGGCGCAGCTGGCGCCGGTGATGAGCGTGATGGCCACGCCGGTGCTGGTGGCCGGCACCTCGGCCCTGGCGGGTGACGACTTCGCGGCACTGCTGGCCGCCGCCCGCCGGCCCGAGGGCCTGCGCTGGGCCACCTCGGGCCCGCGCACCGTGGGCCACCGCGTGCTGGAAGCGGTACTGCGTGCCGCGGGTGGCCAGATCACCCACGTGCCTTACAAGGGCGGCGGCCAGCAGATCACCGATGCGTTGGGCGGGCAGTTCGAGGTGCTGTCCACCAACGTGGGCCCGCAGCAGCTGGCGCATTGCCAGGCCGGGCGGCTGAAACCGCTGGCCGTGGGCGCGCCGGCCCGGCTGCCGGTGCTGCCCCAGGTGCCCACGCTGGCCGAGCTGGGGCTGCCGCAGGCCAACCTGGTGTCGCTGTTCGGCCTCTTCGCACCCGCCGGCACGCCGGGCATGCGGCTGCAGCGGCTGAACGAAGAACTCAACCGCGCGCTGCGCCAGCCCCCGCTGCGCGCCGCCCTGC
>CAKZXL010000267.1 GCA_937883885.1 uncultured Aquincola sp. | reverse complement strand
TCGGTGGAGGTCTGCGAGGCCTGGAACACCACCGTCGTGCGCAGGCCCATCAGCGCCAGCGACAGGGCCTGCGTGCGCTGCAGCGTGGGCGAGGTGGTCAGGAAGCCGGGGATGACCACCGTGTTGGGATTGATGCCGTTGGCCGCCAGGAAGGCCCGCACCTGGGCATCGCGCTGCACCGGATCCGGGAACTGCGACGCCATCTGGGTGAAGAGCAGGTCGTACACCGATCCCCGGGTGGAGCCCGGCGTGTTGGTGTTCGTGGAAGCATCGGTGCTGTCGGTGAAGGTCCACACCGTGCGCGGCGTGCGGAAGCTGAAATTCACCGCATGCGACGTGCCGAAGTAGCGCTTCTCCACCCGGGCCGTGAGGCTGGTGCGCTCGCTGGGCACCCAGGCCAGCTCGGCGCCGCTGATGGTGGAGCTTTCCATGTCGGCGCTGCGCAGGTCGTTGCGCTCGGTGCCGGCGATGGCGGTGCCCGTCAGCGAAGAGGTGAGCGGAAAGCTCAGCGTGCCGCGCAGCACGTCGTTCTGGCTGGTGCTGCCCTGCTCGTAGTCCACCTGCTGCGAACTGCCTTCCACGGACCAGGCGGCGCTGCGGCGCGACTCGCCGCCCCGCACCAGCAGGCGTGCGCCGGTGGTGGTGTAGTTGCCGGCCCCGAAGTTGGAGGTGCTGGTGGTGTCGCGGTTGAGCCGCAGCTCGTACTGCGCCAGCGAGCCGAGCGGGCCCTTCAGGTACGGCGAGATGGACAGCGTGCGGTTCTCGGTGCGGTTGCGGTTGGCCAGCGCGTTGTCGGTGGAGGTGGTGCCGAAGGCCGAGATCTGCTGCTGCGTGACGGCCGCGCGCAGGTCGACGAACAGGCGGTCTTCCAGCAGCTCGGCCGTGCCGTTGCCGTACAGCGTGTGCTGGATGTCGTTGTCGTCCGAATGCCGGGCGTAGGCCAGGCCGGTGGCCGTGTAGTCCACCGAGCCACGCAGCCGCCGACCGTTGGCCAGTGCCCGAAAACCCAGCGTGGCCTCGGTGACCAGATCGCTTTGCGCGTCGGTCGTCAGCCGGTAGTTGTCGGTCCAGGTTTCACGCAGGCCCACCGTGGGCGTGAAGACGAAGGCACGACCGCCCGCCCCCGCCGCGCCGGCGTCACCACCGGCCGCCGGCACCTGCGCCTGGCCGCCGACAGGCGCCCAGCACGCGGCCACCGCCGTCAGGGCCAGGGCGCAGCGGATGACGCGTTTGTTCGATCGCCGCGCTTTCACGCCGCCGCCCCGGACGGCTTTTGCGGTGCCGACACCGAGGCGTCGACCCGGTCCTGCTCGCCATAACCGTAGCCATAGCCATAACCGTAGCCATAACCGTAGCCGTAGCCGGCGGCATAGCCGTCGGTGGAAGCGGTGCGGGCCTGGTTGAGCACCAGCATGCGCACGGGGCAGTTGTCGATGGTGGACAGCGCATGCTGCACGTCGGACTGCTTGGTCTTGTCGGCGTGCACCACCACCACCACCTGGCCCATGTTGGTGGCCAGCACGCGCGATTCGGTGGTCAGCAGCAGCGGCGGCGAATCGAAGATGACGATGCGGTCGGGGTAGCGGGTGGCGATGTCGTCCAGCAGCTGGCGCATCGCATCGCTGGCCAGCAGCTCGGTGGCACGCGGGTGCGGGTCGCCGCTGGGCAGCACGGTGAGCTTCTCGACGTTGGTGCGCAGCAGCACATCGCGCATGTCGGCCGAGCCGTTGAGCACGTCCAGCAGGCCCGGGCCCTGCGGCACGCCGAGCATGCGCGGCAGCGAAGGCCGCGCCACGTCGGCGTCCACCAGCATCACGGTGTGGTCCATCTCGTTGGCGATGCTCATCGCCAGGTTGACGGAGGTGAAGCTCTTGCCTTCGCCCGCCAGCGCGCTGGTGACCATGATCAGGTTGCCGTGCGTGATGGTGGACACGCCCTTGCCCATGGCGTTGCGGATCAGCGGCCGCTTGATCACCCGGTACTGGTCGGCCACGGTGGAGCGCGGCGACTGCGGCGTGACCACGCCCAGCGCCTGCAGCGCGTCCAGGTCGAGGTTGATCTTGCGCGACAGGAACTGCGGCTCGGCAGGCGCCGGCGCCGCGACGGTGGCGGGCTGCGGGGCCGGCACCGGCGGCACGGCCGCCCCGGCGGCGGGCGCCGGTTGCGAAGCCGGCAGTTGCGGGATTTCGACGCCGGCTTGGCGGAGCTGGGCCAGGCGCTGGGCCGCTTGTTCGATCAGGCTGCCGTTCATGTTATCGGCCCGCCAGCATCGTCATGGCGATCATGCCGCCGATGAACATCAGGACCAGGCTCGCGCTGGCGGCCGAGAAGCGCAGCAGGTCGGCGCGCTCGCGGCGCCGATCGGCCTCGGTCTGGATCAGCGACACCACGCCCAGGAAGGGCAGCTCGATCTTGGCCCGCACTTCGGCCGCCCGGTGGAACACCGGCCGCAGCTGGCTGGCGGCAAAGGCGGTGAACAGGCCGGCCAGGATGGCGGCGACCAGCGCGGCCGGCAGCAGCAGCAGGCGGTTCGGCGACACCGGCTTGGGCGAGACGCGCGGCGGCTCGACCAGGCGGAAGTCCGCCATGCCCGAGGCCACGTCCAGGTCGCCCGACATGGTGGCGGCTTCTCGCCGGGCCACCAGGTCTTCGTAGTTCTTCTTGTGGATGGCGTAGTCGCGGTTGAGCTGGGCCGCTTCGGCCTCGATCTTGGGCGACATGCGGATTTTGGAATGGGCGTCGTTGTAGCGCGCCTCGTACTCGCCCACGCGGGCGCGCAGGGCGGCGATCTGCACCTCGGAGGTGGCGAGCACACGGCTCATCTCCAGCGTGGTGGGCGAAGCGCCGGTGCTGTTGCCCGACAGGCTGGGCACGCCGGCGGCGCGCTTGCGGGCCTTGGACACTTCCACCACCTTCTGCGCCTCCAGGTCCTTGAGCAGGCGCCGGGTGCTGATCACCTCGGGGTGCTGCTCGGTGAAGCGTTGCAGCAGCGCATCCAGATTCTTGCGTTGCGACTCGATGCGCGCGTCGATCTCGGGCGTGGACACCGACACCGCCGATTCGTCCAGCAGGCTTTGCGCGGTGGCAGCGCCGGTCACGCCCTGGCCGCTGGCCTCGGCCGCCAGCGCCGCCTTGGCCGCGGTGCGGGCGTTTTCGGCCTCGCGCAGTTCCAGGCGCGCGGCGTCCAGCTGCGCGCTCAACTCGCCCAGCCGGGACGCGGTGTCCTTGCCATCGGCGAACTGCATGTCGATGTTCTTCAACCGGAACTCCTTGAGGCGCGCCTCGGCCTCTTCCAGCTTCTGCTGGTAGCTCTTGATCTGCTCGTTGATGAACACCTTGGCGCTGTCGGTGTCCTTGCGGCTGGCGCCCATGCTGGACTCCACGAAGATGGAAACCAGCGACTGCACCGCACGCTTGGCGCGTTCGGCGTCGGAATCGCGGAACGACAGCATGTACAGGTTGTCGCGGTCGGCGCTCTTGATCTGCAGCGTCTTCATCAGGTGGTCGACCAGCGCGTCCTGTTCCAGCCGGGTGCCGTTGTCCAGGTCGAGGTCGGCCATGCGCACCAGCTTCTCGACGTTGGGCCGCGTGATCAGCGTGCGGCTGAGCATGGTGACCTGCTGGTTCACGTCGGGCTGCACCGCCAGGCCGGACATCAGCGGCTTGAGGATCGACTGCGTGTCCACGAAGATGCGGGCGCTGGCCTCGTACTGATCGGGAATGCGCAGCACGACGATCACGCCCGCCACCGCCACGATCCACGCCACCAGCACCCCTTGCCAGCGGTACTTGTACATACCGCGGGTGATGTTGGCGATCTGCTCAATCAGTTCATGCATCGCGAATTCCTAGTGCCGCCCGCAGAGAAGATCAGAAAAAGCTCTGCGGAATGATCAGGATGTCGCCCGGCTTCATTTCCACGTTGGCAGAAATGTCGCCGTCCTTGATCAGGTCCTTCAGGCGCACCGCATATTGCTTGTTGCCCTCGGAGCCGCGCAGGATGGTGGCGCGGTTGCCGGCGGCGAAGTCGGTCAGGCCGCCCACGGCGATCATCACGTCCAGCAGCGTCATCTTCTGCTTGTAGGGCAGGAACTGCGGCCGCGCCGCCTCGCCCACCACGCGCACCTGCTCGCTGTACGGGCCCACGAAGCCGGTGACCACCACGGTGACGACCGGGTCGCGGATGTATTTTTCGAGCTGCTTCTCGATGTCGCGGGCCAGCTGCACCGAGGTCTTGCCCTGGGCCACCAGCTCGTCGACCAGCGGCGCGGAGATCTTGCCGTCGGGCCGCACCGGCACGCTCATCGACAGCTCGGGGTTGCGCGACACGATGATGTTGAGCGTGTCACCCGCCCCGATGAGGTAGGCGTACTCGCTGGTGCCGGCCTCGATGGGTGCGGCCGGGAGCTTGGACGACAGGCCCGCACATCCCGCCAGCAGCATGGAAGCCAGCGCGAGTACCGATGAAAGCCGCCGGGCAAGCCCTTGGGAGAAGAAGGAAGTTCGCAACGCAGAGCCCCTTGTGTGTGCTGTCTTGTGATGGCGCCGGGGCTTGAGCCCGGGCGCGCGGCAGGCATCGAGCGCCTGGCGCGACCTCGAACGGCGCGGTGTGGGACCGGCATCCTAGGCTTCACACAATTTACTACAAGGCCATGAATGCAAGTCCGGCGAACTGGGGCCGTAACACCGTGCCTTCAGGGGCTGCGCAGTAGTGCGCAGGAGGGTGTGGCGCGCATCCCTCCCAAGGGTGTAATCCACTCAGTCAGGGGTGGCCGTGGCGGCAGAACTTGGCACGAAAGCAACGTCCCGGCAACGGCGCAGGTCTTCGAGCCAGCCCTCGTAGGCCGCGGCGCGCGCCGACTCGGGCTGCCGCAGCAGGGCCGACGGATGCAGGGTGACGAACACCGGCCGCCCGTCGGCACGTTCATGCAGCCAACGCCCGCGCTCGCGGCCGATGGTCACTTCGCGGCCCAGCAACGCCCGGGCGGCGGTGGCGCCCAGCGCGACCAGCGCCTGCGGCTGCACCAGGTCGATTTCATGTGCCAGCCACTGGCCGCAGGCCTGCGCCTCGCGCTGGCCGGCCGTCTTGTGCAGGCGGCGCTTGCCGCGCAGCTCGTACTTGAAGTGCTTGACCGCATTGGCCAGGTACACCTGATGGCGCGGCCAGCCCAGCTCACGCAGCGCGCCATCCAGCAACTGGCCGGCGGGGCCGACGAAAGGTCGGCCGGCCAGATCTTCCTGGTCGCCCGGCTGCTCGCCCACCAGCATGTGCTGCGCGCCCACCGGCCCTTCGCCGCACACCGCCTGCGTGGCCAGCGCGCCGATGGGGCAGGCGGTGCAGGCATTGGTGGCGGCCTTCAAGGCTTCCAGCGTGCGCGGCGCCTCGCCGGGCTGGGGCGCTTCAACGCGCTGGATGCGCAAGGTGCGGGTGCTGCGCGCGGGCGTGGCGGGCGCTTCGATCATCGCTTCGCTGCGGGCGGCGGCGCTGGCCGCCAGCGGCGCGATCAAGGCCGCTTCCGGCAGGTTGTGCCAGTAGCGGCGCGGCATCTCGCGCACCATCATGGCCAGCTTCAGCCGCGCCGGATTGAAGATGTGCTGGTAGTAGGTCAGCCACAGCTGCTCGCCGGCGTCGGCCGGCGGTGCGCTGGCGCGGTCGGCGCCGGGCTGGAAGTGCAGCTGCTCGCCGTCCCATTCCACGCAGCGCTCGGGCGTGAGGATGGCCCAGCGCATCTGCGCGAAGCGGCGCATGAAAAACGGCGCATTGGCCTCGACGATGTGGTGGTCGGGCTCGAACCAGGCCACGTGGCGGTCGTCGCCCACCGGCCGGAAGCGCACGAAGGCGCGCATCTTGTGGATGTCGCGGCGCACGGCGGCGGCCAGTTCGGCGGCTTTCAGCCGGTCGGCATCCAGCGGGTCGTGGCGCAGCGCCGGCTCATGCACCAGGCGCCACAGCAGCCGGTACATCAGCGCGAAGCGGCCGGGCTCGCGGTGCAGCAGCACCTGGTTGCACAGCTCGACGAAGGCCGCAGGCACACGGACAGCCGGCGCATCGGGCCCAGAAGCGGGCGCCGCTGGTGCATCGGGCGGGGCGCTGGCCGTCACGGCCGCCGGCTCCGCCGGCTCGTCCCACAGGCTGGCGGTGTCGCCCGGGGCGCGCGCCGACGTCTGGCCGGCCACCCATGCCACCTGCTGCGGCGGCACCTGCTGCGCCAGCAGCTGCCGTGCTTCGCGACGGAAGCCCGCCACGTCGGCGGGGCCGGCCAGCACGATGCGGTGGTCCAGGGCCATGCCGCAGGCTCAGGCGAACAGCGACGCCTGCACCGGCAGGGCCCGCGGCGCCGGTGCGACGGTGGGCCCAGGCGTGTGCACCATGGGGTCGCCGCTGGGACGGTGGCCGTCCACCAGCACGAAGGGCAGCACCTTCTTCAGCGGCACATGCAGCCGCGGCAGGTCGTCGGCGCGCAGGCGCCGCACGCGGCGCGACTGCAGCAGCCGGTCGATGGCCTTGACGCCCAGCCCCGGCACCCGCAGCAGCAGCTCGCGCGGGGCGGCGTTGAGGTCGACCGGAAACTGCTCGCGGTGGGCCAGCGCCCAGGCCAGCTTGGGGTCGACGTCCAGCCGCAGCAGGCCCTGGCCGCGCGGCACGATCTCGTCGTGCGCAAAACCATAAAAGCGCATCAGCCAGTCGGCCTGGTACAGCCGGTGCTCACGCATCAGCGGCGGCGCCTGCAGCGGCAGCCCGCGCGAGGCATCGGGGATCGGGCTGAAGGCCGAGTAGTACACCCGCCGCAGCCGGTAGCTGCCATAGAGCTGGGCGCTGGTGGCCAGGATGTGCTGGTCGTCGGTGGCGTCGGCGCCGACGATCATCTGCGTGCTTTGCCCCGCGGGCGCAAAGCGCGGCGCCTTGGCCGGCCGCGGCCGCGCGCCGGGCAGCACCCGGATGGGCACCGGCTTGGCCGCTTCCTTGCCGTCGTCGATGTGCAGCCGCAGTCGCGCCATCGAGCGCTTGATGGCCAGGTCGTCCTTCTCGGGCGCCAGCGCCTTCAGCCCTTCGGTGGTGGGCAT
>CAKZXL010000266.1 GCA_937883885.1 uncultured Aquincola sp. | reverse complement strand
GATTGGTATGTGATCGCGGTGATCCCGACCTGGCCCGAGCGCGAGGCCTACGACGCGGTGGAACGCTACGAACGCCGGCCCGACGGCAAGATCGCCACCACCTTCACCTACCGGCATGGGGGGCACGACGAGCCGATCAAGACCATGCACCCGGTGGGCACCGTGCTGCCCAACACCGGCAACGCCATCTGGACCATGCAGTTCCTGTGGCCGTTCGAGGCCGACTACCGGATCATGCACATCGACCCGGACTACAAGGAAGTGGTGGTCGGCCGCGAGAAGCGCGACTACGTGTGGATCATGTCCCGCACGCCCACGATGCCTGCCGCCGACCTGGAGCGACTGACACGCTTCGTCGCGGCGCAGGGCTACGACGTGAGCAAGCTGCGCAAGGTGCCGCAGCGGCCGCGCTGAGCCGTAGGCGGCGGGTCTGATCAGGGCGTTGCCGGTGCCGCGGGCGCCCACTCAGACGCCGCGTTGCGCATCAGTGCCTGGAAGTCCGGGTTCTTCTTGAGCTGGGTCACCAACCAGGCCGCCAGGGAACGACCTGCCGCGCTGTCGCTGGGATAGTGCAGGCCGGCCACCTCGCGGCGACGGCCGATGCGCTCCGCCGCTGCAGCGAGAGCATCCTTGTTGGTCCCAGGTGCGATCTCGCCCAGCACCAGCGAGACAGCATGCGCCATGGTGGCGTGGCCGCTCGGATAGGATGGATGCCCAGGGTGGAATGCGTGCTTTCCGGGGAACATGGCATCAACGCAGTGTCCGGACTTGCCAGGCCGGCCGCGCATGAAGTGCTTCTTGAGCGCAAAGAGCGGCGCATCGATCGACTGATCCACCCGCCGGAGCAATTCCAGCGTTTGCACGCGCATGGGGGGCGTTTCTAGATCGCCGACCAACTCCAGCAGTTCGTTGACCGCGTGCCGCCATGACTTGGCCTCCCAGTTGATTTGCCGGGTCTTTCCAGGTCTCTCCTTGTTCTCGGCGTCCCTGAGTTGGGCACATTCATCGCCCACTGGCGACGGCAGGCTCAGCCCGCTGAACTGCGCCCAGTCCTCGGGCAGCAGCGACGCATCTGCGCGTTCGCCCTTGGTCTTGAAGTCGCCGGTCCAATCGTCCTCCGTGAATCGGTGATCGAAGCTGGGCCAGTCGGCGTGCGGACGCACCTCTGGCAGCGGCTCAGGCTTCGGTGCTGGCGCGATGTCGTCCACGAAAGCGATCAGCATGCGACTGATGAGGTGCTGCTCGGCGAACTCCGACTCATGGCGCTTCCACCAGTCGATCGCACGCTCACGCGAATCGCCCGCGGGGTAGATGTCCGTGTCCAGCCGCCCCGAACCATCGTACTGCGGGTCGAGATCCCACCGCGCCGTGTCTGAGGCCATGCGAGGCGGACGCGATGGCCTCTTCACTCCACCAGCCGCAAGCTCATACGGATCGTTCTCGGGAAAGATGGGATCGCTGTTTTCCACCTTGACCACCACCACCCACGCAAAGTAGCTCTTCGTCATTGCGCCGCTCCTAAAATGAATTGCCGACATCGGCAGGCGGAAAGTAGCCAGTTCGCACCATGAAGGGCATTACCCGTTGGTCCTATGCCATGGGCTCGATGGTCCTGCTTGCAGCGCTGGCAGGCGTGCCGCGACACACCGCGCAGGAACCCGTGCTTACCCGGGTGGCCTACATCGGGGGTTGGCCAGCGGTGCAGGATGAAGCGTTCGCGCAATTCGTGCGCGCACTTTCGCAAGTCAATCCCCAATGGCCACAGCAGATGCAGTTCCTGCACTTCAATGCCGGGATCGACGACGTGACGGCTGCGCGCCTGGCAGTGCAGCAGGCGGTGCAGGCTGGTGCGGCAGTCATGGTGCTGCCAACAGGCATCACGGCGCTGGCGGCCCGCCGCCTGGGCGTGCCGATACCCGCCGTGTTTGCCACCTACACCGATCCCATGCGCGACGGCATCGTGGACTCGATGACGTCACCCCATGGCATGACCGGCCTTTCGCTGGCCGATTGGCTGGACGAGAAGCGGCTGGACGTGCTGCGCGAAGCGTTTGACGGCTTGCACCGCATCGGCGTGCTGGCCGATCGCGAATGGGTGGCCCTTTTCGACGTCGAGCGCCGCTTGGCCGCCTATGGCCAGGAAACCGGGGTGCAGCTGACCCTGTTCCTGGCCCAGGACGAAGCCGACGTCATCACGCAACTGGGCAGCCCCACGGCCACGCGGCAGCAGGCCTGGTACATCCCACCCACCTTCGTGTCCTACGTGGCCGAAGCGACCATCCGAACGCAGCTGCAGCGGCTGCGCCGGCCCGCCATGTTCGGCACCACCGAGGAGGTGCAGGCCGGTGGACAGATGGCCTATGCCCAGGACACCAGCTTCGCGATGCCCACGCTGGCCGAGATGCTGGGCCGCGTGCTGGCCGGTGAGCTGCCGCAGCACATGCCGGTGGAACGGCCACGCCGCTTCGTGCTGGCCGTGCGGCTGGGCGACGAATTCGCGGTCGACGTCGCCCCGGCCGTCGTGCGCAAAGCCGACCTGGTCATCACCGCTCATGCGGCCTTGCCGGCGGTGCCGCGCTGATGGTGCCAAGCTCTTTGGCTGCGCGCTATGCGCTGATGGTGGGTGGGCTCAGCATCGGCCTGCTCCTGACCGCGGGCGGCCTGCACACCTGGATGGCCTACCGCCAGGCACGCACCGCGATCGCCGAGCTGCAACGCGTGCACACCGAGGCCGCGGCGCAGGAGATCGCACAGGCGCTGCGTCGCACGGAGAACACGCTGCGCGATGCGGCCAAGATGCCTTGGGAGCGGAACGGCTTCGGTGTCGACGCCTTGCGCGAGGAACTGGCGCGCCTGCTGGTGCTGGCCCCTGCAGTGCTGGACGTGCGGCACGCTTCGCTGCAGCCTGACTTCGCGGTCTTCGTCTCCCGGGCCGATCGCCAGGCACCCGGCGCTGCGCCAACCGACTGCCCGGCCGACACGCACTATGGCAATACCCGTTATGAAGCGGGCGTGCCGCTGCTGGAACTGAGCGTGCCCACCCACCGGCCGGGCAGCTGCCTGATGGCCACCCTCAACCTGCGCTTTCTTGCCGACGTGGTGTCGGGCCTGCGTATCGGGGAACACGGCCAGGTGTACGTGGTGGACGCGGCCGACCACCTGATTGCGCACCCGCGGCCCACGCATGCGCTGCGACAGCTCTCGCTGGGCAACTACGGGCCGGTGGCCGCCGCCCGGTCAGCCAGCCCCGACCAGCGCTGGCCGGTCAACGGCATGGATGCAGTGGATGTGGACGGCCTACCGGTGATCGTCACCGCTGCGCCCATCCCCGGACCGCGCTGGTTGGTGTTGGCGCAGCAACCCCGGTCGGAAGCGCTTAGGCCCGTGGTGACCAGCGTGGCACAAACGCTGGCACTGGTGCTGCTCGCAGGCCTGATGGCGGCCATGGCCAGCCTGTGGTTCTCTCGGCGCATGGCGGCCCCCATCGTCGCGCTGCGCCGGGCCACGGCTCGCATCGCCGGTGGCAACCTAGCTTCCGGCGTGGATGCTGCCATCGACGCCCGCGGCGGTGCGGAGCTGACGGCGCTGGCGCAAGACTTCAACGAGATGGCGCACCAGCTGCAGGCCTCGTACCGAGGGCTGGAAGCCAAGGTGGCCGAACGCACCGCGGAACTGTCTGCCGCGCGCGACCTGCTGCTGCAGCAATCGCAGGATCTGGCGCGCCTGAACGAACAGCTGCGGGCGCAGCTGCAAGCTTTGGCGGTCAGCCAGGAGCAGGCGGTACGGGCCAGCGCGGCCAAAACCCGGTTCCTGGCCGCCGCCAGCCACGACCTGCGACAGCCCATGCACTCGGTGAGCCTGCTGATGAGCGTGCTGCGCGAGCGGCTGCAGCAACCCGAGCAGGTGTCGCTCGCGGACAAAGTGAGCCGCTCCATTGGTGCGATGGAGCATCTGTTCTCCGGCCTGCTGGACATCTCGCGGCTGGACGCTGGTGACGTGCGTGCGCAGCCCGGGCCGCAGCTGCTCGACGACATGCTGGCCCGTGTGCTGTGCAGCTATGAGCCGCAGGCGGCGGCCAAGGGCCTGCGGTTGCAGCTGCGTGCCCCACGCGGAGTGCTGGTGCGCACCGATGCCGCCATGCTGGAACGCGTGCTGGGCAATCTCGTGGCCAACGCCGTTCGGTACACCGCCAGTGGCGGGGTGCTGATGGCGGCCCGACCGCGTGGCGCCGAGGTGCTGGTGCAGGTCATCGACACCGGCCCCGGTATTCCCGCGGCCCACCTGGACGACGTGTTCGAGGAGTTCTTCCGCCTCGACAGCGGCAGTGGCCACCCCGGCGGGCTCGGCTTGGGACTGTCCATCGTCAAGCGCAGTCTGGCCATGCTGGGACACCCGCTGCAGGTACGTTCGCGCGTCGGTCATGGCACCAGCTTCGGCTTACTGCTGCCACGGGTAGCCGGCTGGCCATTGTTGACCGACACGACTGGCGTGCAGCCCGTGGACGACGGTCGGCTGACAGGTTGCTTCGTGCTGCTGGTGGACGACGACGCCGACAACCGCGATGCCCTGCGGGCGCTGTGCCTGCAATGGGGTTGCCTGGTGGCCGACGCCAGCTCGGGAGAGGCCGCCCTGGCCGAGGTCGACCGCCACCTGCGCACCCCCGACCTGATCATCACCGACCAGAGCCTGGGCAACGGCTGGACAGGCACCACCCTCGTGACCGAACTGCGCCGGCGCCTGGATGACCAACTGCCCGCGGTGGTGCTGACAGCCGACCTATCACCGGAGACGGATGCGCAGATTGCGGACATCCAGGCGGTGAAGCTGTCCAAGCCGGCCAGCGCCCAGCGGCTACGCCAGGCCGCCATCGGCTCGCTCGCCCGCGTCGCCTGATGCCTGCGCCAACGCAGCGGTGAAACCGGGACCCAGGCGCCCTGCCTCGATGACCGCCTGTGTGCGGGTGGTCACGTTCAAGGCCCGAAGCACAGCCGACGTGTGTGCCTTCACGGTACCCGGCGCCAGGTTGAGCGTTCGTGCAATCAGCTTGGCCGGCATCCCCTGAAGGATGAGGGCCAGCACCGCCGACTGCCGCGGTGTGATGCCCAGGTCGGCGGGAAGGGGGCCGGCGCCGCTCACGGCGGCCACCTGCGTACCCACCGTCGGCAGCGCCGACCGTGGCGCCGGACGGGCTGCCGACACCGGCGCGGCCAGCACGCTGGTGGGCAGGTAGATGCCCTTGGCCATGATGAGCCGCAGCGCCGCAGCGAACACGGCCGAACTTGAACTCTTGGGAATGAAGCCCATCGCTCCGGCATCCAGGGCGCGCAGCACGGTCTCACGGTCGTCGTTGGAGGACAGCGCCACCACCGGGCACTGCGGCAGCCGCTCGTGGAAGCATGCAATGCCTTCAAGACCGTTCATGCCGGGCAGACCCAGGTCCATCAACACCAGGTCGGGTTGCAACGGTGCCTGCTTGTCGAGCAAGGCCAGGGCTTCTTCGCAGGAGCCCGCTTCCCACACGACCAGCGGATCGACCAATGGTCGCAGCAGCAGGGCCAGCCCCTCGCGGAACAGCGCGTGGTCGTCGACGAGCATCACGTTCATGGCCAGATGATGGTAGCGCCGGCATCGGCCTTCATCCCCCTGCCGGCCTAGCCCTTTTGGCCCGGGCCATGCGGCCGATCGCCAACGCCGCCGCAGCGCGCTGCAATGCAGGCCAGCATCAGGAGAGTCCGACATGACCATACCGCTCGTCTCCACGCACACCGATACGGCCTGTCGCTGGCCGATGCGCCAGGTGGTCGAAGACTTCGCCCCCTCACCCTGGAACCTGCTGGCCGCTGCGCTGGACCAGCTCGATTGCGGTGTTGTGGTGTTGGACGAGCGGCTGGACTTGCTGCATGCCAACCGGCACGGCCGTCAACAGATGATGATGACGGCGGGTCACCTGGCACTGCGGCTTCTGCCGGAGCTGATGCAGCGTGCCTCCCAGGCCTTGCTGCTGGGCCGCCGCAGTCTGCATGCGCTGGCCGGCAGCCCGCACGACGCGGTCGCGGTGCTGCCACTGCCGGGCCCGGAAGGAGGCAGCGCTGGGGTGCTGCTGGTGGCCAGCCGTGGCGGCGTCTGCTCGGCGGTGACCCTGGGGCTGTATGCGCAACAGCACCACCTGACCCTGGCAGAAGCGCAAGTGCTGCAGGCGCTCGCCGGCGGCGCCAGCCCCGACCAGATTGCCCACCAGCACGGCGTGGCGCCCTGCACCACCCGCACCCACATCAGCAGCATCCGGCAAAAGACCGGCTCTGCCAGCATCACCGCCCTGCTGCGCCACGTGGCGGGCTTGCCGCCCGTGGGCGCGCTGGTGGGATGAAAGCGCGCGCGGGCTACTTCGCGGCGTTGAGGGTGCTCAGCTTCACCTCGCGGATCTTGCCGTTCTCCACCACGCCCACGCGGGTGTCGTTGATGGTGCCGCCCTTGTCGTCGATGCCTTCGAGCGAGCCGGGGTTGCTGGCATTGGTCAGCGCCTTGACGGCCTTGTCCATCTGCGCGCGGATGGCCACCGCGTCGGTGGTGGTGCCGGCCAGCTTCATCGCAATGGCGGTGGCATGCACGATGGTGTAGTTGTACGAGACCTCGGAGCTGGGCGTGCGGCCCGAGTGACCCTTGCGGAAACGCTCGACGAAGTCCTTGGCCGCCGGGCTGGAATCTTCGGCCAGCGGCAGCACGCCGATGGCGCCTTCCAGCATCGCATAGCCACCGGTCACGGCCGAGATCTCGTCCATCTTGGCCTGGTCGATGATGGCAAAGCCGCCCTTGAAGCCCAGCTCACGCGCCTGCTTGACCACCAGGCCCGTGGGCTCGGAAGCGCCGCCGATGAACAGCACGTCGGGCTTGGCCGCCAGCACGCGGCTCACGCCGCTGTAGAAGTCGGCGGCGCGGTTGTAGCTCATCGGGTTCTCGGCCACGATCTTGCCGCCCGCCGCCTCCCAGGCCGGCTTGAAGGCCGCCGTCCAGGCCTTGGCGTAGTCGTGGTCGGCATTGGCGATGGCCAGGTTCTTGCCGTACTTGCCCATGGTGTGCTTGACGAAGGGCTGCACGTACGAGGTGTACTCGGGCGGAATGCGGATGGTGAGCTTGTTGCCGCGTGCGGTGATCTGCGGCACGCTGCTGTAGGCCAGCACCATGTACTTCTGGGCTTCGTTCTGCGTCTGCAGCGCGAAGATGCCGCCCGAGTGCGGCACCAGGATCGCGGGCGTCTTGCTCTCCTGCACCAGGCGCTGGGCGTTGATGGCGGTTTCGCTGGGGTTGTACTTGTCGTCCAGCGCCACGATCTCGAGCTTGACCTTCTTGCCGGCCACTTCCAGGCCCGCCGCATTCACCTCGGCCGCGGCCATCTGCATGCCGTCCAGCACGTTCTTGCCATACAGCGCCGCACCGCCGCTCAAGGGCCCGGAGTAGCCGATCTTCACCACGTCCTGGGCGAAGGCGGGCACCGCCATCACCGCTGCAGCCGCAGCCAGCGCAAGGGTACGAATCTTCAGCGTCATGTGTTGTCTCCAGTGGGGGGTCAAGCGCCGATGTAGGCGCGGCGGATTTCGTCGTTGTTTAAGAGCGTGTCCCGGTCGCCTTCCATCACGATGCGGCCGTTCTCGATCACGTAGGCGCGGTCGGCGATCTTCAGTGCCGCGTAGGCGTTCTGCTCGGCCAGGATCACGGTGGTGCCTTGGCGGTTGATGCGCTGGATCACCTCGAACACCTGCTTGACCACCAGCGGCGCCAGGCCCAGTGAAGGCTCGTCCAGCAGCAGCGCCTGCGGCCGGCCCATCATCGCGCGGCCGATGGCCACCATCTGCTGCTGCCCGCCGCTGAGCGAGCCGGCCGGCTGGTGCTGCTTCTCTTTCAGAATCGGAAACAGCGCCATCACTTCGTCCAGCATGCGCTCGTTGCCGGCCTTGTCGCCGCGGTGCACGTAGGCGCCCAGGTTCAGGTTCTGCAGCACGCTCATCTGCGGAAACAGCTTGCGGCCTTCAGGGCACAGCACCAGGCCACCCTCCACGATCTGCGAAGGCTTGCGGCCCACCAGCTCCTGGTTGCCGAAGCGGATGCTGCCGCCCCGGGCCTTGTGGATGCCGCTGGTGGTGAGAAAGATGGAGCTCTTGCCCGCGCCATTGGCGCCCAGCAGCACCACCAGCTCACCGGGCTTGGCCTGCAGGCTCACGCCATCGAGCGCGCGAAAGCTGCCGTAGTCCAGCGTCAGGTTCTCGATCACCAGGCCAGCGCCGGCCTTTGCTTGGGGTTCAGACATCGGCATGCTCCGCGCCCAGGTAGGCATCGATCACCGCGGGGTTGTTGCGGATCTCGGCCGGGGTGCCCTCGGCGATCTTCTCGCCGTAGTTCAGCACCATGATCTTGTCGGCCAGGCTCATGATCATGTTCATCTTGTGCTCGATCAGGCACACGGTGATGCCGTGCCGCACGAACTTGCGGATCAGCTCGGCCAGGCCCAGCGTCTCGTCGGGGTTCACGCCGCCGGCCGGCTCGTCCAGCAGCACCAGCTGCGGGTCGGTGGCCAGCGCCAGCGCAAAGGCCACGCGCTTGCGCTCCTCCTGCGTGATGTCGCCGGCCATGCGGTGCGCGATGTGCGACAGGCCGACGAAGTCCAGCGCCTCGCGCGCCTTCTCGCGGCACAGCCGTTCTTCGGCCTTCAGCCGCGCGCTGTTGACGATCACGTCCCACAGGTTGGCGCGGGTGCGCAGCCGGTGGCCCACGATCAGGTTGTCCAGCACCGTGGCCATGTCGAACAGCGCCGTGGTCTGGAAGGTGCGCGAGACGCCCAGCTGCGCCACCTGGTCGGTGCGCAGGCGGGTGACGTCGGTGCCGTTGAACACGATCTGCCCGCTGGTGGCCGGGTGCACGCCGCTGATCAGGTTGAAGAACGTGGTCTTGCCGGCGCCGTTGGGGCCGATGATGGCGTTGATCTTGCCGCGCTCGATGGTGGTGCTGACGTCGTTGACCGCCACCAAGCCGCCGAAGCGCTTGGTGAGCTTGCGGATTTCCAGGCAGGCGCTGCCGGCCGCGGTGCTGCGGGCTTCATCACGCATGGCGTTGGCCTCCGGTGGACACGCTGGGCACCGCCTTCAGCGGCGCCGTGGTTCGCTGCGCAGCGGCAGCAGGCTCGGCCGCCTGCGAAGCGCGGCGCGCGCGCCAGCCCAGCCAGCTGCCCACGATGCCGTGCGGCACGAAGATGACCAGCAGCACGAGGATGGGTCCGAACACCAGGAAGCGGTACTCCTGCAGGAACTGCAGGTACTGCGTGATCCACGGCACCGAGATGCTGCCCAGCAGCGGCCCCAGCAGCGTGCCCAGGCCGCCCACCAGCATGTACATGGTCATGTCGAAGGTGTGTTCCACCGCCGCCACGCCCGGGCCCAGAAAGCGCACGAAGCCCGCATACAGCCCGCCCGCCAGACCGGCATAGAACACCGACAGCACGAAGGCCAGCAGCTTGGTGCGCATCAGGCGGATGCCCAGCGCCTCGGCCAGTGCGTCGCTGTTGCGGATGGCCATGAAGCTGCGGCCCATCAGCGAATTGACGATGCGCCGCATCACGAAGATGCCCAGCACCAGGAAGAAGAACACCAGGTAGTACAGCGCGCGCGGCGTGTCGAAGACCAGCGGCCCGATGGGCGAAGGACCGGGGATGCCGATGATGCCCACGGTGCCGTGGGTCAGGCTTTCCCACTTCTCGATCACCAGGAACATGATGTAGCCCACGCACAGCGTGAAGATCGAGAAGTAGTGGCCCTTGAGCCGCAGCGAGACCGCGCCCACCGCCGCCCCCAGCGCGGCGGTGACGAAGCCCGACAGCGCGAAGGCCAGCCAGAACGGCACCTGATGATCCACGGTGAGGATGCCCACGGTGTACGCCCCCACCGCCATGAAGCCGGCATGCGCCAGGTTGAACTGGCCGGTGTAGCCGGTGATCAGGTTCAGGCCGATGGTGGCGATGGCGTAGATGTAGGCCGTCGACATCACCGTGAGGTGGTAGTCGTTGCCCGCCATCAGCGGGAAGGCCAGGCCCGCAACGAAAAGCGCCAGCCAGCCGAGGGTTGCCCTATTCATCAGTGGGCTCCCTTCGCGAACAGGCCTTGGGGGCGGAACGACAGGATCAACACCAGCAGCGCGAAGGCGATGATGTCCTTGTAGTCGGTCGAGATGTAGAAGGCCCCGAAGCTCTCGGCAAATCCGATGATCAGGCCGCCGACGATGGCGCCCGGCACGCTGCCCATGCCGCCCAGGATGATGATCACGAAGGCCTTGGTGATCACCAGATGCCCCATCGCCGGGTACACCAGGTTGATGGGCGCATACAGCGTGGCGGCCACCGCCGCCAGCACCCCGCTGATGGCGAAGGTCATCATCGCCACCCGGTTGGCATCGATGCCCACCAGCGAAGCACCGTCGCGGTTTTGCGCCATGGCCACGATGGTGGAGCCGGTGACGGTGCGCCGCAGGAACAGGTGCAGCAGCACCATCAGCGCAAAGGCCGCGCCGATGATCAGCAGGCGCTGCACGGGGGCGGTGACGCCCGCGAAGTCGATGATGCCGGTGTACGGCGTTTGCATGCGGTGGAAGTCGGCGCCCCAGATGGCCTGCGCGCCCGCCTCCAGGAACAGCAGCATGCCGATGGCCGCGATCATCGGGTGCAGGCCCGAGGCATGGCGCAGCGGATGGAAGACCAGCCGCTCGGCCAGCGTGGCCAGCGCGGCCACCGCCACGGCCGAGCCGGCCATCGCGATCCAGTAGTTGGCGCCGTACTTCGACATCAGGTGGAAGCTGATGAAAGCCCCCGCCATGTAGAAGGCGCCATGCGCGAAGTTGGGCACGTGCAGGATGCCGTACACCAGCGTGAGGCCCAGCGCCACGAGGCTGTAGATGCCTCCGAGCGTGAGACCGTTGAGCACTTGCTGAAGGAAGAGATCCACGTGAACTGCCTGTGGCGGTGGAAGCTGGGCCACGATGGTTGCAAGCCGCCTTCGGATGCGTCAACCGAAAGCACGGTATGCATTTCGTCATGTGCAATAACCCGGGCAAACACCGACCCGTGCCGGAAGTTTCTAGGGGACAGCCCTGATAGGCTGCTGTCGCAAAGGTGGCAGGCCACACTGGGGTTCAGCCCTAGTCCGCCACAGTTTTAGAATTTTGGGGATGGGCCGTTGGCGCCCGCCCGCAAGGAGTGAAATGGGCATCCTGCTGTTGTCTTCGCCGCTGCCCGCGGCCCCGTTCGCCGATGCGCTGCGCGCCACCGCCCCCGATGTGCCGGTGTGGACGAGCGTGGAAGAAGCCCCGCCCGACGAGGTGGAGATCGTGATGGCCTGGCGGCTGCAGGCCGGCGTGCTGCCGCGCTTTCCCAAGCTGCGCGCGCTGTGCTCGCTGGCCGCGGGCGTGGACAAGCTGATCCACGTGCCCGACCTGCCGCCCGAGCTGCCCATCACCCGCGTGGTGGACCCGATGCAGGGCGTGCAGATCGCGCAGTACGTGCTGGCCGGCAGCCTCAGCTTCACGCGTGACCTGCGGCGCTACGCCGACCAGCAGGCGCGTGGCGTGTGGGACCGCCACCCGGTGCGGCCGGTATCGCAATGCCGCGTGGGCCTGCTGGGCCTG
>CAKZXL010000265.1 GCA_937883885.1 uncultured Aquincola sp. | reverse complement strand
GCGCGGGCCATCACCAGCCTCCCCCGACCAGCGCCTCGTACTCGACGAGGTCACGCTGCAACTCAGCGGGGGGCGCAGGCGGCGGCGGTACCAGGCGGGTCGTGCCGACGAACTGGCTGCCCACGATGCCGGCCAGATGGCTGCGCTCGATGACGCTGCTGCGACGCAAGGGGCTCTGCGCATGCCGTGCGACTTCCTGGCCGGCATACAGCACCTGCACCTCGCGATCGGCCACCACGACGCTGACCTGCTCACCGATGAGCTTCCAGGGCACGGAGTAGCGGTTGGTGTCCAGTTCGATGCAGGCGTCGGTGTGCACGCGGCGCACGAGCTCGCGCACTTGCAGGAACGGCGCCTTGTTCGGCAGCGGGCGCAGCGCGCGGCGTTCGTCGCGCTCGAACCGATCGATGGGCGGCTCGCCGGTCGTGCCGTGCACGCGCACATCGGCCACCTCGCGCACCCAGCGGTCCAGGTACGCCTGCAGCGCGTCCAGGCTGGCGAAGGTGTGCCCGGCGATGGCATTGCGCTTGACGTAGCCGACCCCGCGCTCGTCCTTGCCCTTGGTCTGGGCCCGGTACGGCGCGCAGGCCCGGGGCGTCACGCCCCAGTAGCTGCAGAACGAGCGGAAGCGGTCGTTGAGCCTGACCTCGCGCGTCTGGCGGTTGTGCTCCTCGACGAGGGCCTTGGCGTTGTCGATGAGCACCTCGTGCGTCACGCCGCCGAAGTGGCGGAACGCACCCTCCAGGCCCAGCAGCCAGGCCGACTGGCGCTCGTGCAGGCTCAGCAGCACGTAGGTGCGACGGCTGTAGCCCAGCGTCGCAACGAACAGGAACACGCGCACCAGTTCCTCGCCGACCTGCACATGCGTGCTGCCGAAGTCCACCTGCAGCTGCAGGCCTGGCGCCGTCTCAAAGCGCACGTGGGCGACCGCCTGAGCCCGTAGCGCCACCCGCATCGGCGCCACGGCGCGCTGCACGGTGCGCAGGCTCACGGCGATGCCGAACTCGCGCTGCAGGTCCTGGCGCACCACGTCGGCGTTGCCCTTGTGCTGGCGCAAGCGCTGCTCTAGCCACGCCAGGTGCGGCGCGAGGATGCTTGCCCGACCTGACACGTCCATCGGCTTGCAGCCCCCAACTGCGCAGGTACTCGCGCACCGTGTTGCGGCTGCAGCCCAGCTCCTTGCTGATGCGCTTGGCTCCCCATCCCTGCGCCTGTAGCGCCAGCATCCTCTGCACCTCCTGCGGCGCCAACATCGTCTGTCTTCCTCCAGCGTCCATGACGCGGGAAGGATCGGTCACAACGTCCGTCATGCGGACCTCCTTCTAGTGAAGGGGGTCAGTTCTGGATGTCGTCAGGGGGGCAGTATTGGATGTCGCCTGACAACGCTCAAGCAGCTTGGGTCAATGCGGCCTTGAGGCCACGCTTACGGCTCTACCAGGTCGAGGTGCAGGCCAAGCGCGACGAGGTCGACACAGCCGAGCTCGGGCGGCGGCGCCAGCGCGACAGCGTGCCGGTGCTCGCCGAGATCGAGCAGCTGTTGCTGACCAACCTCCACGCCGTCCTGCCCAAGAGCCTGCTGGGCGAGGCGCTGCACTACCTGGGCTCGCAGTGGAAGAAGCTCAGCCGCTACGTCGATGACGGGCGCTACAGCATCGACAACAATGCGCAGGAGAACGCCATCCGGCCGTTCTGCGTGGGCCGGCGCAACTGGCTGTTCGCCGACACGGTGGCCGGCGCCAACGCCAGCGCGAACCTGTACTCGCTGCTGCAGACCTGCCGGGTCAACGGCATCGACGGCTACCGCTACCTGCGGGCGCTGTTCAGCGCGCTGCCGCGGGCCAGGACGGCCGACGATTACGCGGCGCTGCTGCCGTGGCGGATCGCGTTACACGCAGACTGAGCAGGCACAGCCACTGGCATGCTGGCGAGGCAAGGAGCGGGGGTTCATTGACCGCTTACCTCAATGCCTGGCTCGAGGAGCGATGCCTAGTCCATTGAAGCATTGAAATCGGCTGTGTATGCTCCATCTTGGAGGGCATGCACAGGATGACATTGACTGCCGACGAGCGCAGCGATCTGGAGGCGGTGATCCGCAAGCGCAGCGGCAGTGCGGCGTTGGCGCGGCGGGCGCGGTGTGTGCTGCTGTGGGCTGATGGCGAGCGCAGGGTCGACATCCGGGACAAGCTGGCCTGCAACGATGCCTTCGTCACGCGCTGGACCCGTGCCTTCGAGCTTCAGGGCCTGGCCGGGCTGGTGTCGCTGCACCCCGGTCGTGCTCCGGTGCGGCCGGTCGCCAAGCTGGAGGCCCGGGTGCTGAACAAGACGCTGAAGCACAAGCCCAAGGACGGCTCCACGCACTGGAGCAGCCGCAAGCTGGCGGCCGAGCTGGGCGATGTCTCGTTCTCCGCCGTGCAGCGCATCTGGCGCAAGCACGGCCTGCAGCCGCACCGTCTGGAGCGGCACCTCGTCTCCAACGATCCAGACTTCGAGACCAAGGTCGCCGACGTGATCGGCCTGTACCTGAACCCGCCGGCGCACGCGGCCGTGTTCTGCGTGGACGAGAAGACGGCCATCCAGGCGCTCGACCGCAAGGACCGGATGCTGCCGCTGGCCCCCGGCCGTGCCGAGAGCCACGGCTTCGAATACAAGCGCAACGGCACGCTCAGCCTGTTCGCCGCGCTGAACACCGCCACTGGGGAGGTGCTGGGCATGACCGCCCCGCGCCACACCAGCGAGCAGTTCGTTGGCTTCCTAGGTGACGTACTGGCGAGCCAGCCCGAAGGTCGTGAGATCCATGTCATCTGCGACAACGTCAGCAGCCACAAGACCGAGTTGGTCCAAGCCTTCCTGGCCGAGCACAGCAACATCCAGATCCACTACACGCCGACCTACTCGTCCTGGCTCAATCAAGTCGAAAACTGGTTCTTCCGTATCCAGCGCGACGTGATCAGCAGGGGCATCTTCACCTCCGTCAAGGACCTCGACAAGAAGCTCATGCGCTACATCCGCCAGTACAAAAAGAGCCCCAAGCCGCTGAAGTGGAAGTACGACAACCCTCAGCGTCGACACCACCGATTCTTCTGATTCAGTGGACTAGCGCTGACCACGGCGCTCTTGGACCGGCTCACGCACCACGGCCATATCCTTGAAACCCGCAACGACACCTATCGCTTCAAGAACAGCTCAGCGGGCAACCTACGATCAAGAAGGATTCCAAACCGAGAAAGTTACCCACAACGTGAGCCTAAGAGGCTCTAACAAGGTGAGTCAGGATTGGATGGAAACGGTGGGTAAGGATGGCGTGTGAATCAACAAGGTCAATCGACCCGGGATTTCCATTAGGCCTGATCTACAGGTCAACGCCCAATAGACGACGATCCGCGGGTGAACCATAAAGAGTCTCTGCCAGCCACGGCCTCTTGCTGAGATGCTTAGGTGGGCTGGTCGTCGTCGTGACGATGTACTGAAACAGCACCGGCTGAGTTTCCTCCATCTCCACCACTACCTCGAACAGCCTCTGGTACACGCTGAGGCCCAGGTCGGCTTCGCGCGGGCTGTCGTGAACGCAGAAGGCCGGAACATGCGTCTTGCCCTCGACGCTCATGCACAGTGCCGCGAGGTCAAAGGCGATCAACTTGAGCGATTCAATGGCTGCGGTCGAACGCGAACCGCCGAGTTCGACGTTGAGCTTCAATCGATCGGCACCGAGGACCACACGGCCATTCGCCTCAGGCGCGACCAGCGCGCGAATCACGGCGTTGAACCGCATGGACAAGTGATCGAAGGTCGCTCGCTGCGCCGCATCGCGGTAGCTGCTCAACTGATCTCGCTTGGCCTCGATAACCTCCGCCTGCTTGTCGAACTTGCTCCGCGCCGCCTCCAACTCTTCGTAGAGATCCGCGAGGCGCTTCGCGCCGTCTCGCGCCACTTGCGCACCGCGCCAGGCGCCCGAGCGAGCGTCCTGCGCTCTTTCGGCGGCGTCGAGCGCCTTCTTCAGTTCACGCTGCCGCGTCCTGGCGGCCGGCAAGGCTTGATTGGCTGCTTGCACGGCGTCTTCGTTCGTCTTCAGGGCCAGTCCACATTTCTGGACCTTGTCTTCAAGTTCCTGCGTACGCCTGCGCAACGCGTCCAGATCGGGCAGCTTGTGCGACAGCCTGCACCCTTCGGCCAAAGCACGATCTATCGGTACCTCGCAGATGATGCAAACCGGCGAACTGGCGTCGAGTACTTTCATCTTTCCGGCCGTCAGCTCCCCTCGAAGCGTTGGCAGCAGAGCATTGAGCGCATCTGCCGCCGCGGTCGCCGCAGCCGCCTTTACCTCCAGGTCGGCCACTACGCTCTGCTGCACTTCAAACTTCGCCCGAAACTCCGCCAAGTTGCCATGCAGGTCCCCACTGTCAACCTTGGCCAGCTTGGCGAGTCGATCTGCCGCCGTGCGTCGCAGCACGTCAACGCACAACCTACCTTCCGGCAAATCTTCCAACGGGAGCCCAACCGCTTCAGCTGCATCCTTGCGTGAGCGCCTTACCTGCCACAGCAGGCGATCAACTTCGGTGCCACCTGCCTTCGCTCCCTCTTCCAACCTCGCGATCTCCGCGCGCGCCTCGATCTCCTCGCTTCCAATGGCCCCCAACAACGCCCGCAGGGCCTCCAGTACCCGTGTCTGCGACATCGACCTCACCGGCGACCCTGATTCCGAGTCCGGCGCCCGCCAGTCCAGGACCTTGTCGAAACGGCACTCCTGATCCCGCGTCAGCCACGCAAGCGCGATGAGCCAGGGGTCAAGCGGACGCTCGGCCTGCATCAGCCTTGCGATGGGCTCAGTCAACACCTGCCGCTGGATCGCCTCGACCAGGGGCGTCATGCCACTCGGCTGCGGCGGCAGGGAGGCCAAGAGCGCTTGCGGCGGTTGGCCCTGCACCGCGTGATGCTCGCGCCCACCTCCCAAGGGCCGAACGACACCCCACAGCTCGCCGCACACCATTACCTCGGCGGTGACATACCCTTCCGGAAACGCGACGCCAATGCGCTGTCTCTGCTCGTCGGCCGAATGTCGGTCCTCACCGAGGCAGTAGCGCAGCAAACGGCAGAACAAGGTTTTGCCGCTGCCATGGCCCAGCCGGTTGTTGCCGGACGCTGCGGTGGCGCCCGCCGCGTCCGCTGGGTCAGGCGACCACACGATGTTCAGGCCGGGGCGCAGCGCGATGTCGCGGACGGGAGTCTCCGCGTCCTTCCACAGCGTGAGTCGGCGTACCCACAGACGCGGCTCGGTTTCGCCCGCACGGGGCGCGACGGTCATCGGCGCATCGGCGAAAAGATCAGGCTGCCTGCTCATCGAGAAAACTCGCCAGTTCGGCAGGTAGCTCTTGCAACAGCGCGTCCAGGTCCTGCGCCTTCAGCCAGCTCACCACCCAGCGCGCGCGGCCGTCCGCCCACCCCGATGTGTCGTAGTCATCCAGGCCAGGGCCTGGTCCCCAGGTGTCCAAGATCATGTCTTCGACCAGAACGCCTCGGGAGCGCATCGTCTTCACAGCAACCCCGAAGCTCGTACGAGCGGCTGGCGCCAACGAGCTGACGCCTGGAGGCAGCGCCGCGGCGTGGCTGCCGTTGAGGCGCTGCCACTGAGCCCCTAAGGGCTGTGGCGCCAGCCGAGTGAACAGTCTGGGCTCGACGCACAGCATGGCCGCCAAACGCGCGTGCTGAGTCGAGGCTGGCACAGCGAAGGCCTTCAGCACTGCGGCTAGCGCCAGCGCGTCGTTCGTGGCCGGCTCGATGCTCGGGCCGGCCCAAGCGGCATCCGGCAGCGCAGCGGCTTCGGCGGAAATCGTCGCGAACGCCGGTACACCGACCGGTGCAGACGGCGGCGTGACGGTAACTGCGGGCTTTCCGTCCGTGCGTTTCATCTTGCCCTTCGCGCGCACCGGCGCTTGCGCCGCCTCTCGCCTAGCGCGCTCCTGGTTCAGCGCCAGCAGGCGCTTCAGCACTTCCTTGCGGGCGGCAGGGCCGATCGTGTAGCGAACGCGGTCGTTCTCGGGCAGCGTCTCCACTTCGACGAAGTGGTGGCCAAGGTTTAGGTCGGTCCAGCCGTAGGCGTCGCGGACGGCGTTGTCGAGCGCGACGTGCAGGCGGCGCAGTTCCAGCAGGCCGTCGAAGCCGGCGCGAGCAACGTCGGCGGACTTCTTGCTGACCTTGGTGACGAGTTCGGGGCTCAGGTCGCGAGCATGGAACAAGTTGTAGATGTCGGTGAGGCCCAGCCACAGCTCGCGCATCAGGCGGCGCCGGTGCTCGTGGTACTGCTCGCCCGCCTGTGCAAGCGACGGGTTCGCCGCTTGCCAGAGGTCACCGGGGAACGGGAAGGTCTCGAAGCAGTCTGAGGGCGAGTAGCGCAGTCGTGTCTCAAGTGCACCGCTGTACTTGCGGGCCCAAACTTCGTGAAGGGTGGATTGGACGACGGCGTAGTGGTCCCAGCGGTCGGTTGTGAAAACATAGAGTGCGTCGGAAAACACGCGATTCGTCGGTGACGATGAGAAGTTGAGGTGCTTCGTCGTTCGTGCTGCGATGAAGCAACGCGTCACTCTCGGCAGCGCATCCGTGAGGCCCCTCCGCCCTTCGGCGAACTGCCACCAACGCTCCCGATAGAGTGCGCGGTTGTCCTTTGCCCGTTCTGGCTTGACCAGCTGCTCTACCCGCTCATAGGCACCCCAAAACTCCTTAGCGGCAGCTTCGCTACGGGAGCCAAAGTTGACGATGAATCGTCCTGGGGACTGATCTGGTGTGCCGTTGACTTCTTGTCCATTGATGATCGGAAAGATCACCTGCGCAGAGGGGGGATGGCGTTTCGTCAGGGCATTAGCCTCCTCAGGCGAGAGGAGGAATCCTTCGCCAAGGAAGATCACGCCCTGAAATACCTTAGCCCCGTTCGCTTGCAGCTTTCGGGGCTCGCTGAGATCAGTGGAGTCGTCAAGGAAGGCGTTAATGGTCGGGACCGGCCGACCATCCAATACGCGGGGCGCTTCCCAGGGCCCCTTGTGCACCGTCACGCTTGAAACCACCAGCTTTGCACGCCCCGGCCATTTGATCGCGCGCACCGCATGATTGATCTGCCCACCGTGCAACAACAACTGCTCCAGGCCGTCGCGTCGAACATCCCCGTCCTTGATCGAGTTCGTCGTGAGGAAGGACATGAAGCCCCCGGAGCGAAGCAGGGAAAAGATTCGCCTGACGAAGAAAACGACAAGATCGCTCAAGCCGGCAGGCGCGTACTTCCACTTAGCGTAATGACAGAACGGGTGTCCGTAGCTCCCACTCAGGTCCTGCCCCCCGAGATAGGGCGGGTTACCAAGGATGCAGTCGAAGCCGCCAGCGCTCATGACCTCTGGGAAGGCCAGGAACCAGTGGAAGAAGCGCTTGCGCTCTGCGATAGCCCAAGCCTCCGCCGTCGCCTGCGACTGCGGTTTGCGTTCGCCCTTCCAGTAGCTCCGGAACTCGTCCTCGGTGACATGCATCCCCGGCCGGTTCTTGAGCTTCGGGATGTAGAACTGCGCGATCGGCATCGCCGCAAGTTGCTCCATCCACAGCGCCTCGGAGGACTGAGAGAGCCCTTCGAAACGCTTGCGCTTCGCCTCCACCTGCTCCGGCGTGTGCTCCGGCAGCGCGTCCAGCCCCTTCCAGCTCTTCAGCGCCTCGTCGAGCTGGCGCTCTACCTCCGGGTCGAACTTCAACGCGTTCTGCCCCGTGCGCTCTGCCTTGTTGCGTTGGCGCACGAGCGCAGCCACCTCCTTGTCGTCACCCGGCATCGTCACGAAGGCCTCGTCGGGCACGCCCCGCGCCTCTATGTCCTCGCGCCGCACGTAGCCGACGATCGCGTTGCCGCACTTGATGTGGTGGTCCAGAAAGCTCAGCGGCTCGCCAGGCACATGTGCCTCCAGCCAAAGCGCCACCTTGCACAACTCCACGGCCAGCGGATTCAGATCGACGCCGTAGATGCAGTGGCGGATGGCGTCGCGCACGGCCGTGCGCATCGCCAGCGGCGAGGGTTGGTCCTCGCCGGTCCGCACGATCGCCAACTCTTGGCCGATGCGGCGCGCAGCGGCAAGTAGGATGTGGCCCGAGCCGCAAGCCACGTCGGCTACACGCAGTGACAGCAGCGCAGCCTCAGGATTCTTGGCCTTTAGCCGCTCGGCGATCAGGTGATCCAACGAGTGTTTGATCAGCGGCTGCACCAGCTCGTCTGGCGTGTAGTGTGAGCCGGTGTTGGCGCGTTCATCGCCCCGCTTGAAGGCAAAAGAGGTCTGCGCACCATCTGGCAAGATGACCGGCTCGTACTCCAGCAGCCCTTCGTAGACGGAGCCGAACTCCTCGACGTTCAGCGCACCGTAGTTGACGCGGATGAGCTGCCCGTTGTCCGGGTGGGTGTAGAGGTTCAGCGCACGCAGCGCGCCGAGCAGCGCGTCGTTGCCCAGCCTGCAGCGCACCAGTGCATCGATGGCCAGCGGACGGAACAGATCACCTGCCAACGGCGGCACGCCCATCTTCGTGCCGGGCCCGCCCGCCTCGAACAGCTGGAAGGTGGCTTGCAGCGCGGGCCAGAGGTCGGCGTGGCGCCGGTCGGCGAGGTGGCGACGCTCGCTCATGCGCCGCAGCCGCATAACGCTGTAGAACTGCTCGTAGATCTCGCGGTGGCGCGCCACCGTCCCGCTCGGGAAGACCAGCCCGCGTTCCTCGATCACCATCAGGAAGAGCAGCCGGTAGATCAGCCGAAGCACCTCCTTATAGAAGTCCTCCGCCGACAACCGGCCCTCGGCCACGCGCTGGCGCAGGTCGTCGTTGTCCTTGTGCTTCAGGAAGCCGTTGGCCAGGCCCAGGATGGACTGCTCCACCGCCTTGGACAGGCCCTCGCGGATGCGGGAGCCGGCGTCCAGCGAGTCCTGGTGGTAGCGCTCGATCCAACTCTGGGCGGCTTCTTCGCGGTTTGCCGGCAGGCGGGTGGCGTGCAGCAGGCGGTACAGGACTGCGAAATCGGCAAACAGACCGTCGCTGAAGATGCGGTCGAGGTCGAACTCCAGGTAGGTGAGCTTGATAAGCCGGGAGCTGTCGCGCAGTAGGCGCAGCACGCGGCCGTTGGTGACAAGGCCGTAGAGCTCGTCAGCGAGGTTCAGGTATTCCTGCGCCATCGCGTGCGCCGACATGCGCAAAGCGCCGCTTCGCTGTTCGGCCTTGCGGTCCAGGCCGGCCGGGTCACGGTAGCCGATGACGTGGACGACGGTGCCGCCACGGTTGGCGACGCGGTGGGACAAGGGGTAGAGCTTGCCGTTCGCTTCGGCGCTCTTGGGCTGGAAGTCGAGCTGGTAGCCGAGCAGGCCCAGCAGCGGCAGCACCCATTGCTGTCGGGTTTCGGTCGTGGCCGGGCTGTCGGCGCGCACCGATTCCAGCTTGCGCTGGAAGATGCGCCAGTAGTCCTGCGCGTCGGCCCAGGCGCGGGCAATTTCGTCTTTGACCCTGGCGGTGCCCTCGAGGCCAAAGTCGGCGGGGCGTTGGCCGGCCAAGTCTTCCAGCCGATCAAGGACGTCGGGCGACAGGATCGCGCCTTCGATGCGGATGCTGGGGTAGATCACGCGCCGCCCTCCGGCAGCAGCACGTAGGTGCCTAGCAGGTCCATCGGCAAGACGGGGTAGACAACCTGGAAGCGTTGCTTCTCCATCAGCGAGCTGAAGCGCTCGTGGGCTTCGACCAGGCGCTTGGACTGGGCTTCCGCGATCTCAGCGAAGGCGTCGCCCAAGCTATCAAGCAGGCCGAGTTCGTTCTCGAGGAAGCTGCTGCGGGCCTGGGGTGAGAGATCTGATGTCGCCCGCGCCTCGTTGATGAGCGCCTTGGCTGCAGCGTGGTCGAGGAACTCGCGTTGCTGCGGCGTGCCGCGCCATCCCCAGAGCAGCATCTCCTCGGCGACGATCTGCTGATGGCTGCGCGCTTGTTCGATGACGTTGCGGCAGCGAAACAGCATTAGGGTGGTCTTGACGGCGACAGCGCGCGTGCGGATGACGGCGGCGCGAGCGGCTCGCTTGTCCTGCCGGTTGATGGTGTTGGCCATGACGACCTGACACAGTAGTTCCACGAACGGGTGGTTGCGGCCCAAGTAGTGAAAGCTCTCTGGCGTGGGCGACCTGAACGACACGTGCAGCGGGTCGCCCGCGGGCAGCGCCTCGCGCAGTGCGGGCGGTAGGTTGGCGGTGACGACCCGATAGCCCTTGCCTTGCGCAACCACCTGGACACCCATGAGGTTGTTCAGCACGCTGGTGACGAAGGTTTCCACGGCCTTGGGATCGCCAATGGCCTCGTCCACTTCGCGCAGGTCGGCCTCGACCTCGTGGGCCTTGATGGCGTGCTGGGCGAAGATGCTGCGCGAGGCCTTCTCGCGCGCCGCAGCCTCGTCGAGCTTGTAGGTGACCTTGTCCTGGGCGGCCGCCGCCTCCTCGAAGTCGCTGAAGTCGAACAGCGTGCCCTGCACGCCCTGTTGCGTCCTGATGCTGCGGCTGGGGTTGAGCAGCAGCGCCTGCGTGATGGTGTCGATGATGCTCTGCGAGTCTTCGGGAAAGGGCACGTTGATGCCAGTCGATCGCTTGATCTCCCTGACCTTGCGCAAAAGCACGTCGAGCACCACGCCATCGATCGGGTTGTCGGCGCCGTAGAGCAGGCAGGCCTTGACCACCGGCGCCACCTGACCGAAGCGGTCGACGCGGCCCTCGCGTTGCTCGAGGCGATTGGGATTCCACGGCAGGTCGTAATGTAGGACGGCAGTGAATTGGTCTTGCAGGTTGATGCCTTCGCTGAGGCAGTCAGTCGCGATCAGGACGCGCAGCTTCGAACGCCCCATCAACTCGATGCGCTGCTTGCGCAGGTCGTCGGGCAGTTCGCTGGTGATGACCTGAAGGTCCAGCTTGGGGAACTGCTTACGCAGCAGAGCCTCCAGGTGCTCCCCGACGTATTTGGCGGTTTCAATGTAGCGACAGAAGACCACCGGGCAGAAGGGGGTGGGCTCGGCGAGCCATGCCGTGATTTGCCGGGCGGAGGCGGCGAGCTTGTTGTCATGCTCGGCGCCGGCCAGTTCCTGAAGGCGTTCGCCGAAGTCCTTGAGCTGACGGCGTTGGTGGTCCGACCAGTCGGCGTGCTCGACCACCTGCGTCGGAGCGTTGTCGGCCTCGTGACCGAACTCGGTGTCGCCGACTGGGTTGGGGGCGTCGTCAGGAGCGGAGTCACCCTCTTCGTTGCGGCCGGCCTTGGCCAGCGCCGACATCCGCGTGTTGAGCATCTCCACGCCAGCGGACGGACTGGACATGGCGCCGCGCAGCAGGCCGAGCGCTGTCCAGTAGTGGACTCGCTGCTGGCGTCCGCCCTTGACCGGCGCGATCAGCTTCCGCGAGAACTCGATCAGGTCGTTGAAGAGCTTGAGGTACCTGGGCGACAGAGCGTAGTTGAGCTCAAACGCGTCGCGATCGGGGAACGGCGTGTCCTCGCCGAGCCACTTCTCGACGTCGCCTCGCTTGCGCTGCACAAAGTGTTTGGCCAGTTCCCGTCGCTGCGCCTGTGAGGCCGCAGGCAGGTCGATCGGTTCGAACTCTGGCTTCAGCAGTCCCAGCAGGGACTGGAACTCGTCGGACTTGCCGCTGTGCGGCGTTGCGGTGAGCAGCACGAGGTGCTGATGCGGCTTGGACGCGATGCGGCTGACGAGGTGATAGCGCTGCTGCTGGCTCGCAGACGCGCCTTCGGGTCGGGCGCAAGCATGGGCCTCGTCGACGATGACCAGTTCCGGACACTGTTCGATGAACACGTCACGCCGGACATCCGATTTGATGAAGTCGACACTGATGACCTGGTAGGGGTAGTAGTCGTAGACGCTGGTGTCGCCGTGGATCTGCCGGTCCAGCCGCGCCTGCGTGTTCGAGCGGATGATCACGGCCTCGATGTCGAGCTTGGCGCGGATTTCGGCCTGCCACTGCTCACAGAGGTGGGGAAGGCAGATGACGGCGAAGCGCTTGATCTTGCGACGCTCGAGCATCTCCCTGACGATGAGCAACGCCTCGACGGTCTTGCCGACACCCACATCGTCCGCAATAAGCAGACGCGTCTGGTCCTGGCGCAGCGCCATGATCAGCGGCACCATCTGGTACGAGCGCGGCCGGAACGACAGCTTTGCGAGGCAGCGGAACGGACCGGCGCCGTTTCGGAAAGCCAGGCGTGCGGCGTCGTGCAGCAGGCGCGCCGTCGCGAAGTCGCCGAGATCGGCCGCCGTGGGCGGTGCGAAGCGGGCATCCTCCGGCTGCTCGCCCCCGAGAGGTAGGTACAGACCGGTGACCTCGTCTTCCGATCCTCCCAGCGGCTTCAGTACCAGGAGGTCCGGTTCGGCGGACGGCAGGATCACCCAATCCCTGCCCCGCAGCGAGACCAGCTTACCGGGCTGTAGTGCGACGCTCATCTGACCTTCTTAAAGATGTCCGGACGCGCAGCGACCTTGGCCGCCAGATCGTCCTTGTAGTGGTAGACCCAGACCTCGTCGCCACGTGCGAGGATCGCCTGCCGCTTGGCCTGGTCATCCGCCTGAACGGATGGATCGTCGTGCGGCGTTCCATCGCAGAAGACCCAAATGCGCGGCTCGTAGTAGAAGTCGGGCTGGACGTACAGCCCGTCGACCCGCTTCTGGGCAGCGTCAGGCAAGCGTAAACCGTGCTTGTACAGATAGTCGATGAACTTGTGCTCGGTGGACGAACTTGGATCCAGGTGCTTCAGGAGGCTGGCGTGCTGGTCGTCGTAGCTGGCGTAGCCCTTATTGGTATGGATTTCGAGCTTGCAGATTGCAAGCTTGGCCAGGGCGTCCTGGATCAGGTGCCGGTCGATGATCTGGTGGTCGCGCTGGTTGTAGTAGCTCAGCAGATCGTCGTATGACGCCGGCCCCTTGTACTCGGGGTCCTCGAAGCGGCAGAGCGCCTGAGCCCGCATGACGACGGAACGGAAGGCGCCGATATCCTCGACGAACCGCGACAAGATACCCAAGCTGCCCTCCGCAGCCTCGTAGAGAAGGATGTTGGGCGCTTTCGGGTCGCCAATCGAGATGACGCCGATCTCGCTCGTCTCGACTTGGAAAACCTGCTCGATGGCGCGCTTGAGGGCGTGCTGCAGCGTTACGACGCCGTCGGCCTTCAACCCGAGTGGCTGCACGGGCACGATGTAGAGGGCATCGGCTAAGTTCGAGGTCCACAGCTTGATGCGGCGGAAGTCCTCGCGTTGGGGCTCGCTCGGGTCGGGCATGGAAGCACGCCACTCGCCGCTGACCATGCCGATCGGAAATCCGTCGGATTTCTGCGCACGCCACTTCTCGTTGACATGAACGAGGCGCGCTGCAGGGACGAACATCAGATGGATCAAAGCGTCATCGCCGACCTTCAAGCTGGCCTTCTGCACACGATCCATGTCGCCGCCATCGATGCTGAAGTAGGTCTGGATCGAAAAACCGCGCGACGCACGTTCCTCCTCTTCGCAGGAGATCCGGTCGACCTCCTCCGCTCGCGACTCGGTCATCTCCATCAGCTCATGTAGATGCTGCTTGTTGGCGTTGTCCGAGAGGCTGACGCCTGACAACGGGCAGTTCTCCAGTTGAAGCTGGTCGCCGACCAAGAAGTACCCCGCCTTGGTGCTGATCTTGGCTTCCGTCAGAGCGGTGTCTGCCTCCTGCACCACGAGCTGACGAACCTGGTACTTGCGGCCGCTGTGGTAGATCACGTTAAGCGGCCCGAACTCGCGTAGCGCGATCGCCCGGGGGCGCGAAATGAACTCGCCGTGGGTGTCCGACGTCGGCAGGAACACCCGCACGGGCAGGCGCGTGAAGTTATAGCCCGGGAGAAAGCCTTCTGATGCAAGATAGCGGTAGGGATAGAACTCGGACAGTTCCGCCGACCCGCCGGCACTGTTGCGAAGCAGGTCTAGCTGACGCGTCGCCTGGTCCTGGCTACGCTTGTACTTCCGGTACTCCTCGCTACCGAGGCTCAACGTGCCGCTTTGGATCTTCTGCGTGGCCTTTTCCAACGTGCTGCGCGCCGTGCGGTACAGGGTGCGCCAGCGTTCGATTGACTGGTCGAGGTTATCTGGCAACGAATCTAGAGTCTGCTCGATCCAGGCATCGGTGAACCAATGGCTGGCGCGGGCCTTCAGATCGGCCTCGAAGTCCTTGATGGCCCGCTGGAACGTGGCCCGGATTCGGTCCTTGGCCAAGCTGCCAAGCTGAAGACCGGAGCGAACGCCGGCTAGCAGGGGAAGTTCACGCTTGTCTTCGTCGAGGAAGCGCGTGACAGATGGGCGTCCGCCTTCGTTGTTCTCCAGGCCGGGGAGGCCCACCTCTGACACTGCAAGTGCGTTGAGGTGTGTCTGCAGAAGCTCTCGGTTGGCTAGGTCGAGCCGAGGCGGCTGCACGATGCCGGCGACGAGGCCAGGCTGCTTGTGGAAGTAGTGCCTGTCGTGGGGCGAGTACGTAGAGCAATAGGTGAACACGAGTGCCCCCTGTCCCCCGCGCCCTGCGCGGCCGGCGCGCTGGGCGTAGTTGGCGGGGTTCGGCGGGGCGTTCCGCAGGTGGACGACGCTGAGGCCGCCAATATCGATACCCAGCTCCATGGTGGGCGAGCAGTACAGCGCGCTGATCGCCTCATTGCGAATGCGAACGAGATCGGGCAGCTTCTTGTCCGCATCGAGGTACCAGTCGGCACGGAACCTCTCCTCGCGATCGCGCCGCTGATCAACGTTGAGCTGGCCCGTGTGGTCTTCGGCACGGAGGCGCTTCGCCGCTGCGAAGTCACGCCGGTACAAATCCTGGAAGAACAGGTTCGGTCTCGGCGCCTGCTGCTTGTAGCTGCGGCGCTTGATGAGATCGGCTTTGACCGTCTTCAAATCGCCGGTCCGCCAGACAATTTTCTCGATGCGCAAGCGGTACAGCGTGATGTTGTCGTTCTTCTCGCCCTTGGCGCCTTGCGACGCCAGATAATCGGCGCCCTCCAACTTCTCCATCAGCCGCTTGATGAAGTACGTGAAGTGGTCACCGCGCAGGTCGACGTCCAGTTCACGCTGCTTGACGAAGAGTTTGATGAATTTGCCGAGGCCGCTGGCAGGCCCCATGCTTTTGGAGGCGACCTTGGCCGAGCGGTGCAAGGCTTCGAGCCGCATGTAGTACGGCTCGCGCAGGTTCTCGTTCGGATCCAACGTCCAAGGCGCGCGCAGCTTCTCCCTGAACAGCTTTTCATGCTCGCGGAGCTTGCCCTGAGTGAGGTAGTTCTCGCTGTGAAGTGCGTACTCCAGGCGGAAGAAGTCCAGGATGGCTGTGAGGAAGAGCTGTCGATCCGCAACCTCGAGCTCATCGACGATCGGGACGTCCTTCCAGTACTTGTCTGTTGCCGCCACCTCGGGGAGATCGGCATAGGAGATCTCGAGAAGCGCGCACTGTTCCAGGTTTGGCAGCACGATCCGCCAGCTGCGGCGCAGATCGCCCAGGGCCCGGTAGAGCAGGAAGGTCTGGAAGAGCTCGTCGTAGCTACGCTTGATGTTCGGCAGCTCCGGCTCTTCGTTCTTGTTGCCGTATTCCACGAAGGGAAGCCTGAGCGCGGAGAAGACTGCCGCTCCAAGGCGCTCGAACGTCAGACCGTCCTCCCCGGAAGCGGCGACCGCGCGCTGGATGCCTGCGCGAAGGCGAACGACCTGAACGAAGTCATTGAAGTGCCCCGCCTGAAGCGCAGCGTCCTGACGGTTGTCGGTGAAGCTGATTAGCTTCTGATCCCTGGCCTGAAAGCCGGCGTCGCTCAAACGGTTCAGGATCGAAAAAGTCGTGATCGTCGTTGATGTGCTTCGGCCCTCACTGCCCAGCTTGGTGAGCTTCGTGCCTTCGTTGGTCTTGGTATCGAAGAAGACGCCCGCCGTCGGATCAAAAAGCAAAGGCGCACGCATGAACCAGCCCCACCACTTCAGCGGCTCGGTCTCCGAGCAGCGGCCGGTCTCGTCGAAGTTCAGCCGGATCGGGAAGTAGGGCCGCTTCTTGCTGTCCGGTCCCGTTCGCGCCCTATTCAGCCAGGAGTCCGGCAGGAAGGCGATGTCCTCATGCTCGTCCCATACATCGTCGCCGATGATCAGGTAGCCGTCCTCTCCGCCTTCCTCTTCATCGCTAGACTCTCTGAACTCGCGAGGTGCCAGGTAGTCACCCACCCGAGTGACGCAAACGAAGGCTTGCCCGCTGGCGCGGCTGAACACGTTCGGGAAGATCGGCTTTTTGCTGTCGTCGTCGTTCTTGAAGACACCCGGTTCCAGCGTGATGAACCGGTTCTCGTCTTGATCGAGGGTTGTGTAGACGGACCCAGTCTGGGAAATGAACTGGTGAAGCTTGAAGGGCAAGATGGTGTAACGCTTGCCAGCGGCCTGGAGGGCCAGATTGATCTGACTGATCCACTGCAACAGCCCGTCGAGGGCAGCTTTGGCCGTGGGCTCCGACACTGTGGCGTCTGCCACGAGAAGACGGATCACCTCTGAGGGCGTCAACGGTGTGCCGCGGAGAAGATGTCCGGCCGACAACTGGAGGGCCACTCGGTTCTCAAGCCACTTTCCAAGCGGGTTCGCCTTGAGCTCCTCCAGATTGGGAGAAGGCTTGATGCCCGCTTCGACCGCGGAACGAAGCTCAGCGGCGGAAGGGGCTGCGTCGCCCTCAGCCAATGACCGAGCCAGCGACTCGGATACCACCTGATCTGTTGAGAACGTCCGGCCAAAGAGAACCGTGGCGACAGCAGCAATCTGGGTCTTCTGCTGCGCCGGGTCGTCACCTGAAGCCATGGTGGCGGACGTACCGATGCATACCAGCTTGCCTGCGCACTGAGCCTGGATGCGTCGGATGAGCATCGCCACGTCGGCGCCCTGCCTGCCACGGTAAGTGTGCAGCTCATCGAACACCAAGTACTTGAGACGAGCGTAGATGCTGTCCCGAATGCGACGCTCGGCTGTGCGGGTGAGCAACAGCTCGAGCATCATGTAGTTCGTGAGCAGCACGTGCGGTGGGCTCTCGCGCATACGCTCTCGCACCTCATCCCTCTCCTGGCCCGTGTACTGGCCGAAGGAGATCGGGAATGACTTGCCTGTCGCCTTCTCGTAGTTCTCCTTGTAGCGCTTGAACTCCTCGAACTGAGAGTTAATCAGCGCGTTCATCGGATACACGATAACCGCGCGGATACCGCCTTCTGAGGGATGGCTCAGCAGGTCATGGAAGATGGTGCCGATGTAGGTGAGTGACTTGCCGGACCCTGTCCCAGACGTCACGATGAAGTCGCGATCGGCGATGCCAAGCCTGATGGCGTCAATTTGATGCTTGTAGAGCGAGTAGCCTTTGAGGATGTCGGGGATGGAGCTGTGAAGTACGCCGTTGGCGGCAACAGCTTCGACTGTCCCCGCCGATTCGTAGGCTGGGTTGAACTGAAGGAGCGGCTCCGGCCAGAGGCGTCCCTCAGAAAGCTTGCTTTCGACCTTCGCCCGAATCGCCGGGTCGGCGATGTTCAGGAAGCTCTGGATGTAGCTGGCGTAGTCGTCGATAACCTGCTCGTGTGTCCGCAAAACATCCATCTTCTATTTCCCCCCTTGCGTCCCAGCGCGGGCCCCACGCTTGCTGGATCGCAACCCGTCGCCTTGTCCGCCGCGCTTTGCGTGCTAGCTTGACGACTGTAACCGCCTGGCATGCGTGGGTGGAGGCGCGGGAGGGGCGCCGCACAAGGATTGCCTTCTACGCGAGCTTGGGCGTCGGAGTCGAAGGTGTGATGACCGACAACGGTTCGGGCTACAAAGAGACCTATGACCTCGCCTACGCCGCGCTGGGCATCCGGCATCTGCGGACCAAGCCCTACACGCCCAAGACCAACGGCATAGTCGACCCCTTCGTGCAGACCAGTTTGCGCGAGTAGGCCTACGCCAAGCCCTACCGTTCCTCAGCCCTGCGAGAGGCCGCGCCGCTGCCCTTCATCCATCACTACAACTGGCATCGGCCACACTCAGCCATCTTTGAGCAGCCGCCAATGACTCGGATCCCGGCTGTGAACGACCTTGTGAAACTCAACATCTAGGCCTGCTTTTTCTGCTTCAGCTTCCACGCACCTAGTTCCAACGAGTTCTCCAGAACCAACTGGTGTGTCGGTGGCTGCGTGGCATCGAGCTCATCGATAAGCCAATGAGGCTCGGATGCGCCCAGCACCATCCGATAGACCGCGCGACGTCGCTCCAGGCGGACCCGCACCGCTGACTCCCGGCTGCCGGCACAGTGCAAGTACAACTGCATCGCCGATGCGCCCGGCGTGCACCACCACGGTGACATGCCGCCGGACTCATCGCCGACCTCGGCTTGCTTCTCGGCTTGGGCTGCCATGGCTGTCCACGGGCTGCCCGTTGTCGCATTCACGACGGCCATGTCGACCGACTTGTCGAGCGCTCTTCGGATGGCGAGGCCGGCATAGCGATTCACCCGTCCTTCGCGCTGCTCCAGCTCGACGGGGCCGGGCGCCGGGTCCCAGTGGGCGACCGTCTTGCACCACGGGTGGAAGTCCAGGCCTTCTTGGCCAACGGAGGTGGTGGTCAGCACCATCGGCCAGAACGGCGTGTTAAAGGCATGCCGCACGACATCAGGTCGAGGCGCTTCTTCCTTGCCTTCGTCTTTGGCTTGATGCAGGGGCAGCGCGACATTGCAACGCACGCGAGACCCGTTCTTTGCTGCCTTGGTCGATTCGTGCAGAACCGTCCGCCCACCGGACAAGGCCAGCGCAGCCTGCAATTCCAGCAGCCGCTTGGGCCAGGAGTGCGAGTTTGTCGCGGTCACGAACCAGAAGTGCTCGTCCAGGACATTCTCCAGATTGCCCTCGATGACCGCGGCGTGCAGCGCGTCCGAGAAGTCCTTATGGAATCGCTTGGACCGCTGCAGCGTCGCTGCGAACCACGGCCGGTCCAGGTAGCGGCGCAAGCCGCTGATGACCAGCCGCTGAAGCAGCTCGCGCGGCGTGCGCGGCTCGACCTTCTCCTTACTCTTGCCCTTCTCAGCCTTGGGCTTCTGGTCCCAGTTCAGGGGCATCTCTCCATCGTGCCAATGCCTCATGACCGCCCGAGCAAGGACCACGGCAGGTGAGCTCAGGGACAGCTTGACCAGCGCGTGGAGTTCCGCCTTCGTGATCTCGGTCAACCTGTCTTTCGGCACGCGAGACAGGAAGGCGTCGAATGCAGCGCCAACGACGTTTGGGGTGGACTTGTCTCCTTCCTCGTCCACGACCGCATCGACCCATGCCTGCCTCGCTGATCCTGGCTTGCCATTTGGGTGCGCCGCAAGATGCACCAGCCAGGCTTCGATCGGGACCGGCCTGCGCTTCGAGGACGGGTTGTAGACCACGCCGCGCTCGCGCAAGGCTTTCCTGATCTGAACGAACAGCGTCTTGTGGGCGGCGCCCAGCGTGGTTGGCACGCCATCCTTCAGGGGATCAAGCCCCGCCAGGAATTCCGATACGAAGAAGAGACGGAACATCCCGGGACTGGCCCCACCGCTCTTGAATGTCGGCTTTGCGCCAGCGCGGTATTTGGGTTTTGCACGTACGCCCTTGTGGTCGTACAGGTGTGCCTCGACGCTGTAGCTGACGACGGCCGACACCGCACCAGGCACGGCGGCAAAGCGGCTGAAGACCAGTGCTTTACCGTCGATCAAGCTGTCGCCCTGGCTTTCGCTCCAGATGCCCGCCAGCGGCCACCAACGCTTTGTCGGCCGCACCCACGGCGCCTTGAGTCGATCGGGAGGCAACGCCTCGAGCAGACCTCGCGCCTTCGCATTGGTCCATTCCGGCAGCCGCCAGTTGTGCGAGCCCTTGAGCGTCAGTTCTGCCGAAGGCAGCTTGTCACGCCCAGCTTTCCAGTATTGGTAGCGATTGCCCAGGGTCTGGGCGGCCAGCGGTACGGAGATCCACAGGGGCACTGCCCAGTGGGCGTGGGCTTTGCCACGTTCCCATTCCACGAATGCGCGAAACGAGCGCATGTCTGCCGCCGTCAGCGGGATCGATGGAGGCTCGCCGTGAAGCTCTGCATCTGATACCACCGGACGTTCGGTGCGGCACATGATGCTGCTCAGGTTACTCACCAGATCCGCGAGTGCATCCTTGGCCGTCGTGGAATCAGGCGCCCCGCGGCGGATCTCGGACTCTCGTATGCTGAAGGCGTCCCGGATCGACTGCAACACAGCCCCGCGCTGCTCCTTCGTGCGGTTGCCCAGCAGGAACTCCAACAGCCGAAAGAAGTCGTTGTCCGTGGCTGGGTCCTCTGTATTGGTGCGCTCGGCGTGACGGACCGTCTTGGGAGTGGCGACGGGGCGCAATGCTTCATACGGCGTTGCCGACAGAAGCAACAGTCGCCCGGTGCCCTTGGCGGTCAGGATGCTGCGGATGCTCGCCTCGGCGCTGTCGCGCGCCGTGGCCTTATCGGTCATAAGGTCTCGGAACCGCTGGAACTCGTCGAAGATGACGAGGCCAGGCTTGAGTTCTCCCAGCGCCGCCGCTGCCAGGCTGTTGCGGCACCAGCCCGTGACGTCGAGTCGCATGCCAGCCGCGTTGGCATCGACGATGTCTTTGAGTACGCGATGGTTCCTGAGTGGGTCCTGCGCGTTCATGCATCCGCGCATCGCGTCACAGAATCGATCAAAGAAGCGGGCGAATGATCCATCGACGGGTTGAATTTTGTTCTTGACCTGGACCTTGTAGTCCTTGAGCAGGCCTTCAAAGTTGCGCGCGCCCCAGGAGAGCGTGGTCCGCAGCCAAGGCAGATCGGAGTCAGCCTCTTGTTCCAACAGCGCACAGGCGAACGCACGCTCCTGGACCCGCCCCTTGTGGCGACGCTTGTCTCCCGAGAACGCCGTCCCGGGTGTCAGCGAGTAGATGCACAGGCGCTCATGTGACGGCGCGTCGGTCAGCGGTAGCAGGCCGGGGCGATCCGCAGACGCCCGTGCGCGCGGTCGTTCCCCATGCGGCAGATCGCCCAGGAGCTGATCGACATTCTGGCCAGCGATTGGTTGGTTCGCGCACACGTACAGGACGGTCAGCTTGTTCTTCTCGGACAGCTTTGACAGAACCTGTCTCGCCACCAACGTCTTGCCCAGGCCAGGCTCGTCAGCCACGAGGAATCGGCGCGTGCCGCTTCCTTTGAATGCGCGCATGACGGCCTCGACAGTGGCGTCCTGAAACGGCTTGGGTTTCATGGCTTGACCAGCTCCTGCTCGATGGCATCCCAGCTCGTCAGGAAGGCCTTCAGCTGATGGAACGCCTTCTCCTCCTTCTTGGATGTCGCCTCGCACCTGCGCGCGATCTCGACAATTCGCTTTGTCTCGCTCAGCGACTCCTTGTCGCGCGCCCAGCTGCTCAGCACCGCTTCGATGCCTAGCAGCGCGATGGTCTGAGCGGATGGGCCAGGTGTGTGTGGCTTGTTCCACGGCCGCCGGCGTCCGCCGCCGTTGCCGCCGGCTGTGAGGCTGTCGTTGAGCAGCGAAATCACGCCATCGATGCCCAGATAGGCATGGAGCAATGGCACATCACGGGCGTCCCTGGATAGGCTCGGGACAAAGGGGACGTGCTGCAGCCACTCTGACCTCAGGTCTCCCATCACAACTTCCATACGCAGGAGATCGCCGTTGTCATGGGCCGAGGCATCAGGAAGCTTCAAGCTCGTGACTCCGGCGTCCCATGGCAGCAGTACGTCGCCGATACGCCCGACTCGAAGGAGAGCGCCCGCAGGGAGATGCAGCGGCGCCTGGAGGGTCACGACCGCGGCGCCGTCCTGCAGCGCCTGAGTGGCAGCGAAGTCGACGACCAACGCGTTTCGGGCCTCGTCGAACGTGAGCGTCCAGCCGTCCCATCTTGAACAGCGCTGATGCACCCGTGACGATGGTGCCCACCAATACGAACAGGTGGGCACCTATGCAACCCAGATCCCAGAGGCGCGTGCACAGCGCCGAGTTCAAGGCACAAGTTCTGGCCGAGTGCCAAGCACCCGGCGCGTCGGTGGCGGCCATCGCGCTGGCTCACGGCCTGAACGTCAACCTCGTGCGCAAGTGGCTGGTTGGCCGCGGCATCAAGCGTGCCGGACTGGCTGCACCGAGGACCGTGGGTCCCATGCCGGCAGCCGTGCCGATGCCGACGGCTGCGGCGCTGCAGTTCATCCCTGTGGCACTTGCGCCCGAGGCGACGGCCACTGACCTTGCCTCAGCATCCGCTCCCTCCGACATCCATGTCGAACTCAACCGGGACGGCACGCAGCTGAGCGTGCGCTGGCCGTCGACGCAGGCCGACTCGTGTGCCGCCTGGCTGCGCGAACTCGCCGCCACGGCGCTCAAGGAATGATCCGCATCGACGCCCTGTGGCTGTGCATTCAGCCGCAGGACATGCGCGCCGGCGCCGACCGGTTGCTGACGGCCGTCGTCAACACACTCGGCGAGGCCCGCGCCCACCACGGCTACCTGTTCGCCAACGCACGGGCCAGCCGCATCAAGCTGCTCGTGCATGACGGCTTCGGCGTGTGGTGCGCCACGCGCCGGCTGCATGCCGGCCGCTTCGTCTGGCACACCCGCGAGGCGGGCTCGGCAGCACCGGCCTTGCAACTGAGCGCCCAGCAATTCGAGGCACTGACCCTCGGACTGCCCTGGCAGCGTCTGGGTGAGCTGGCCACGATCCGGCGCGCCTGAGCGTCTGCGTTGACCTGCTCGGCGGTTGACAGCGCAATCGCCAATGGGCGGCCGATGTTCGATGCGGCACCATGCTGCGCATGCCCAGTGCAGTTGCCACCGCCATTGATCTGACGAGCCTGCCGGCCGAAGTGGCGGCGTTGATCGAGCGGCTGCAGCAACAGGCGAAGGCCGACGCGCAGGAACTGGCCCGCCGTGGCGGCGAGCTCACCTTGGCGCAAGCCAAGATCGACAAGCTCAACTTCGAGCTTGCCCGGTTGCGCCGCTGGCAGTTCGACGCCAAGACCGAGGCCATGACCGCCGCGCAGCGGCTGCTGTTCGCCGAAGCCCTGGCCGAGGACGAGGCCAGCCTGCGCGAGAAGTTGGCCGAACTGCAGCGCGGCCTGCCTGAGGCGCCCAAGACGCCCAAGGCACCGCCGCGTAAGCCGCGGCGCCAGGCGCTGCCCGCACACCTGGAGCGTGTCGAGCACCGCCACGAGCCCGAGGACACCCACTGCCCCAACGCCGACTGCCGCCAGCCCATGCAGCGCATCGGCGAGGACGTGAGCGAGAAGCTGGACATCGTGCCGGCCAAGTTCTTCGTGCACCGTCACATCTACGGCAAGTGGGCCTGCCGGTGCTGCCAGCAGTTGCACCAGGAGCCCGCCGAGCCCGACGTCGTCGACGGCGGCATCCCGGCGGCCGGCCTGGTGGCGCACACGCTGATCAGCCGCTTCGTCGACCACCTGCCTTACTACCGCCAAGAGCCGATCAACGCGCGCTCGGGCGTGCACACGCCGCGCTCCACGCTGGCCAGTTGGGGTGGCGCGGGCGGTGCGAGCCTGGAGCCGCTGTATGAGCTGCACCGGGCCTTCATCCTGGGCTGCCGGGTGCTGCATGCTGACGAGACACCGGTGCCGCTGCTGGACCCGGGCGCCGGCAAGACGAAGAAGGCCTACGTCTGGGCGTGGGCGCGCAGCCATCACGACCCACACCCGGGCGTGATCTACGAGTTCTGCCTGGGTCGAGGATCGCAGTACCCGCTGGCCTTCCTCGGCGGCAAGGGGCCGCCAGTACCCGAGCCGGCCTGGCAGGGCACGCTCATCACGGACCAGTACGGGGGATACAACGCTGTGCTGGACGCCAAGCGCTACCCGCAGCGCCAGTCGGCGGCGTGTGCCGCACATGCCCGTCGTCGCTTCGAGGAGCTCAGCCGCGGTGAGCACAGCGCCAGCGCCGTCGCGACCGAGGCCATGCAGCGCTGGGCTCGGATCTACCGCGCCGAAGCGGCCTTCAGTGAGATGAGCCACGACGAGCGCCGGCAGGCCCGCCAGGCGGTGAGCCGGCCGTTGTGGGAGGAGTTCGAGGTGTGGCTGAAGCTACAGCGCACGCAGGTGCTGGACGGCAGCAAGATCGCCGAGGCGATCGACTACAGCCTCAACGCCTGGAATGCGCTGACGCTGCACCTGAACGACGGGGCCGTGGTCATCGACAACAACCTCATCGAGCGGCAGATCAAGCCCTGGAAGCTCGGGGCGAAGAACTGGCTGTTCGCCGGCAGCGCGTTGGCGGGCCAGCGCGCGGCGGTGGTGATGAGCCTGGTGCAGTCGGCCAAGCTCAACGGCCTGGATCCGTGGGCCTACCTGCGTGATGTGCTGGCGCGCATCCACACGCACCCGCACCATCGTCTCGAAGAACTGCTGCCGCACCGCTGGCGGCCCGCGTGACGATGGGAAGGATCACGGCCCCTGTGATCGCGCAGGCCCACGTTGGTGTCCAGCGGATGAGCCTGGCGCAGAAGGTGGCGCTGACCGACGAGATCTTCAAGGAGCAGCCCACCTTGCTCGCCTCGATCCTGGTGTTGCCACGCATGGGCGTGGCCATGGAGCAGTTGGATGTGGCGATACACGTCCTGCTGGTCACGTTCCAGGCGATGAAGCGCAGCGGTCACCAGTGGCCCGTCGTTACTGAAGACATCCAAGAGGGGTGCCTGCAGCGACTGACAGCCCGTGCGCGCTTCAACGAGGGGCTGCCGCCTGAGTTGGTCGCCCAGATCGTCCAGCAGTTCTGTGACGAGCATGCCGAGCGCTTCCTGCTTGCGTTCGTCTACGGCTATCTCGGCGACCACGACCTGTGGGCTGTGCGTACCGAGGCTGAGAAGTACCTGGTGCTGGCCACGCTCAACCTCGTCGAGTGCATCGCCTTCGTCGGATCGGCAGCTGCGTCCAAGTAGCTTCGCGTCCCGGCCTGGTCAAGGTGGCGCGCCTGGACGCTCACCGTCGAACTCCCTTTGCCGACGAATCTCGTCGTCCGGGATAGCTTCCTCTTCTCCGAGCTCGTATTCGGAGCAGAAATCGTCGAAGGCTTTCAGGCCGCTTCTCAGTTGCTCGCTGTAGTCACCGCCAGGGAGCGCCACCGACACGATCGCCAGCACTTCGGCGTTCTGCTTCCATCCACGCCTTGTGAGGTTGGTGCTGCCCAGCCTCAGCTCCCCCCGTTTGGGGGTTTCGATCCAGATGAACTTTGCGTGCAGGCCACGGCTTTCTGCCACATCCGCGCCAGCATCTGATCCGTCATTGCTGGGCTCAACGAGTTCCTCAGGCTGATCGTCCTGGCTCGACTCGGGTAGGGACCTCAGGTTGTATCGGGCGAGGGTACACTGATGCTTCTTCGCCATCTCCGACAGGCAAGCCGCTGTTGAGATCAGTCTGAGCTTCTTCAACGGATCGGTGGCTGGCGGCAGGAGCCTCAGGAGGTTGCTGACGCCCCACTCATCGAGGAATGGCGACACAGCCAGGACACTGCGAGCGTTTGCAGGTACCGGCTCCAGGTCCCGGGTCAAATCTTCATGCGTGAACAGCGTCAGCTTGTCGATTCGCAAGCCGGCGGGGACTTGCCATCGGACCGTGCCCAACTCCTTGAGCGCTTCCATCCATTGCGCTTCAACGCCGGCCTGTTGGGCGAGCAGGCCGGTGATCGAATTGACGCCGGCCAGTTCGTCGCCTTTGCCGTCAGCCTCGCCCGTGAGCGAGAGCGCCATATCCCACGACTCGTCTTTCGTGAAATTGCGGCTGCCGATCCACAGGCGCCAGACTGGCTTGGCTTTCGCGCTGCTGCGATTCACGCAACGCACGATGCACACCTTGGGATGCCACGACGCTGTGCGCTCGTCGTACTTCACAGGAACGACGAACCTGTCGAGCATGTTCAGGATCGGGCTTGCGCTCCTCGGCCCAATCAGGCGGCCATGCTGCACCAGGAAGTGCACTCGGTCCTTCAATCTCTGCAACGCACGTGCGAGCGCGAGGTCTGAGGACCCCTTACCTTCGGCCGTGCCCTGGCGAATCATCGCCGCCAGCATCGCGACGAGAACAGCGCACTGGCCAGAGTAAGCCGAGCACAGCGCGCGATCGACGATGTAGCCGGTGGGCGGAGTCAAGACATCCAACAGTGACGACGTGGGGAGATGCTTGGCCTGCTTGTCGTCTTCGTCGCTTGCCGTCGATGCTTTGTTGGGGCTACTCATGGAGGTCTCGGATCAAGCGGCTCACGCTGGGCCAGCGGAAGTGGAGCCGGCCTGCCGTGCTGGCACGCTCGCCGGATCGCGCCCACCGTCTCAGCTGTTGACTAGCGCCGGCTTTGCCGCTGAGACGTGCTCTGCCTTGTTTGCGGTTGAGCTCAAGGTCCGCGTATTGCTTTCTGACGGATGCCTTCGGCAGCGCTGCAGACGTCGCGAGCCAAGCCTGCGTGGCTTCGAGAAGCTTGTACAGCTTGTTGTGCTCCAGTCCTAACCTTTCCGCGACTAGCTTCTCAAGGTCGGCTTTCATCGCTTCGGCGCCCCAATCCGTGCGGCACTGGATCAGGTGATCGCGATGCACCCTGCTGGCGAGCAATTTTTTGTCGTCACAGGCTTGTTCGACGTAGGCGAGATACACCGCCCTGACGATGCCGCCCAGCGCGGAGATGTGACGGGCCAGGTCGATGAGGTCCTTATCCTCGTTCGGAACACAGGCGCAGACTGCCGCGTCATCCCACAGCTCGGTCTTCTCCAGCGGCTTCACCGTATTGCGGGCCAGCGCCGCCAGAAATGACTCGCGCGGCGTCTCGTCTTCCAACGTTGGCGCTTTGATCGATCTCAGTCGGTTGCGGAGGTACTGCCTTTCATGGGCCGGCAGGTTGAAGGTCACGCCCTTGGGATCTTCCAGCAGTGCAGCCGGAGGCGCAGGTAGGCCCTGGAAGTACGTAGGGCCAGTGGACAGCGACTGTCCATCGAGGTCGACCGCAGAGCCGGTTTTGCGCTCCGATCCCAATTCCTCTAGAACCGATTCGCGCGAGGGGGCCGCGTACTTGTGGTCGCGTCCGAGGATGCCCCATGTAGCCAAGGCCGACCAGTACGAGAACGAGGCTGGCTGGGCCGCAGGCTTGCCCTTCTCGTACACGCGCGCGCCGATGACGCCGGTGTCGTCCTCACTGGCCGCCTTACTCAGCCCAAGCTTGAGCCTCCCTGTCAGCTCAAACTCCAACTGCTCCAGCTTCTGAATCGGGTTGGCAGCTTTGGCGGCGGTCTGCATCAGCCAGGGCACGAACAATGCGTACCTCAGGCGAGTGTGCAGCACCGATGTGCCGGGAAACAGCCGATCAGCGAATGCCTGGTGGATCGAGAGCAGCCCCAACTCGTCGACAACGCCGCGTTGCCGGTCGTTCAGCAGCGCTTCGGCCTTGGCAACCTCCGCCCGCGAGATCAGGACCCAGCCGATGGCGGGCTGCTTGGCTTTGGGTATCGACGGTCGAGTTCTTGCATTGGAATTATTGGATGAAACCGGGACCACCAAGCGCCTCCGAACAGCTTGTCAAACCCTGTCTGATTAGAGCCGAGGCCGAAGGCCGAATCCTGGCTGAACAGTGAGTGGAATCCCTACCCCGAGTCTCTTGATCCGGTGCCCGGATGTGATCGTAGGCAAGCTATGGCATCACGTCAGATGATTCGAGGCGTATCGAGCATGCTCTTCATAACGTCGGCTGCCGCCTCGAAGTTGCTCTGCTGATCCTTGATGCCATATTTCCACTTCTCGCCGTGGAAGAGGTTGTTGCGAAGCCTGTAGACGATGAGCAGCAGCGCGGTGAGCACGCTGACCTGATCCGTCTTCTTGCCGCTCAGCACCTCCTCCACGAGTTCCTGGCGATCGTTCCCTCTGAAGCGGAGGTTGTCGAAGCGATGGTTGAAGGTACCGTTCACGAAGTACCGCGCACGGAAGTACGCCAGGGGCGCCTGATACGGCGCGATATCGATCCCGCCGTGTTGATCCATTTCAATGGCTTTATTGGCTAGCGACGTCGGATTGGCATTCCCCTTGAGAAGCAGCCCTTCCATCGCGCTCCATAGCAAAGTGAACTCCGTGATCGCCGTCTGCTCCTCTAGATTCAGCGCGGCGTAGTCGGGAACGTGATGCTTGAGAAACTCGATGGCACTCATGGTCGATCCTTGTACCGCAAGGAATGCGGCGACTGAGGACCGCATCGCCTGCGAGGGCTGGTTCATCTAACAAGACAAAGGCTTAGGGTAGACGATAGGTGCCGCTCTGCCGAGCCGTCTCAAGACGCGTTCGCCGGACGCCTGCGAGGCTATTACTCTGATGGTAGACGCTTGATCTCGGCAACGAGCTGAAGCTGCTGTAGATAGTCCTTCTGAAACCGGGCAAGCCAGCGAACGACGTGGACGTTTTCTAGTGCAGTGCGCGTGAATTTGTAGAACTTATCGCCGCCGGCATACTCAGACCCTCCAGGAGGCTGGAACAGTGCGGGTAGCCAAGACGATTGAACTGGATGAGCACACCGAGCGGGAGCTTCGTGTGCTGGCCAAGCGCCGCACGGTGCAGGCTCGGCTGCAGCAGCGGGCGCTGGTCGTGCTGCTGGCAGCGCAGGGTCGGCAAAACAAGGACATCGCAGTGGAGGCCGGCCTGGATCGGCGCCAGGTCGCGCTGTGGCGCGAGCGCTTCCTCAGCGGTGGCATTGATGCGCTGCGCAAGGACGCCCCTCGCAGCGGCCGGCCGGCCACGATCACCGCGGAGATGGAGTCGCGCATCGTGCAGGCCACGCTGTAGGACAAGCCGATCAACGCCACGCACTGGAGCACGCGAACGCTGGCCGAGCATCTGGGCGTTGGTGCAACCACCGTGCGCCGCGTCTGG